>JBBQVF010000143.1:0-9420 GCA_038211805.1 Burkholderiales bacterium | reverse complement strand
TCGATGCGCTTGTTCGAGCGCAGCGCCGGCACGGCGCGTAGCGAGTTGCGCACCGGGCCGCAAGACTGAGCACCGCAAGGAAGTCGGCGCGCAGCGACGACCGCCGCAGTGAAGCGCCACGGCCTGCCCGGACGCGCCATGGCGCCGCTGGACAACCAGGCACGAAGAAGACTTTCAAAGTCAGCAACGAGCCGAAACCCGTCGTCACTGGATCCCGCCGGTGGCTAGCCAACACACCTGATCGGCAACCAACCCCAAGGCCGGATGCCAGAAACCTGGTGGTCAGTTGGCCGGCTTGCCCCGGCCGCGGCGTGGCGGTGGCTCGGGCGGCGGGTGGCCGCCGGGCGGCGCCGAGAACAGTTTGGCGGCGCGGCCCTTCAGCTCGAGCAGCTCGGTGGGCGTGATCGAGTACTTGCGGCCGACCACGTCGACCTCAATGCGGAACTCGACCTCCTTGCTGCCGTTGCTCAGCGTGCCGCAGGTGAAGTCGTAGTCATGGCTCTCGGCCGGGAAGCCGTCGCCTTCGACGTCGAAATCGATGTACTTGACGTCGCGGATCTCGCCGCTGGCGAGATCGAGCACGCCGGTGGATTCGATCACCTCGTCGTTCAGCTCATCGTGGATGAATATCGGCAGTTTCAGGTCCATCGGGGTCGGTGCATTGCGGTTTGTGGGGTTGGCGATGTTGCCACAGTGCCCGGGCCGCGCGGTGCGGGCGTGCAACGTTCAAGCCTGTGTCGACATGAACACGCCGGTGGACTGCAGCAGCAGCGCGGTCAGCAACTGGGCGTGCACCACGTGCACAAGGCCCTGCGCACGGCAGCCCACCACCTCGACCACCACCTCCAGCGCCGGGTCGACCAGCCGCAGCCGGGTGCCGACGGGCAGCGATTGCACGGTGTACAGGCTCAGGCCGGTCAGCGACAAGTCGCGCCAGCGCACCGGCTGGGCCGCCGCTGGCCAGCCGATGTGGGCCATCGCCACATGGCCCTGGTCGCGCCGCACCGCGCCGCGGCGGCCCAGCCCCTCATGGCCTTGCTGGCCCGGCCCGGGCAGGGCCGCCAGCGGGCTGTGGCAGCGCGGGCAGCGGCTGTCGGGCCGCACCCCGCCGGCCACCGGGAACTGGCACAGCGGGCAGCGCCGGTCCGGCAGCATCTGGCCGTCGACGGCCAGCAGCGGGCCCGCCGGAGCCGGCAGCTGGTAGGGGTTGCGGCGGCGGTCGCTCATGCAGGGCGGTTGTCAGGGCTCGTGAAGTGGGCGGTGCCGGGGCGATCGCGACGGGGGCTCCGATAGCGCAGTCGGCGTGGCCAGCCGAACGCTTAGTCGCTTATCGGCCGCTGGCGATCGGACTTGAGGGCGCCCGCTCGGCCCACCAGCGCTGCAGTTGCGCGACGTCGACCACCCCCTGCCAGGTCTGGCCCGCTGCCCGGCCGCTGGCCGGCGCGCCAGGTTCGCCCAGCCCGTCCAGGTCAGCCAGCACCGGTGGCAGTGGATCGCCGCCGCTGTAGTGGCTGCGCGTCACGAGCACCGCCAGGCCGGCCGCCTGGGCGGCGGCCACGCCGGGCGCCGAGTCCTCGATCGCCAGGCATTCGTCGGCCTGCAGACCCAGGCGGTCCAGCACCCACCGGTAGACATCGGGCGCCGGCTTCTTGCGCGCCACGCTGTCGCCGGCGCCCACCACGCTGAACAGGCCTGCTGGCGTGGCGCCCGGCGATCCGTCAACGCCGGCTGCGCCATTCATTGGCCCGTCACCCAGCGTGGCGGTCAGCAGTGCCGCCACGTTGGCGGGCGAGGTGGTGGTGGCGATGGCCTGCAGCAGCCCGGCCGCCCGGGCCGCCCGCAACAACCGGCCCACCCCCGGCCGCAGCACGACCTGCCCCGCCGCCACCCGCGCGGCATAGCGCTGGTTCTTGTCCTGGTGCAGCCGGGCGATGACCACCGCGGCAGCCGGTGCGGTGGCCGCCATCAGGTCGACCCGCTGCCACCAGGCGCGCAGCCGCTCCTGGCCGCCGGTGACCGCCAGCAGTTCGCGGTAGGTGGCCTGATCCCAGTGCCAGGGCAAACCTTGGTGGGCGAAGGCCTCGTTGAAAGCGAGGCGGTGGCCGGCTTCCTCGGTCTCGGCCAGCGTGCCGTCGACGTCCCAGATCAACGCTCGCAGCGGGCGCAGCGGGCGCCGCGGGGGCCGGGCGGGTATAGAACGAATCGTCGACATGCGGGTCGCTGCCCTGCCCGCCCGCTCTTGGCGACCGCCGGTGACAATCAGGCGGCGCCGCGTTTCAAGGCCGCGATGGTGGCCGCCCAGTCGGCGCTGCCGAACACCGCCGATCCGGCGACGAAGGTGTCGGCGCCGGCGGCGGCGATCTCGGCGATGTTGTCGGGCTTGACACCGCCATCGACCTCCAGCCGGATGCTGCGGCCGCTGACGGCGGCATAGGCGTCCAGCCGCTGGCGCACCGCCGCCAGCTTGGGCAGCGTGGCGTGGATGAAGCTCTGGCCGCCAAAACCAGGGTTGACGCTCATCAGCATCACCAGGTCGAGCTTGTCCATCACATGATCGAGCCAGGCCAGCGGCGTGGCCGGGTTGAACACCAGGCCGGTCTGGCAACCGGCATCGCGGATCAGCGCCAGCGTGCGGTCGACATGGCGGCTGGCCTCGGGGTGGAAGCTGATCAGCCCGGCGCCGGCCTTGGCGAACTGCGGCACCAGCGCATCCACCGGCTCGACCATCAGGTGCACGTCCATCATCGCCCGGCCGGCGTAGGGCTTCAGCGCCTCGCAGATCATCGGCCCGAAGGTCAGGTTGGGCACGTAGTGGTTGTCCATCACGTCGAAGTGGATCCAGTCGGCGCCGGCTTCGACCACCCGCGCCACGTCGTCGCCCAGGCGGGCGAAGTTGGCCGAGAGGATGCTGGGAGCGATGACGGCAGGCTGTTTCATGCGGAATCCAGAAAAAATTGGATTGTCAACGGTGTCACGGCATGCCGGCCACGCGCTGGCGCACGGCGGCCATCACCGCGTCGGCGGTGAAGCCGAAGTGCTTCATCAGGGCAGCGCCGGGCGCCGACTCGCCGAAGCGCCTGATGCCGATCACCGCCCCGCCGCGGCCGGTGTAGCGCCACCAGCCGTCGGGCTGACCGGCCTCGACCGCCACCACCGGCAGCGCCGACGGCAGCACCGCATCGCACCAGGCCGGGCCCTGGACATCGAAGCGCTGGGTGCAAGGCATCGAGACCACGCGGGTCGCGATGCCCTCCTCGTCCAGCAGCCTGGCCTGGGCGGCCAGCGCCAAGCCCACCTCGCTGCCGGTGGCGATGATCACCGCCCGCGCCGGGCGGCCGGCGGGGGCATCCTTCAGCACATAACCGCCACGTGCGATGTCGCCGCGCTGCGCAGGCGCCGCGGCGATCGGCAGCGCCTGGCGCGACAGGATCAAGGCGCTGGGGCCGGCGTCGGCGCCTTCGCGCTGCAGCGCCTGCACCCAGGCCACGGCGGTTTCCAGCGCGTCGGCCGGCCGCCAGACATCCAGCCCGGGGATCAGGCGCAGCGAGGACACCTGCTCGATCGGCTGGTGGGTCGGGCCGTCCTCGCCCAGACCGATCGAGTCGTGGGTGAAGACGTGGACCACCCGCAGGCGCATCAGCGCGGCCATGCGGATGGCGTTGCGGCTGTAGTCGGAAAACGTCAGGAAGGTGCCGCCGAACGGCAGCAGCCCGCCGTGCAGCGCGATGCCGTTCATCACCGCTGCCATGCCGAACTCGCGCACGCCGTAGCTCAGGTAGTTGCCGGCGCGGCCCGGCCCCACCGGGCGGTGGCCGGCAAAGTCGGTGAGGTTGGAGCCGGTCAAGTCGGCTGAGCCGCCAAAGATCTCGGGCAGCAGCGGCGCCAGGCCATCCAGCGCCAATTGCGAAGCCCGGCGGGTGGCCACGGGCTTGCTGGCGGCTTCAGCCAGCGCCACTACGGCCGCGTCGGCGTTGGTGGCCCAGCCGGCCGGCAGCCGACCGGCCATGCGGCGCTTGAACTCGGCGGCCAGCGTGGGGTGCGCAGCCTGGTAGGCGGCGAACCGCTCGGTCCAGTCGCGCTGGCGGGCGGCGCCGGCCTCGCGCGCGTCCCAGGCAGCGCGCAGGTCGTCGGGCACCTCGAACGGCGGCGCGGTCCAACCCAGTCGCTGGCGCAGCGCCGCCACGCCGGCCACGCCCAAAGGCGCGCCGTGCACGTCGGCCGTGCCCTCGACGCCCGCCGCGCCCTTGCCGATGGTGGTGCGGCAGACGATCAACGTCGGTTTGACGCCGGGCAACGCGCTGGCCGCAGTGGCCTGCGCCAGCGCGGTGTCCAGCGCGGCCAGGTCGTGGCCGTCGATCGGGCCGATGACGGTCCAGCGGCAGGCCCGAAAGCGCGCCGGCGTGTCGTCGCCGAACCAGCCCGCCACGTCGCCGTCGATGCTGATGCCGTTGTCGTCGTACAGCGCGATCAGCTTGCCCAAGCCCAGCGTACCGGCCAGCGAGATCGCCTCCTGGCTGATGCCCTCCATCAGGCAACCGTCACCCAGGAACACCCAGCTGCGGTGGTCGACGATGACGTGGCCGTCGCGGTTGAACTCGGCCGCCAGCAGCTTTTCGGCCAGCGCGAAACCCACCGCGTTGGCCAGGCCCTGGCCCAGCGGGCCGGTGGTGGTCTCGACGCCCGGGGTGTGGCCCACCTCGGGGTGGCCGGGGGTCTTGCTGCACAGTTGGCGGAAGCGCTGGATCTCGGCCATCGGCAGGTCATAGCCGGTCAGGTGCAGCAGCGCGTAAAGCAGCATCGACGCATGGCCGTTGCTCAGCACGAAACGGTCGCGGTCGGCCCAGTGCGGATCGGTCGGCGCATGTTTCAGGTGCTTCGTCCACAGCGCCACCGCCATCTCGGCCATGCCCATCGGCGCACCGGGGTGGCCACTGTTGGCCTGCTGCACCGCGTCCACCGCCAGCATGCGCAGGCTGTCGGCCATGCGGCGGCCCAAAGGCAAAGAAGTGTTCAGTTCCATGAAATCTCCGGTGTTTGGAGCGAAGCGAAGCGAGCGACATCTCAAGCAGACGCCGTGGAACCGGCTCTGCCGGGCCACTGGCGTCGCCCCCCTGGAGGGGCTGAGGCCGGACACAAACGGCCAGCCGTTTGTGCCTGCCGAAGGGCTGGGCCTCTGGCCCAGCGCGGCCTGCAAGGACGCCGCAGGCGCTTCGGGGGGGGGAAGTTACCCAGCGCGGCGCTTGAGGTCCATCAGCCGCAGGATCATCGGCGTGAAGATCAACTGCATCGCCAGGCCCATCTTGCCGCCCGGGATCACGATGGTGTTGGGCCGCGTCATCATCGAGCCGTGCAGCATCGACATCAGGTACGGAAAGTCGATGCCGCGCGGCTTGGCGAGGCGGATCACCACCATGCTCTCGTCGGCGCTGGGGATGTCGGCGGCGATGAACGGGTTGCTGGTGTCCACCGTCGGCACGCGCTGGAAGTTGACATGGGTGCGGCTGAACTGCGGGCAGATGTGGTTCACGTAGTCGGGCATGCGGCGCAGGATGGTCTCGACCACCGCCTGCTGGCTGTAGCCGCGCAGGTTCTGGTCGCGGTGCAGCTTCTGGATCCACTCCAGGTTGATGATCGGCACCACGCCCACCAGCAGGTCGACATGGCGCGCCACATCCACGCCAGGCCCGCTGAAGCCGCCATGCAGGCCTTCGTAGAACAGCAGGTCGCTGGCGCCCATCGGTTGCCAGGGCGTGAAGGTGCCGGGCTCGCCGCCCAGTTCGCGGGCCTCGGCGGCGTCGTGGATGTAGCGGCGCACGTCGCCACCGCCGTTCTGCGCGTAGCCGGCAAAGCTGCCGTCCAATTCGGCCAGCAAGTTGCTCTCGGGGCCGAAGTGGCTGATCTGCGGCCCTTCGCCGTGGTCGGCGGCGCGCACCTTCTCGCGCATCTCCAGCCGGTTGAAGCGGTGGAAGGAATCGCCCTCGATCACCTGCGCCGCGATCTTCTCGCGGCGGAAGATGTGGGCAAAGCTCTTCATCACCGTGGTGGTTCCGGCGCCCGACGAGCCGGTGACCGCGATGATGGGGTGCTTCTGCGACATGGACAGCTCCTGCTCAGTTGAATTCGCGAGCGCGGAACAACGAGCGCTCGTTGAACAGCGGCGAGTCGTAGGGCCGGTCGTGGCCGGCCGCATGCTCGGCGTGGTAGCGCCCGATGCGCTGCACCTCGTTCTTCGAGCCCAGGATCACCGGCACACGCTGGTGAAGTTGCTCGGGCGTCACGTCCATCAAGCGCTGGCGCCCGGTGCTGGCGGCGCCGCCCGCCTGCTCGACCAGCATGGCGATCGGATTGGCCTCGTACATCAGCCGCAGCCGGCCGGGCTTGGTGGGGTCCTTGGTGTCCCTGGGGTACATGAAGACGCCCCCGCGCATCAGGATGCGATGCACCTCGGCCACCATGCTGGCGATCCAGCGCATGTTGAAGTCGCGGCCGCGGTCGCCGCCCTTGCCGGCCTGGCATTCGGTGACGTAGCGGTGCACCGGCGGCTCCCAGAAGCGGGCGTTGCTGGTGTTGATCGCGAACTCGCTGGTGTCCTCGGGAATCGCCAGGTTGGGGTGGGTCAGGATGAAGTTGCCGATCTCGCGGTCGAGCGTGAAACCATGCGTGCCCTTGCCCACGCTCAGCACCAGCATCGTTGCCGGGCCGTAGATCGCATAGCCGGCCGCCACCTGCCGGGTGCCGGGCTGCAGGTAGTCGGCGATCGCTGGCGGCTCGGCACTGTCGTGCCGCAGCACCGAGAAGATGGTGCCCACCGAGACATTCACGTCGGTGTTCGAAGAGCCGTCCAGCGGGTCGAAGATCAGCAGGTAGGGGCCGCGCGGGTAGCCGTCGGGGATGACATAGGGCTCGTCCAGTTCCTCGCTGGCCAGGCCGGCCACCAGGCCGCCCCATTCGGTGGACGCCACCATCGCGTTGTTGGCCAGCACATCCAGCTTCTTCTGCTGCTCGCCCTGCACGTTGTGCTGGTCGATGGCGCCGAGGTAGCCGCCGGATTTGGCATCGGCGGTCATGCCGCCGAACTTGATATCGGCGGTCATGCCGCCGAGGGCACCCTTGGCCGTCATGGCCGAGATTGCCTTCACCGCGGCGGCCACGTCGACCAGCAAGGCGGCCAGCTTGCCCTGGTCGTCGGCGCCTTGCAGTTGCTGGATCAGGAACTTCGAGAGGGTGGTGCGGCCGAGGTGCATGGTGGGCTCGATGGGTCAGTGCGCTGTGGATGCCGACAAGCTAAACACCCGGCTGGCGCGGATGTCGCTCTCGGCGAGGGTGCTCAGGTCGCCGGCGCTCAACGGCCTGTCGCCGTCGGCGAACAGCCGGCTGGCCTGGCGCAGGCGCATGCGGTCGAGCGCATTGCGCACGCTGCGCGCGTTGGCAAAGTGCGGCTGCTGCAGGCGGCGCTGCAGGTAGTCGTCGAAGGCCTCGCGCGCGCCAGGGCCGAATCGGTAATGGCTGTCGGTCAACATGCGGTCGGCGATCTGCAGCAGTTCACCGCCCGAATAGTCGGGGAAGTCGAGGTGGTGGGCGATGCGCGAGCTCATGCCCGGGTTGCTCTGGAAGAAGGTGTCCATGCGCGCTTTGTAGCCAGCCAGGATCACCACCAGGTCGTCGCGCTGGTTCTCCATCACCTGCAGCAGGATTTCGATCGCCTCCTGGCCGTAGTCGCGCTCGTTCTCGGGCCGGTACAGGTAGTAGGCCTCGTCGATGAACAGCACGCCACCCATCGCCTTCTTCAGCACTTCCTTGGTCTTGGGTGCCGTGTGGCCGATGTACTGGCCGACCAGGTCGTCGCGCGTCACGCTCACCACCTGGCCCTTGCGCACATAGCCCAGGCGGTGAAGGATCTGCGCCATGCGCAGCGCCACGGTGGTCTTGCCGGTGCCGGGGTTGCCCGAGAAACACATGTGCAGCGACGGCTTGTTCGCCGCCAGGCCCAGTTGCCCGCGCAGCTTCTCGATCACCAACAGCGCGGCAATGTCGCGGATGCGGGCCTTCACCGGCACCAGGCCGATCAGGTCGCGGTCGAGCTCGTCGATCACCGCCATCACCTGGCTCTGCGCCAACACCTCGTTGACGGTGCGCGCCGGCGCCGGGCTGCTTGCCGCTGGCGACGCCACGGGTGCGGCAGCGGCAGGCTGGGAGCCGGGAATCGTGTAGAGGGGCGTGGCCATGGTCGGGCGCTTCGGGGACGGGCTTGGGTGGGTCTAATACCGTTGACCTTCGGGCTTGTCGGTGGCGTAGCTGTGCACGGTGGTGCGCACGGTGCGGCCCGCCACCTCCTGCCGCGTCAGGCCGAAGCCCGGCTCGTGGGCCGGCCGATTGACGATGAAACTCATCGTGATGCTCTCGACGTTGCGGGTCGAGTCGAACGCCATCAGGCGGATGTAGTGCTGGGGAAACGTGGCGCGGCAACTGGCGAGCTCCATCATCACGCCGGCGGCATCGCTCAGGTCGAACATCGGCATGCCGAACATCTCCCAGTAGGTGTTGCGCGGGTGCGGGTCGTCGGTGTATTCGATGCTCCAGGCGTAGCCCCTGGCCAGGCCATAGTCGATCTGCAGCGCGATCTCCTCGTCGCTCAAATCGGGCAGGAAGCTGAACATGCCCTGGGTGATGCGGCCGGTGGGGTTGGTCATCATGGTGGTGGCTCCTTCAATCCAGGGGGGTTCAGGCGACGGACGGCGTGGTCGCGTAGTCGCTGGTGTCGGTCGAGGCATAGTTGAACGAGATGTCGCCCCAGGTGTCGAGCGCCTGCTTCAGCGGCCTGCAGGTCTGCGCCGCGCGGCGCAGGATCTCCGGCCCTTCGTTCTGGATGTCCTTGCCCTCGTTGCGCGCCTTGACGATGCATTCCAGCGCCACCCGGTTGGCCACCGCGCCGGCCTGGATGCCGGCCGGGTGGCCGATCGTGCCGCCGCCGAACTGCAGGATCACGTCGTCGCCGAACAGGGCTATCAGCTGGTGCATCTGGCCGGCATGGATGCCGCCCGAGGCCACCGGCATCACCTTGCGCATGTCGGCCCAGTCCTGGTCGAAGAACAGGCCGCGCGGCAGGTCTTGCTTGGTGTACGCATCGCGACAGACGTTGTAGTAGCCCTGCACCGTCATCGGGTCGCCTTCCAGTTTGCCCACCGCCGTGCCGGTGTGCAGGTGGTCCACCCCGGCCAGGCGCAGCCACTTGGCGATGACGCGGAAGCTCACGCCGTGGTTCTTCTGCCGGGTGTAGGTGCCGTGGCCGGCACGGTGCATGTGCACGATCATGTCGTTCTTGCGCGCCCAGCCGGCCATGCTCTGGATCGCGCTCCAGCCGATTACCAGGTCGAGCATGATCACCACCGAGCCCAGCTCCTTGGCGAACTCGGCCCGCTC
>JBBQVF010000142.1:0-9885 GCA_038211805.1 Burkholderiales bacterium | reverse complement strand
AAGTAATAAAGAATTCATTCGGTTGTTGAAATCCGGAATATTTTTCAAAGTGCATTGTCCTAATGATCGAAAAGGATAATTATTCCGGGAAAAGAATCCTTTTATCACGTTGTAAAACAGCATTAAACAGCTGAAATGCCGACCTAAAACAATTTCATTGGCCGCGCGGCGCTTCCGGGGTCAGTGCGTCAGACAGGCTTACCTGACGCCAGCGACCATGTTCGAACCCGACACTTCGACAAAGATCGGGTTGCTGTAGAACGACAGGTCGGCCCAGGCGGCCACGTCGACCGCCACCATCTTCTGGCCATTGACCACCGGCAGGTGCGACGGGCACTGGTCGAACTCGGTGCTGCCGCCAGTCGCTTTGCAGGGAATGCGCAGGTTGGCCAGATCGGATGCGCCGTTGCCCGAGTTGGTGTACACGTCGGCCAGCGGGTTGCCGTTGGCGTCGGTCTCGAACGGCACCGAGGCCGGCAGGTTGCTGCCACGCAAACGCACGTACTGCGACGCCTGCACCGCCGGGATTCGGTAGCTCATCTTCAGGTACTCGTCGCCCGCGCTGGCCCAGCCACCGGTGGTGTTGCTGAAGCTGCGGATCACCGCTGCGCTGGTGTTCTTCGCAGCCGCCGGCACCGAGCCCAGGCCGGTGGTCTTGCCGAAGTCCGGCGAGGTCGGGTCCGTGTTCATCCAGGCCGCATTGGCAGGCCACTGGCCGGCGTAGTCGGCGCTGCCAGGCGCCTTGTAGCCGGTGACCATGCCGCGGATCAGGTCGACATGCGCCAGCACCGGCTTGTTCAGCGGTTGGTTGATGCCGACCTGGGCCAGCGACGGGTTGGCAAAGCTGTAGGGCGAGTAGTTGGTGCCCGACGGGTCACGCACCACCACCGCCACCACGATCTCGGCGCCCGGGCGCACCTTGAGCTTCTCGCCCATGGTGGCGCAGCCGGCCACGTCGATGTCGGTCTTGCCGCGGGCAGCAGTCAGGGCCAGCGCTTCCACCGCCGCATTGGTGCGGGCACCCAGGCCGGGGTAGGACACGCAAGCCACGAAGGACAGGCGGTCGATCAACTGACCGCTCGTTGCGTAGTTGTTGCCGGTGCGCAGGCCGTCGACGATGCTCTGCGGCCGCAGCTTGTCGCCGCCGTTGCGCACCAGGGTGTAGTTGCGCTGGTACTCGCCGGGGTAGAAGTCTTGCGTGCTGCGGCGGTCATCCGGGCCGAAGCTGCCGCGGTTGTGCCAGTCGGAGCTGGCGAAGAACCAGAAGTTGCGGCCTTCACCCAGCAGCGCATCCCACACGCCACCGACCTGGGCAGCGTACACGCCGGTGCCGCCGAAAGTGGTGCCACCGGCCGAGTCGGTCAACACGCCGTTGATGGTCTGGCGGCGGGGCAGGTACTCGCCGCGGTCGGACGACGCACCGTGGCCGGGCTGGGACTCCATGCCGAAGGCGACCATCGGCGCCGCGTTGTTGAAGTTGCGCAGGTGCTCGACGTTGAAGCCGTTGTTGCCGTTCGGGTTGAACGGGCCGGCGCGCTCCAGGTGGGCGGGGATGTAGTAGCTGCCGTTCGGGTGGAACTCCTTCATCCACTTCACCGCCTCCACCGTCTTCAGGTGGCCGCGCTCGCCAGTGCCGGTGCCGGTGGCGGGGATCAGCTTCTGGGCGACGGCGCTCCAGCTGGTGTCGGCGGCGTTCAGGCTGCCGGTGACCGAGCAGTTCCAGTTGTTGCCGATGGCGCCGCCAGCGGTGGTGTTGCCGCGGCTGGTGTCGGTGTCGTTGCGGTCGAAGCAGTATTCCCACTGCGCCAGCGCGCTGGCATTGCCGCTGGCGGTGTAGCCGGCGGTGGTGGGCAGTGGCTTGTTGTCCAGCGACAGCGGCATCTGGCCGGTGATCACGGCCATCGAGGTGTGCTCGTGGCCGGCCACGACCGACTCCACGCCCAGGAACATCGGCTTGTTCTGCAGCGCGGCCAGGTACTCCAGCACCGGGTACTGGAATTCCTGCAAGGCCTGCCAGCGCCACATGCGCTGGTTGGGGGTGCTGCCGCTCACCAAGCCCTTGGGGTTGACGGCCGGGTTGGTGTTCTGCCAGGTGGTGGTCGGGCCTTGCAGCACGCCGGTGGTCGAGTAGACCAGCGGGTAGGCCGGCGTGGCCAGGCTGGCGTCTTCGGCCAGCGTGCAATTGCGGTTGCCGCTGCCGCCATGGCCGGCCTGCACGAACCAGTCCAGGCCCCACGGCGTGTCGACCTTGTCGGTCGACTTCTTCACCAGCTTCTGCATCGAGATCGAGCCGTCCGAGCAGGTGCTGTGGTTGTGGAAGTCACCCGACACGTAGGTGCCGGCGGTCTTGCCGGCCAGTGCCGGCTGGGCGACGGCCAGCAGCGCGATGGCGGCGATGGCGCTGGCGGTGGCCAGTGCGGTCGGGGTCTTGCGGGGTGTGAAGCTCATGGGTTTGTTCCTCGGGTAAATAGGGGGGGTGAATGTCGCGATGGGGTGTGTTGCCCGGCTTCAGGCAAAGCGCTGGAAGTCCACGGACAACGTGGCGCGCACCACGCCGCTGCGGGCAAAGGTCAGCTGCAGCGGGTAGCTGCGGCCGGCATGAAGGGTCAGGCGCAGCGGCGCCATTCGCAGGTGCAGGCCGTGCTCGTGCAGGTCGAGGCTGCTGCCAGCGGGGATGGCCAGGTCGAGCGGCACACCGCGCAGGGCACTGGACAACTCGACGCCATCGGCCACTGGCGTCTGCACGCCGATCAGCCGGTCGTCGGCGGTCACCTCGTCGATGCGCATGCACAGCACGCCGAACTCGGCGTCGGGCGCGGTGGCGCGGGTCCAGGGGTGGGTCACGCGCAAGAATTCGGCCTGCACTTCGCAGCCGTTCGCCACCGGCAGCCATGCGGCGCCCGCCAGGGCCAGCCCGCTGCGCAGCATCCGGCGCCTGTCAAACATGTTGTCCATGGGACCTGCTCCTGCTGGCCGATGGGCCACCTGCGTTGCGTCGGCAACCTGCCGCGGTAACTTGATTCACTTCAAGTCACATGGAGTGTCTGGAGCGGCCGTGACTGCGCCATGACTGCGCAGTGACAACCACCGGCCATTCGAAGCCGATGCTGGGCACCCCCCGGACCGAGGGGGGCTAGGAGCGTGGGCGGCAGATAGAAATCTGCTGCGCCAGGCGGCAGCGAGTCCCACTTTGCACCGGCTTTTCGTTGCCTACCACCCGGTAGGCGCCTCGAATCCGGCGACAAATTGGGCTCTCGCTCCACCCGGCTCGCGACGATTCCTTCTGCCGCCCACGCTCCTAGGGCCCGCGGCGGGTGGTGGCCGTCACGCCCCTGTCGCACGGCCCGTCGAGACTCTCGTCCAGTCGCTTCATCGGGCCGTGCTTGTGCAGCCCGGCCTTCCTGCCCCACCCCGTCCTGGAGTCCTCACATGAAACAGATCGCCATCCTGATCAGCAGCGTCTTGTCCGCCTCGCTGGCCCATGCCAATGCGCCGGTGCTGCTCGACTTCGAGACGCCCACCAGCTTTGCCTCGATCGCCGAGTACTACAACGGCGGCATGGACAGCGCCGGCGCCACCGGCCCCGCGCTGGGCGTGTCGTTCGGCCTCGACGCGCTGACCGTGCGCAACGACGACGGCGCCGGCCCGTATTTCTCCAACGCACCGTCGCCGGTCGGCGCATTGGCCCCGGTGGGCGCGGCCGCCACGATGAACGTCGCCGCAGGCTTCGTCGACAGCATCAGCTTCCACTACTCGGCGACCCAGTTCGTCGCGCAAGGCGTCAATGTCTACGCCGGCCTCGATGCCACCGGCGACCTGCTGGCCTCGTTCAACCTGGTGGGCAACGCCCAGCGCGGCTGCAGCGACACGCCGTTCTGCCGCTTCGACCTGCTGTCGAGCAGCTTCGCCGGCGTGGCCCGTTCGGTCACTTTCGGCACTGCCGCCGGCCTGGCCGGTTTCGACAACATCAGCATCACCGCCGTGCCCGAGCCGGAGACCTACGCCATGATGATGGCCGGCCTGCTGGCCCTCGGCTTCATGGTGCGCCGCCGCCAGGGCTGATCGACAGCAGCGTCGGGGCCGGCGCCGCCACGCCGCGATGGCCCCTTTCAGCAGAAGCGCCCGTTGGGCGCTTCTGTGCATTGCCGGATCTGCTTTCCTCCCGTGCCCGCCATGACCGAAGTCATCGACCTCTTTCCGACCCCCTTCATGCGCGTGCCCGGTGGCCTGCCACCGTTGCTGGTGGCCAGTCTGGTGCAGCATTTCAGCGCCCTGGCCACGCGCGACAACCATTCGTCGTCGAATCTCTCGCATACCGAGTTGCTGCGCCCGGCTGACAGCCCGCTGTTCATCCAGGCCGCCGAGATCATCACGCCAAAGCTGGTGGATTTCGGCGCGCTGATGTTCGGCGAGCGCCTGGGCTGGTCGCTCAAGGAGATGTGGGTCAACCTGCTGGACACCGGTGGCCGCCAGGCGATGCACAACCATGCCAACAGCTTCATCTCCGGCGTGGTCTACCTGACGCCGACCGATCCCGCGTCGCAGACGGTGTTCATGAAGTCGCCCGGCGGCCACGATTTCGCCTTCAAGAACGACCATGCCGGCACCACGCCCGGCCCCTACAGTGCCGACAAATGGGTCAGCCCCGCGCCGCAGCCGGGCGATCTGGTGCTGTTTCCCAGTTACCTGATGCACGCCGTTCCGCCCAACCCGGGCCAGCGGCGCATCACGATGGCGTTCAACGCCATCCCCACCCGGCTCGACTCCTGGGGCTACACCGTCGCCTTCAATGGCTGATGCGGCGGTGGGTGCTGCGGTGGGTGCTGCGGTAGGTTCCGGGGCGGCTTCGGCGGCCGATGCCTCGGCTGATCCACCGGCCCGTGGGCCCGTGACGATGACCGGCCAGCGCCGGCTGGTGGCGCTGCTGCTGATGCTGGCCTCAGGCTTCGCCGGCCTGGGTTACCAGATCGTCTGGACCCAGCAGAGCGCGCTGTGGCTGGGCCACGAGGCTGCCGCCGTGCTGGCGGTGGTGGCGGCCTTCTTCGGCGGCTTGGCGCTGGGCGCGCTGGTGCTGGGCGCACGCATCGAGCGCAGCCGCCATCCCGCGCGCTGGTACGCCGGCTGCGAGTTGCTGATCGCCGCCTGGGGCCTGGCGCTGGCACTGCTGATCGCGCCAGTCAGCAGCAGCCTGCTGGCCTGGACCGGCGCTCAGCCTTCGGCGGCCTGGCAGTGGGCGGTGGCCTTTGGCGGTACGTTCCTGCTGCTGCTGCCGGCCACCGCGGCGATGGGCGCCACGCTGCCGGCAATGGAGCGTGTGCTCGGCGCCTGGCACGGCCAGGGCAGCGCACTGGCCGCGCTGTATGCCGGCAACACCTTCGGCGCGGTGGCGGGGGTGCTGGCTGCCGCGTTCTGGCTGGTGCCCGCCTACGGCCTGGCCACCACCGCGCTGGTCTGCGTGGCCCTCAACCTGGCCTGCGCCGGGCTGGCGCTGGGCTGGCTGGGCCGCGCCGAGCCCGGCCCGATGCCACCGGTGCCGGTGCCGCTGCCCGCTGCGCCGGTTCGGGCCGCCGCGGCGCCTTCGGCCGAGACCCGGCTGCTGGCGCTGCTGCTGCTGACCGGCCTGCTCGGCATCGGTTACGAGGTGCTGGTCGTGCGCGTGCTCAGCCAGGTGGCCGAGAACACCGTCTACACCTTTGCCCTGCTGCTGGCGGTGTACCTGGTGGGCACGGCCATCGGTGCGGCCGCCTACCAACGCTGGCTGGCCCACCACCCGGCGCCCGACGGCCTGCGCGACCGCCTGCTCTGGGTGCTGGCCGCCGCCTGCCTGCTGGGCACCGCCAGCCTGTGGAGCGCCGAGACGGTGAAGGCCGCCATCCTGCAGGCGCTGGGCCCCGGCATGGCCGCTGCGCTGGCGGCCGAGGCGCTGCTGGCGCTGGCCGCCTTCGGGCCGCCCACCCTGCTGATGGGCGTGCTGTTCAGCCACCTGGCCACCCAGGCCCGGTCGCTGGGCATCGGCTTCGGCCGGTCGCTGGGCTTCAACACTTTGGGCGCGGCGGCCGCGCCGCTGCTGTTCGGCGTGCTGGCGGTGCCAGCGCTGGGCGCCAAGGGGGCGCTGCTGGTCATCGCCGGCGGTTACCTGGGCCTGGCATCCTGGCGGGCCTGGCGCAGGCCGGCGCTGGTCTTGTGCGCGGTGGCCACGCTGGGGCTGGGCGTGTGGGCGCCGCCGCTGCGCTTCGTCGACCTGCCCGAAGGTGGCCGGATCGTCAGCTACCAGGAGGGCGCCCGCGCCGCGGTCAGCGTGGTCGAAGATGCCAGTGGCGTGTCGCGCCTGCGCATCGACAACCGTCAGCAGGAGGGCAGCAGTTCCAGCCTGCTGGCCGACGCCCGCCAGGCGCTGCTGCCGCTGCTGCTGCACCCGGCGCCGCGGCGTGCGCTGTTCCTGGGCCTGGGCACCGGCATGACGGCGTCGTCGGCCGCCGAAGACCGCCAGTTGCAGGTCGACGCGGTGGAACTGCTGCCCGAGGTGATCAGCGCCTCGGCCCACTTCACCCAGGCCTTCGGCGATGGGGTGCCGAACCCGCGCCTGCACTTGATTGCCGCCGATGCCCGCCGCTTCGTTCGGGCCGGTGGGGCGGGCTACGACCTGATCGTGTCGGACAACTTCCACCCGGCCCGCAGCGGCTCGGGTGCGCTGTACACGGTGGAGCATTTCCGCGCGGTGCAGGGCCGGCTGGCCGCGGGCGGCCTGTATTGCCAATGGCTGCCGCTGCACCAGCTCGACCTGAACACCCTGCGCAGCATCGTGCGCGCCTTCGTCACCGTCTACCCCGGCGCGACGGCGATGCTGGCCACCCACAGCCTCGACACCCCCGTGCTGGGCCTGGTGGCGCGGCAGGATGGCGGTCGGTTCGACCTGCGCCAGCTGCAGTCGCGACTGGCCAGCGTGGCATTGCCCCGGCCGGCGGCCGATTTCGGCCTGGGCGACGAGTTCGCGGTGCTGGGCAGCTTCATCGCCGGACCGCGTGCGCTGACACGTTTTGCCGGCGATGCGGCGATCAACACCGACGACCACCCGGTGGTCGCCTACCGTGCGCCGCGCATCACCTACGCGCCCGACTCGCAGCCGCGCGACCGGTTGGTGGCGCTGCTGGGCCAGCTGGGCGTGGCCGATGGCGAACTGCTGGATCCGCCGGCCGACCCGGCCTGGGCGTCCCGGCTGGCCGCCTACCGGCAGGCCCGCGACCAGTTCATCGCGCTGGGCCGCGGCGTGCAGCCTTCGGCCGACGTGCGGCAGATGCTGGCGCAGGTCGGCCAGCCCTTGCTGGCGGTGCTGCGCACCAGCCCCGACTTCCGCCCCGCCTACGACCCGCTGCTGCGCATGGTCGCTGCGCTGGCACGCGTCGACAAGCCCGGCGCGCAGGCGCTGCTGATCGAACTGGCGCAGCTGCAGCCAGCGCGCCCGGAGGCGGCCGAGATGCTGCGCGCCCTGGCCGGCCCCGCGCGCTAACCCGCCGGCGCAGCCGGTTCTAAAAGCCCATCGCCAGCGTCAACCGCAGTTGGCGCGGCTCAGCCGGGTGCACATGGCGGTCGGCCACCGCGCTGGTCTCGCCCGGCAGCTGCGACTCGTAGAAATACTGGATGTCGTTGACTTGGCGGTCGAACAGGTTGAAGACGTCCAGCGTCAGCTCGGTGTGGCGCGACAGCTTGCGGGCGATGCGCAGGTTGGCCGTCAGCGACGACGTCGAGCGCACGCTGTTGTCCTCGATCAGCGGCCCGGTGCCGAGGTAGCGCCACTGCAGGCTGGCCGACCACGGCCCGCCGTCGCGCGCGGTGACGGCCACCGACGCCACCTTGTCGACGCTGTTCGGGATGCGGTTGCCCGCCGGGTCGGCGTCGGCAAAGCGGGCATGGGTCCAGGCCAGGTCGGCGTCGACCAGCAGCCAGGGCAGGGCGGCCCAGCGGTTGTTCCACTCCACGCCGCGCCGGGTGCTGGGCCGGTTGGCCTCGGTGGCGCCGGCGTCGCCGACATAGACCAGCTCCGAGTCGAAATCCAGCTGCCACAACGCCAGTGAGCTCTGCAGGCCGGGGATCCACTCGGTACGCGCGCCCAGTTCAACCCCTTTCGAGGCCACCAGCCCGGCCACCGCGTCGACCGCGGCGCCGCTGCGGGGGTCGACCCGGGCGGTGGTGCCGCGCGCATCGTTGCTGTGGAATCCGCGCCCGGCGTTGAAGAACAGCTCGGTGCGGGCCCAGGGGCCGGCGATCAGCGACAGCTTGGGCGACAGCAGGTGGTCGCTGCTATCACCCGAATTGAGCGGCTGCGACAGGCTGTCGACCTGGAACCGCGCCTGGTCAGCCCGCAGCCCGACCACGCTGCGCAGCCAGGGCGTCCATTCGACGGCGGTCTGGCCGTACAGGCCCAGCAGCGACTGCCGCACCTGGTCGTCGCGCGTCGTGCCGGTGGTCTGGCGTGCCACCGTGTCGAACAGCCCGACCCGGGCGCGGTCCTGTCGGACTTGCAGGCCGACCTCGCTGCGCGCCGGCAGGCTGCCGAGCAGGTGGTCGAAGGTCTGGCTGGCGGCCAGGCCGTAGACCTTGCGGTTGTCGGTCTGGGCGAACTGGTCGCCGTCGGCCGGGCGTTCCAGCGCGTAGGTGAAATTGGAGAACAGCGCGACGCGGTAGTCGATCGCGTAGGCCGACAGCCGGGTGGCGCCGGTGGCGGTCTGGCGGTGCCATTCACCCGACAAGCTGGTGCGCCGGCTGTCGCCACCGTCGCTGGCATCCAGCGAATCGAAGCGGCCGAACGGCTGGCCGTTGTAGCGGCCGGCGTCGATCAGGCGCTGCGGGATCTGGTCGGTCGAAGTCCAGCGCGCGTCGTAGGCCATCAGGCTGGTGCTCCAGCCCAGCGCTGTCGTGCCGCCGCTGAGCGTGAGCACGCCGTTGGCCTTGCGCAGGTTTTCGGCCACCGTCCACGGGCCATCGTGTGCTTGCAGTTCCACCGCGCCCAGCAACGTGAGGCCTGGCGCCAGGTCGACCGAGCCGCCGGCCACGCCGCGGCGAAAGCCGTTCTGGCCCAAGGTGACCGCGGCCAGCGGCGCATCGAGCCGAGTGCGGTAGGCGATGTCGGCCGACCCGGCCGAGGCGAAATCGCCGTTCTGCGCGAAGTACGGCCCTTTGCGGTAGGCGATGCGGTCCACCAGCTCGGGCAGCAGGAAGTTCAGGTCCGAATAGCCCTGGCCGTGGCCGTGGCTGGGCATGTTGACCGGCAGGCCGTTGACCGTGGTGGCAAAGTCGGTGCCGTGGTCGAGGTTGAAGCCGCGCAGGAAGTACTGGTTGGCCTTGCCGTCGCCCGAGTGCTGGGTGACGATCAGCCCGGGCACGAATTCCAGCACCTCGCCGGGGCGCAGCGCGGGACGGCTTTTCAGCAGGTCGGCGCGGATCACGCCCTGCGAGGCGGCGTCCGAGCTGCCGACGGCGTTGTCGTAGTGGCGGCCGGTGACCTCGACCTGCGCCGTGGTCTGCACCGCAACTTGCTGGGCATGGGCGGCGGTGCCGCACAGCAGCGCGGCGGCCAACGCCAGTGGGTGTGGGCCTGTGCGGTGGCCGCTGTGGCGAGCTCGGGCGCCGGGGCGGGGGTGGTGGTGGTGGTGGTGGTGGTGGTGGTGGTGGGGGTGGTGGTGCAAGCGGTTCATGGGGTCGGAGGTCCTGGTTGACAGTGGCAAGCCGGCGGTCGGCCCGTATCACGCCTTGCGAGGCGGCGTCCGAGCTGCCGACGGCGTTGTCGTAGTGGCGGCCGGTGACCTCGACCTGCGCCGTGGTCTGCACCGCAACTTGCTGGGCATGGGCGGCGGTGCCGCACAGCAGCGCGGCGGCCAACGCCAGTGG
>JBBQVF010000141.1:0-9996 GCA_038211805.1 Burkholderiales bacterium | reverse complement strand
CTGGCCCCGGGCGTGCAGTACCAGGTGCAGTTCAGCGCCCCGGCGGGCTCGGTGTTCACCGGCCAGAACGTCAGCGCCAACGGCTTCGACGCCATCGACTCCGACGCCGACACCGTCACCGGCAAGACGCAGATCGTCACGCTGGGCCAAGGCGAAAACAACCCGACGCTGGACGCGGGCGTGTACGCGGTCGCCGCGCTGGGCAACAAGGTCTGGGTGGACGTGGACAAGGACGGGGTGCAGGACACCAACGAGGCCGGCGTGGCCGGTGTCAGGGTCTTCTTGCGGGATGCAGCCGGCACCCAGGTGGGCGGCCCCGTCGTCACCGACGCGGCCGGCCAATACCTGTTCTCCAACCTGCGGCCGGGTGACTACAGCGTGCAGTTCGATCTGGCCACGCTGCCGTCGGGCTACACCGTGACCACCCGCGACGCCGTGGCGGCCAACGATGCCACCGACAGCGACGCCGACGCCATCACCGGCCGCACGGTGCTGACCTCGCTGGAATCGGGCGAAACCGACCTGAGCTGGGACCTGGGGATCCAGGCCCGCATCGGCATCGATCTCGAGAAGTTGGTGCGTGGGGAATACCTGGTCCAGGGCACCGGTGGCGGCGAAGGCCTGACGCCCGGCTTCTGGAAGAACCACAGCAGCTATGGCCCGGCGCCGTTGT
Source organism: Burkholderiales bacterium (assembly GCA_038211805.1). Taxonomy (GTDB): domain Bacteria; phylum Pseudomonadota; class Gammaproteobacteria; order Burkholderiales; family Burkholderiaceae_C; genus Pseudaquabacterium. Next base: position 9,323 of record JBBQVF010000141.1, on the reverse strand, counting down.
CGGGCTGGCCCGAGACGGGTCTGTCGCCCGATGCCCGGTACGAGTCGATCTTCGGCGTGGACGTGCCGGGTTCGGCGCCGACGTTGCTTGAAGCGCTGGGCGCGGGCGGTGGCGAAATCAACGCGCTGCTGCGCCACTCCGCCGCGGCCCTGCTGAATGCCGCCAACCCCTACGTCGGCTACGCCTACACCCAGGCGCAGATCATCACGATGGTGCAGCAGGCCTTCGCCAACGGCAGCTACGAGACGACCAAGAACCTGTTTGCCACGCAGAACGAACTGGGCGCTGACCTGAGCACCCCGGCCAGCAGCGGCACCACCACCGTCGTGACGCCCGACTACGATGCCGATACCCCGGGCACCGGGCCGATCATCCCGGTCGGCGGCAAGGCCGTCTTCACCTACCTGGTGAAGAACACCGGCGATACTGAGCTGAGCAACGTGACGCTGGTCGACGACCGCATCCGCAGCCTGACCTTTGTCGGTGGCGACACCGACGGCGACAACCGGCTGGACGTGAGCGAGACCTGGCGCTATTCGGCCACCGAGACGGTGCTGTCGAACACCCAGTACGTCAACGTCGGCACGGTGACCGCAACCGACAGGACCTCGGGCGCCCAGGTGACCGACGTCGACCTGGCGCACTACAACACGCCGGCGCTGGGCCAGACCTTGGGTGACCGGGTGTGGCTGGACAGCAATGCCAACGGCATCCAGGATGCAGGCGAGCAAGGCATCGCCAGCGTCACCGTGCAGTTGAAGAACACCGCCGGCGCGGTGTTGCAGACCACCACCACCGACGCCAACGGCAACTACCTGTTCGACGTGGCTGCAGGCAGCTACCTGGTGAGCTTCATCGCCCCGACCGGCTATGTCGTGACCGGCCGCGACCTCGGCGGCAACGACAACCTCGACAGCGACATCAGCACCACCACCGGGACCACCGGCACCGTCACCGTGGCCGCAGGCCAGCAGAACCTGACGGTCGATGCCGGCCTGTACCAGACCGCCGCCATCGGCGACCGGGTCTGGCTGGACTGCAACAGCAACGGCGTGCAGGACACCGGCGAACTGGGCGTGGCCGGTGTCTCGGTCAAGCTGCTGAACGCCGACGGCTCGGTGGCCGCCAGCCAGACCACCGACGCCAACGGCAACTACCTGTTTTCGGCGCTGAAGCCGGGCAGCTACGCGCTGGAGTTCGGCACCCTGTCGGGCTACAGCCGCACCGTGGCCGATGTGGCCGGCAATGGCAACGATGCCAAGGATTCGGATGCCAACGTGACCACCGGCCGCACGGCGTACACCATGCTGGTGTCGGGCGAAACCGACCGCAGCTGGGATGCCGGCCTGGCGCCAGTGTGTCGCCCGGTCACCTTCGACTTCAGTGGCAACACGGCCGTCGACGGCACCGACGGCAACAGCCGCAGCTACACCGACAGCCTCACCGGCGTGTCGGTCAGCGCGCGCGCCTTCAGCCAGAACAAGGGCAGCAACACCTGGCAGAGAGCCTACCTCGGCGCCTACGGTGGCGGCCTGGGTGTCACCGATTCGAGCGAAGGCGACGGCAGCGGCAACCTGCACACCATCGACAACGTGGGCCGCAACAACTACATCGTGCTGCAGTTCTCGCAGGACGTGAAGCTGGACATGGCCTACCTGGGCTATGTGGTCGGCGACAGCGACGTGCAGGTGTGGATCGGCAGCTCTGCCACCACCATCACCACGATGAACAACGGCGTGCTGGCCAGCATGGGCTTCAGCGAGGTCAACACCACCACGTCGACCGCAGCGCGCTGGGCCGACCTGAACGCGGGCGGCGCCACCGGCAACGTGCTGATCATCGCGGCCGACACCACCGATGCCTCACCCGAGGACTACTTCAAGCTGGAGCAGGTGGCGGTCTGTGCGCCTGACTTCTGCGCGCCGGTGGCCAAGGCCGGCATCGGCAACTTCGTCTGGCAGGACAACAACTACAACGGCGTGCAGGATGGGGGCGAAGCCGGCATTGCGGGGGTCACGGTCAGGCTGTTGAACAGCGTCAACACGGTGCTGGCGACGACCACCACCGACGCCGGCGGCGGCTACAACTTCGGCAACCTGAACCCGGCCGACTACAAGGTGCAGGTGGTGGCGCCGTCGGGCTACCTGGTCACCAAGAAGGACCAGGGCAGCAACGACGCCGCAGACAGCGACATCGACAGCACCGGCACCACCGTGGTCACCACCCTCAGCGCCGGTGAGAACGACTTGAGCTGGGATGCCGGCCTGTACCGCAAGGCCAGCGTCGGCGACAAGGTGTGGGAGGACAAGAACCACAACGGCCTGCAGGACGTGGGCGAGCCGGGCATCGGCAGCATCAAGGTGCAGTTGCTCAATGCGGCCGGCACCACCGTGCTGGCCACCACCACCACCAACAGCAGCGGCAACTACCTGTTCTCGAACCTCGATCCGGGCAGCTACCTGCTGCAGTTCGACAAGACCAACGTGACCTACGTCGGGGTCAACATGAACAACTGGAAATGGGGCGTCAAGGACACCGGCAGCAACGATGCCATCGACTCCGATGTCACCGGCAACGGCGTGGCGCTGACCAATGTCACCCGGACCAGCTTGTTCACGCTGGTCTCGGGCCAGAACGACATGACCCGCGACGCCGCCATCACGCCGATCGTGATCGACCTCGACGGCAACGGCATCCAGACCATCAGCCGGGCCGATGCGCAAGGCAGCTTCGACCTGTTCGGCAACGGCCAGGCGGTGGCGTCGGGTTGGATTTCGGGCAGCGACGGCTTCCTCGCGGTGGACCGCAACGGCAACGGCCAGATCGACAGCATCAACGAGCTGTTCGGCGGCAACGCCAGGGGCGCGGGCTTCTCGCAGCTGGCGGCCTTCGACAGCAATGGCGATGGCCAGGTCAACGCCGCCGACACGGCCTTCACCGACCTGCGCATCTGGCAGGACGTCAACGGCAACCACGCCACCGACGCCGGCGAGCTGATGGCGCTGGCCCAGGCCGGCATCGCCAGCCTGACGGTGGCCTACACCGAGCTGCCCTTCCTCGACGCGCAGGGCAACCTGCACCTCGAACGCAGCGCGGCCACGCTGGCCAGCGGTGGCGATGTGGCCATGACCGACGTGTACTTCAGCGTCTCGGCTGAAGATGCCGCAGCGGCTGGCGTGGCCCTGCCGACCCTGGCCGACCTGCTGGGCAACGACAACGCGCTCGACCAGGTGCTGGGCGGCAGCGGCGCAGCGCCGGCTGGCCTGGCCGGTGTCGACGCGGCGCAGGGCGGGTCGGACGCGGCAGAAGTGCTGCGCCGGCTGGCCGCGCTGACGCAGAGCGAGAGCCACGCGGCCATCGCGGCTTGATGGCAGCCTGATCGCCTGCCGGTGCTGACCGCCCCAGCCTGACCGGGCCCTTCGGGGTCTGGTCAGTTGACCGCGCCACGGCGCCCCGACGGGTGCCGTGGCGCGGTTGTTTTGCGGTGCCGCGGCGCGCAACTGGCGCGCAACTGGCGCGCAACAGGCCAGCCAAAGGCCCGGTGTTCCGGCCATCGTCCGAGCAACCTGAACGCCAAACTGGGCCGCCTGTCCGCTGACCGAGTGCCCCTGCCCCTGCCCGTGCCCTCCTACCTGCCATGACCGACCGCCGAATCCCGTCTGCCACCACCGTGGGCCCCGTGCCGCTGCACGAGAGCGTGGTCTTCCTGGCGCGCTTTCTGGGCACGCCGGTGCAGGTGGAGCGGCTGCGCGACAGCCTGGCCTCGCACGACCTGGGCAGTGCCGGTGCGCTGGGCGCCGAGGCCCTGGCCGGCCTGTGGCAGCACGCCGGCCTGGTGGCATCACCACTGCCGGCCGGTGCGGCGCGGCGGGCCACCGAGCTGCCCGCGCTGCTGGTGGGCGAGGGCGGCCGCTGTCTGGTCGCGCTGAGCCTGAAGGACGGTCGCTACGAATGCCACCTGCCCGGCATCGAAGGCAGCAGCTGGCTGGGCGCCGAGGCGCTGGCGCAAGAGGTGCCCGGCGCGCAGTGGCTGGCAGTGCGGCCGGCGCTGCACTTCGATGCACGCAGCCTGCTCTACACCCTGCCGCAGCCGGGCCGCTGGTTCTGGGACACCTTCAACCGCAACCGCTGGATGTTCGCCTGGGCCCTGCTGGGCACGCTGGCGCTGAATGTCTTCGGCACCCTGGTGCCGTTCTACAGCATGGCGGTCTACGACCGGGTGATCCCCAACAACGCGATGGGCAGCCTGGGCGTGCTGACCACCGCGGTGCTGCTGATCATGGGCTTCGAGCTGGTGATGCGCCTGCTGCGCAGCCACCTGCTGGAGGTGGCCGCGCGGCGCATCGACGTGGCGCTGTCGTCCCAGGTGTTTGCGCAATGCCTGCGCATGCGGGCGGCCCACCGGCCGGCCTCGGGCGGCGTGCTGGCCAACACCGTGCGTGATTTCGAGGCGGTGCGCGAGTTCTTTGCCACCAGCACGCTCACCGTGCTGGGCGACCTGCCGTTCATGGTCTTGTACCTGGCCGTGATCGCGCTGGTCGGCGGCTGGCTGGTGTTGGTGCCGCTGGCGGCCATTCCGATCCTGCTGGGCATCGCCTACGTCTCCCGCAAACCGCTGGCGCGCAAGGTCAATGAATCGATGCAAGAGAGTTCGCAGCGCACCGCCCACCTGTTCGAGACCATGAACGGGCTGGACACGGTGAAGGCACTGGGCGCCGAGGCCTGGAGCCGGCGCAAGTGGGAGGGCCTGACCCAGGCCATTGCCCACAACAGCCTGGAAACCCGCGAGATCAGCACCCGCGTGAGCACCCTCAACACGGCAGTGCTGGCGATCGCCGGCGTGGCGGTGGTGGCGGTGGGCGCGGTGCTGATGAGCGAGCAGGCGATGACGCTGGGCCAGATCATCGCGGTGAGCCTGCTGACCGGCCGCGCGCTGGCGCCGGTCAGCCAGGTGGCCGGCCTGGTGGTGCGCTGGGAACAGACCAAGCTGAGCTACGAGGCGCTGAACAAGATCATGGCCGCACCCACCGACGACGCTGCCGCCAGCCTGCAGGCGCCGCCGCTGCAGGGTGCGCTGGAGTTTCGCGACGTCAGCTTCGCCTACCCGAACCAGCCGCCGGTGATCGAGCGGTTGAATGCCCGCATCCGCCCCGGCGAGCGGGTGGGCATCATCGGCAAGCTGGGCTCGGGCAAGAGCACGATGCTGCGGCTGATCCTCAACCAGTACGAGCCGAAGACCGGCAGCGTGCTGGTCGACGAACTCGTGACGACGCAGCTCGACGCGCTCAGCCTGCGTCGGCAGATCGGCTATGTGCCGCAGGACGTGACGCTGTTCCACGGCTCGCTGCGCGAGAACATCGAGCTCGGCCGCACATCGCTGGGCGATGCCGCCTTGCTCGACGCGATGCGCAACGCCTGCCTGGACGACATCGTGGCGCAGCTGCCCGGCGGCATCGGCACGCAGGTGGGCGAGCGCGGCGAGCGCCTCTCGGGCGGCCAGCGGCAGGCGGTGGCGATCGCCCGCGCGCTGCTGCCGCGGCCACGGCTGGTGCTGCTCGACGAGCCGAGCAGCATGTTCGACCCCGGCACCGAGCAGCGCCTGATCGCGCGCCTGCGCCTGCTGACCGACACCACCATCGTGCTGGTGACGCACCGCATGGCGATGCTGGCGCTGATCGACCGGCTGATCGTGATGGACCGCGGCCGCATCGTTGCCGACGGCCCGCGTGACCAGGTGCTGGCGGCGCTGTCGCAGCGCGGCGCCGACGATGCAGGCGCCGCGCCCCAGGCAGGCCGCGCCGCGGAGACCGCGCGATGAGCGCCGCGGCCGAGCTCGTACCGCTGCCGGCCGGCGACCCGGACCCCGACCGCGGCCCGCGCCGCACGGTGGGCTGGATCATCGCCACCATCTTCGCCTTCTTCGCGGTCACGCTCACCTGGGCCTCGATGGCGCAGCTCGACGTGGCCGTCAACGCGCGTGGCGCGGTGGTGCCGCCCAGCCGGCTGCAGGAAGTGCAGAGCCTGGAGGGTGGCATCGTCAAGGAGTTGCTGGTTTCCGCTGGCGACACGGTGAAGAAGGGGCAGTTGCTGGCCCGGCTCGACACCGCACAGTACGACGCCAGCGCCGGCGAGAGCCGCAACAACCTGCACGGCGCCCAGGCCGGCCTGGCCCGCATGGACGCACTGCTGAGCGGCGGCACGCCCCGATTCGACGAGGGCTGGCGCAGCGAGGCGCCGGGGCTGATCGAGAAGGAACTGCAGGCCTGGCGTGACACGCAGCAGCAATACAACTCGGCGCTGTCGGCCGCGCGCGAGGGCGCCTCGCGCCGCCGAGGCGAGATCACCGAGGCCGAGTCGCGCATCGGCTCGCTGCAGGGGCAGTTGAAGGTGGCCGAAGAGAGCTTCGCCATCGAGGAGCGCCTGTTCAGCGCCGGCGCCGGCTCACGCGCAGACTTCCTGGCCGCGCAGCAGCGGCTGCTGGCCCAGCGCACCGAGCTGGAGTCGCTGCAGAAAAGCCTGCCGCGGCTGCGCGCCGGGCTGGCCGAGGCCGAGGCGGCCGGCCGCGAGACCGACTCGCGCTTCCGCGCCCAGTGGGGTGCGCAGCGATCGGAGTTCCAGACGCGCGTCTCGGTGCTTGGCAACACGCTGGCCGGACATGAAGACCGGGTGCAGCGACGCGAGGTGGTGTCGCCATTGGACGGCACCGTCAACCGCGTCATCGTGCAGACGCGGGGCGGCGTCGTCCAGGCCGGGCGGCCGATCCTGGAGATCGTGCCCGACGAGGCCGAGCTGCTGCTGGCGGTCCGTGTGCGGCCGTCGGACATCGGCTTCATCCACCTCGGCCAGAGCGCCTCGGTGCGCGTGCTCAGCTATGACTCGTCGATCTACGGCGCGCTGCAGGCCAAGGTCAGCCGCGTCGGCGCCGACGCAGTGGTCGACGAGAAGACCGGCGAGCCCTACTTCGAAGTGCAACTCGTCAGCGCCCAGCGGCGGCTCGACTTCCGCGGCCAGTCGCTGCCGGTGACGCCGGGCATGCCGGTCGACGTCGGCATCCTGACGGGTGAGCGCAGCGTGCTGCAGTACCTGCTCAAGCCGGTGCTGCGCGGGCTGCAGACTTCGCTGCAGGAACGTTGATGCGCCGGCGGCCTGGTCCCCGACATCTTCGGGCCGGCGCGCTCGCCGCGGGCCTGCTTCTCGCGCTGCAGATCGGCAGCCCGCTGCAGGCGCAGACGAACCCGCCGTCCGATTCGAACACGGCTGCGCGCAGCAGCGCCGCTGCGGCGATCCCGCTCGCCGATCTACTGGCCCGCGCCCTGCCCCACGACCCGCAGGTGCGCGTCGCCGACGCGCTGCGCCAGGCCGCCGAGGACCGGCTGCGACAGATCCGTTCGCGCTTCGCGCCGGTGCTGGGTGTCGCCACGACCTATGGCCGCAGCCGGGATGCCGAGCTTTTCAGGAGCATCGATCGCACCACCGACCGTGCCGAGGCCACGCTGCGCTGGAACCTCTACAACGGCGGCGCGGATCGCGTCGAGCTCGATGCCGCCGAGCGAGAGCTCGAAGCCAGCGGCGAAGACCTGCGCCGCGCACGCGAGGAGGTCAGCGAGCGCGTCACCGAAGTGGCGCTGGACCTGGCGCGCCTGGACGCCCAGCTCGAACGCGGCGAGCAGCGCATCGCCGTCATCCGCCGGCTGGCGCAGCAGGTCTCTCTGCAGGCCGAGCTGGGGCGCCTGTCCGACGCCGACCTGCGCCAGGCGACGGCCTCGCTCGTCGACGCCGAGCTGGCGCTCGACCAGCTCGTCGGCGACCGCGCCGGGGCCCTGGCACGGCTGGCGGTGCTGGTCAACGAGTTGCCGCCGCCCTTGCAGCCGCTGTTCTTGCCGACCGCCGGAGATGGTGAACCGGCGTCTTTGCGTGCCTCGCGCCTGCGCGCCGAAGCGGCCCGGCTGCGCGTGCGCCCGCTGCAAAGCGTGCTGGCACCGCGCGTCGACATGGACCTGCGCAAGCGCCTGAGCGAACGCACCCAGCCCAGCGCCACCAGCGAACTGCAACGCGGCTGGACGCTGAACATGCGCTTCGAATTCCCGCTCGGAGGCGAGACCGTCTATCGGCGCGACGAGGTCGAGCACCGCGCCGAGGCCGCCGAGGCTGAAGTCATGCGTCAGTCGCAACTGCTGCAGGCCGAACGCGCCGCACTGGCGCCGCGTTTGCAGGGGGCCGAGCGCGGCATCGTGCTCGTCGGCCGGCAGGTCGAGCAACTCGATGCGCTGGTGCGCTCAGGCGAAGCCCAGTTCGAGGCCGGCCGGCGCACGCTGCAACAGCTGATCCAGGCCCACGAGGCGCGGCTGGCCGCGCTGCAGCGGCTCGAGGACCAGCGCTTCCGGCTCGCCAGCGCGCGCCTGCGTGAACTCGCGCTGGCCGGTCGTCTGCTGCTGGCGCTCGGGCTGGCGGCCGAACCGAACCGGCCCTGAGCGCCGGGCGCCGCGCGGGTCGGCGGCGTCGGCTTCCTAGAATCGCCCGATGACACCTTCCGATGTGCGGCTCGACACGGGCCGCCGCCGGCTTCTGCTGGCCGCCTTCGCGCTGCTTGCGGCCAGCGGCTGCCAGACCCCTCCGAAGCCGCCGCCGACGCAACCGCCGCCGTCTTCACCCCCGCAGCCACCGCCACTGCGCCCGCCGCGCATCGGCCTTGCGCTGGGCGGCGGCGCGGCGCGCGGCTTTGCGCACATCGGCGTCATCCAGGTGCTGGAAGAAGCCGGCATCCGACCTGACCTGGTGGCCGGCACGTCGGCGGGCAGCATGGTCGCGGCGCTGTACGCCTCGGGCAAGGATGGCGCCGAGCTGGCGCGCTCGGCGCTGGCGATGGACGAATCGGCGATCGCCGACTGGTCATTCCCCGGCCGCGCGCTGTTGCGCGGCGAGGCGCTGGCGCGTTACGTGCGCGAGCAGACCGGCGGGCGCACGATCGAACAGATGCGGCTGCCGCTGGGCATCGTCGCCACCGACCTCGACAGCGGCGCGCCGATCCTGTTTCAGCGCGGCGATACGGGCGCCGCGGTGCGCGCCTCCAGCGCCGTACCTGCGCTCTTTCAGCCGGTGAAGATCGGCTCGCGCGAGTACGTCGACGGCGGCCTGGTGTCTCCGGTGCCGGTTCGCTTCGCGCGGCAGATGGGGGCCGAGCTCGTGATCGCGGTGGACATCTCGCAGCCGCCCGACGGTGCGCCCACGGGCGACCTGATGAAGATGCTGCTGCAGACTTTTTCCATCATGGCGCGCAGCATCAACCAGTTCGAACTGCGCGACGCCGAACTGGTGCTGCGCCC
>JBBQVF010000140.1:0-10198 GCA_038211805.1 Burkholderiales bacterium | reverse complement strand
CTGCCGATGTTCCTGGTCGGGTCGCTGGGCGTCAGCGTGTTGGTGGTCGGGCTGATCGAGGGCGTGGCCGAGTCGACCGCGCTGATCACCAAGGTGTTCTCCGGCACCCTGAGCGATTACCTGGGCCGGCGCAAGGGCCTGGCCGTGCTGGGCTATGCGATGGGCGCGCTCAGCAAGCCGGCGTTCGCGCTGGCCTCGGGCGTCGGCGTGGTGGTCGCGGCGCGCTTTGTCGACCGCGTCGGCAAGGGCATCCGCGGCGCGCCGCGCGATGCGCTGATCGCCGACCTGACACCGCCGCACCAGCGCGGCGCGGCGTTCGGCCTGCGCCAGTCGCTCGACACGGTGGGCGCCTTCCTCGGCCCGCTGCTGGCCACCGCGCTGATGCTGCTGTGGGCCAACGACTTCCGCGCGGTGTTCTGGGTCGCGGTGATCCCGGGGCTGATGGCGGTGGTGCTGCTGGTGGTCGGCATCGACGAGCCGCCCCGGGCCGTGCCCGCCCGATCGGTCAACCCGATCAGCCGGGCCGCGCTGGCACGGCTGGGCCCGGCCTACTGGCGCGTGGTGGTGGTCGGCGCGGTGTTCACGCTGGCCCGCTTCAGCGAGGCCTTTCTGGTGCTGCGGGCGCAGCAGGTAGGCATCGCCGTGGCCTGGGTGCCGCTGGTGATGGTGGCGATGAGCGGGGTCTACGCTGCCAGCGCCTACCCGTTCGGCAAGCTGTCCGACACCATCAGCCACCGCAAGCTGCTGGCGGCGGGGCTGCTGGTGCTGGTGCTGGCCGATCTGGTGCTGGCAAGCGCCAGCGGTTGGCCGCAGCTGCTGGTCGGCGTGGCCCTGTGGGGCGTGCACATGGGCATGACGCAAGGCCTGCTGGCGGCGATGGTGGCCGATACCGCCCCCGCCGACCTGCGCGGCACGGCCTTCGGCTTCTTCAACCTGCTCAGCGGCGTGGCGATGCTGGTGTCCAGTGCGGTGGCCGGGCTGCTGTGGGAGGGTTTCGGGTCGGCCTTCACCTTCTACGCCGGTGCCGGCTTCGCCGCGCTGGCCCTGCTGGCGATGCTGGGCTTGTGGCGGCGAACCTGATGCCGACGTAGTAGTTGATCTGGAACGTTGCGAAGTCTGGAAGTCTCCACAAGCCAGTTGGATCGACGAACGCGGTCGGATTCCCACCCACCTACGCACAGGTGTTGATCCCGCCCGCCAGCCCGATGGGATCAGACTGGGTGTGGAGCCGCTCTGACGCGAGTTCGCCGTACCAAGGCCACGACACCAAACGCAAACTCACGAGGGCGGGCAAGGTGAATAAGTTGCTTTTCCTGGGCGGCTAAGTGATCGGATCGGGGGGGCCATTCGCGCGCGGGGGCGCGCCACAGGTTGCAATCTGCTCAGCAGATGGCCAGTGAACTGGGGGTGTCCATCGACGAGATGTTCGGGCGCTCGGCCCAGCGCAAGCTGGTCAAGCAAGAAGGCGACAGCCGCTTGCGCCGCCGGCTTTTGGCCATCGAGAAGCTGGACGTGGCCGAGAAGCGCCAGGTGCTTCAGGTGCTTCAGGTGCTTCAGGTGATCGATGCTTTGATCGAACGCGGGCAGTTGAAGCGCAAGGCAGAGAGCCGGGCACGAGCGCCGGGCACAGCATCAAGGAGTGACTATGACGACGGTGCAAATCAACCTGGCCGACGAGTTGGCGCAGAAGGCGGCCAGCGCGGGGCTGCTTTCGGCCGAGGCCATGGAGGCGATGCTGCGCGAGCAGCTGCGTCGCCGCGCTGGCGACGCCCTGCAGGCGATGTGGCAGCGCGGGCCGCAGGAAGAACTGACGCCCGAGATCGAGCAGGAGATCGTCGAGGAGGTGCGCAAGGTGCGCGCCGAGCGGCGGCTGCGCGAGGCGAGCTGATGCCGGCTTCAGGCAGCCAGCCGTTGCGGCTGGTGCTCGATACGAAGACGTCGTGGCCGGCTTGTTGTGGAACGGGCCGCCGCGGCGCTTGATCGAGGCGGCCATCGCGGGCGAGGTCGAACTTTTCAGCAGCGCGGTGCTGCTCGATGAGCTGGCGCATACGCTGGGCTATGCGAAGTTCGCCAACAGGCTGGAGAGCTTCGGCACCAGCATCACGGCGCTGGTGGCGCAGTACACGGCACTCGTCACCCTGGTGACGCCGGCCGGCGTGCCGCGCATCATCGCCAACGATGGCGATGACGATCATGTGACCGCCGCGGCTGTGACCGCCAGGGCAGAACTGATCGTCACCGGCGACCGCAAGCATCTGCTGCCCATCGGTAGCCATCAGGGCATCGCCATCCTCACGGCGCGTGAGGTCGTCGATCGGCTTGACGCAAGACCCAAGACCTGACCCCGACGAGAGCTGGCCGCCGTGCATGCCGACCCGGCCAAGCGGCTGAGCGAGTTGGAGCAGAAGACCGAGGGGCTTGCGCTGACGCGCGACACCTTCAGCCGCAACACCCGCCATCAGCTCAGACAGCCCATCGAGGCCGTCAATCAACTCATGACGCCGCCCGATCCGCCCAAGCGGCCGATGGGGTTCATCACGCCCGCGGACAAGGGCAGCAAGAAGACATCGGTGGCGCGGGGCAAGGTCGGGCGCCGGTAGGCGCTGCACTACTTCCGGGGATGAGGGGTGGAGGGCACAAGCCACAGACCGCCTGCGCGGCTAATCAGCAAGAAATCCATCTGCTGCCCGCCGGGAATGTAGAAGCCGGCAAGCCGCTTGATCACCCGCGCTCGGGCCGCATCACCAGTAGTCGACGGCTCATCGACGACGCGGAACGCCAAGCCGTAGGCCATTGCGCAGTACAGGACGGCAACTAGGCCGAACACCGCGACGAGACCCCAATAGATCCACTCGGTCAAGGTGCCGTGCAGCGAGGGGGGCACTCGTTGCACGAAGGTGAAGCTTAAGCCCATCAGCATCACCGCCAAAGCAGCAAAAACCAGTGAGCCGGCAGCGAGCTTTCGGTATGCGCTCATGAGTTCGAATCTCGCCGTCAGCACGGGCAACCGCCAGCGCCGAGAGCAGTTCCAACTACCCCGCTCGCGGTAGACGTTGCTGAGCCTGATGTACCGGCCATACAACGCTGAGCAACCTGTGAAGCCAATGATCCAGAGTACGAGTTGGCCGCGATGCTGGCCGCTCGAACACCAGCGGCAGCGCCGCCGACAGCACTACCCGCCAACGAGCCAACGTTAATGCCGCAGAAGCACTTGTCGCCGATCCGCGTGCCTTGCCCCATCGCGTTCCCAAGAACGCCTGTTGTCGCTCGCAAAAACGCTTGGCCGCCGGCGCTTGGGCCCGCCCACGGACCGAGGATGCCGCCGACAACGGCGCCGCTCACGCCCCCGATGACTGCGCCGGTAACCCAATTCCCACCGTTGGCCGACGCGCCAAGACCCCCACCGATAGCGCCCATGACACCACCAGCAATGGCCCCAGGCAGGCCAAACAGACCGTCGGGGTCAATATGACTGACGGGATTTCCTCCGACATACGCATAGGTATTGATCCCTCCCGCCAGCCCGATGGGATCGGACTGGGTGTACCGCCCCACAGACGGGTCATAGTACCGATTCCAGTTGTAGAAGAGCCCGCTCTCGGCATCGAAGTACTGGCCCGGAAAGCCCACGTTCAGGCCGCCAATCGCATCGAGCGCGACCGTGCGGTCGAAGGCCGCATTGTTGGCCCGCCAGGCCACGGCGCCGGCCGCAGTGCTCAGCACCTCGGGGCGCCCCAGGTGGTCGTTGTGGCTGGCATAAAAAGCACCCGCGCGCACGATGCCCAGCAACTGTCCGCCCAGCCACACGTGGCTGGTGCTGCCGGCCGGGCCGCTCTCGTGCAGCAACTCGCCGCCGGCGCCGTAGACATGGTGCGTCACGCCGCCCGCCGTGCCCTTGGCGGCACGCTGGTTCAGCGCATTGCTGCGGTAGTCGCCGGTGAGCGTGCCGTTGACGTAGAACGCCTTCAGCCGGTTGAACGCGTCGTAGCCGAAGGCCTTGTTGCCCTGGCTGTCGGACGTGAGGTTGCCCACGCTGTCGTAGCCGAAGCTGCGCGCGCTGCTGCCGCTGATGCTGGCCAGGCGGTTGGCGTTGGCGCTCAAGCCCAGGCTCCAGCTGCCGCCAGCGCGGGTGTGCGCGGTGCGGTTGCCCACCTTGTCGAAGGTGAAGCCCTGGCCGTCGCCGCTCTTGGCCACGCTGGCGAGGCGGTCGTTGGCGTCGTAGCCAAAGCTCGATGTCTGCGCGGCGAACACGTGGTCGGTGATCGACGTCAGCTGGTCGGTGTTGTTCCAGCCATAGCCCAGGCTGTGCACGCCTGCCGACGAGAACAGCGCCGTCAGGCGGCCATCGGTGTCCTGGGTGTAGGTGCGCGGCAGGTTGTTGCCGAAGCGCCAGGCATAACGCGCGTCGGTGGCCGGCTGGTACAGGAAGTTGTCGGCCAGGGTGGGCCAGGCAGCGAGGTTGCTGGCCACGCGCGACAGGCGCCCGGTGGCGTCGTACTGGTAGGTCAGCGACAGGCCGCTGGGGTAGCTCATGCCGGTGAGTTTGCCAGCAGCGCTGTAGCTGTAGCTCGTGGTGTAGGCCGCGCCGAGGATGGTGCTCGCCTGCTGCGCGAGTTGGCCGTCCGCGTTGTAGGTGTAGCTGGTGCTGCCCGTGGCATCGGTGATGCCGGTGAGACGGCCTTTGCCGTAGGCGCCGGCATCGTAGGTGAAGGATTCGGTGACACCGCCGCTGGTCCTGGGACAAGCGCGCGACGTCATGCGGTCCAGCTTGTCCCAGGTGTAGGTGATGACCACCCCATTGGCGCGTGTTTCGCTGGCCAGGCGGCCCGCGCTGTCGTAGGTGTAGGTGGTGATGCCGGTGTCGGGGCTGACGCGCTGCGTGACTTGGCCGAAGCCGTTGTAGGCGTAGCTGGTGGTCAGGTTGCGCGGGTCGGTGACGCGCCACAGGTTGCCGGCGTCGTCGTAGCCGTACAGCGTGATGCCGGTGTCGGGCGCAGTGGCTTTGGTGACGCGGTTGTGCGCGTCGTACTCGTAGCGGGTGATGCGCCCGGCGGCGTCGGTGCGGGTCTCGACGTTGCCGTTCTTGTCGTAGCCGTGGGCAACCATCTGGCCGTTGTTGCCCACCTGCTTCCACGGGCGCTTGAGCGTGTCGCGCTGTGTGGTGGCAATGAACTCGCCACTGGAGGAGCCGGCGGGCAGGCCACCGCCCACGCTGGGCACATGGCGCGGCGAGCGCGTGATCTCGCTGTTGGCGAGCAGGTTGATGTCCAGGTTGACGTACTGGCCCTGCGTGTTGCCGATCTGGTTCAGCCGCGCGGCCGCGTTGTAGCGCAAGCGCGCCACGGCGCCGCTGGCGTAGGCGATGTCGGTGATCTGGCGGTTGTTGTTGTTCGTGTAGGCGGTGGTGCGCGCGCCTGCCGGCAGATACGACGTGATGCTGAGCAGGTTGGCCTTGACATCCCGCGTGAAGTCGGTGGCCACACCGTTGGCGTCGGTGATGCGGCCGGCCAAGCCCAGCCCGTTGTAGGCGGAGGGCGATTCTGTATGGCCGAGGGGGGAGACCGCAGAGCTCAGGTGGCCGGCGCTGTCGTAATTCAGCGTCGTCACCGCATTGCCGGACGCGATCACGCGTGTCGCGACGACCGAGGCAATCGTGTTGTTCGCGTGGAAGGTGTAGGCGTAGGTGGTCTGCCGGCTGACGTTGGTGCCCAGGTCGGTCCAGGTCTCGCTGGCGAGGCGGCCGCTGGCCAGCGCGGGCGTGGCCGGGTGGTAGGTGTAGGTCACCCGCAGGTAGTTGCTGCCGTTGGTGCGCTGCCAGGTGGTTGAAGTGAGGTCGCTGCCGGTCCAGCCATTGACGGCCTTCAGCGCAAGCGCGGTGCCGGCGGCGGTGGTCACGTCGATCGCCTTGCCGGCAGTGTCGTAGCTGTATTCGGTGCGGTTGCCCTTCCAGTCCAGTTCGAAATCGGGGTAGCCGTTGACGTCGTAGGCGGTGCTGGCGCTGGCCGCTGCGCAGTTGGAAGTCTGCGCACGCGAGACGGCGGTGAGTTTCTTCTCCCCGGCGACCTGGGTGAAGGTGTAGGTGGTGGGCTGCCCTGACTCGGTGGTGACGGTCGTGGTGTTGCTGCCGTAGGCAAAGCTGTCTTGCGCCTCGCCGCCAGCCAGGCCACTCTGCCAGACTTTCTTGCTGGCGTTATCGGTGTAGGCATAGGTGCTGTGGCGCACGCCGTTGATCGAGATGCCGGTGAGCAGCGTGGCGTCGCCGGCATGCTCGTAGTGGTATTTGCGGATGTCCGCGTGGGGGCCGGGTGACGTGACGGTGTCGAGCATGCCGCTGGCGTTGTAGGCGTAACTCCAGTGGTTGCCGGCAGCGTCACGCACCGAGGTGACCTTGCCGCTGGTCCAGGTGAAGTCGAGCGTGCGGCCGCCAGCGCTGGTGACGCGCGTGGGCTGCGTCGCGTTGCTGCCGTAGGTGTACTGCTGCAGCACGACGCCGCCGGGGCCGGTGAGCCTCTGGAATTGGCGCGCGGCTGAAAACACAAAGGTGCGCTTGTCGCGTTCAATCGCGATGTCGCTGTAGGGCTCATAGATCAGGCGCCCGGACTTGTCGGCGGCGTTGACACGGTATTCGAAGCCGCCGAAGCCGCCGGTGCGGGTGTAGATGAACTTGGTGCCGTCGCTCTGCGCCAGGGTGATGGTCAGTGGCAGGCACAGGTTGCCGTAGTCGGAGTGCTTTCAGCAGCCGTTAAAGGTCAGCGTTGGCGGCTCGACGCTTGCCAGCCACTTCGGACCGAACAGGCTCGGGCGGGTGGTGAAGCTGCGGTAGGTGCGGGACAGTGGCAGGCCATGCAGGCCAGCGGCAACGATGTCGGTTTCGGTCTTCCACTTCTCGCCGGTGGCGAGGATGACGGGGTTGTCCGTACAGGCCGCGGGCTTGGTGTCTTCGCTTGCCGTCGGCTCTTCTTTCTGTGTCTCTCCGGGGTCTTTGACCCCACGGGAACCGGAACTAATTCGCTCGCTTGGATTGGATCCCGGACTGGAAAAATCGCGAGGTACCCAAACGGACCCGGGGTCGGGAGGGGGCCGCTTGGCAACGACCTCTACCCGTTGGGGTGGATCGGCCAAGTTCCCGGCACCGCTCCCATCAAGAAGCTTGGAGGGCGGCGATTCGTTTGCACTGCCATTGATGGCCACCATCGCCAGCAGTGCTGCAACCCAACGAGACTTCAACGCTACGCGCATGTTTTTTTCGCCCCTACCAACGCGCGCCATCTTCCCTTGAAGACGGGTCCGGGATTGTCGGGACAAGCCCGGCCCCGACAACCCGCGCTCGGGCGCCTGAATGCCACCGAGACCCTGGATGCCACCTGGCGCCTGAATGCCGCCGAGAGCAACCGAGCGTGGCGCGCCATGAAGCGCCAACAGCCTGCCAGAGCGGCCCCGGGCGCCCAGGCACGCCGTGGGCGGTCAGGAGCCGAAGTCGTCGGCCACCAGGCTGCCCACGGCCCGTCGCAGACCGTCGTCACCGATCGCCACGCCCTGCACCCGCAGTGCGGCTTCCACCCCGCCCAGGCAGCCCAGGATGGTGGCCGGGTTGCTGTCGCCCAGGTGGCCGATGCGGAAGGCCTTGCCCTGCAGCGGCCCCAGCCCGCCGGCGATCGCCACGCCGAAGCGGTCGCGGGCGATCGCGCGCATCGCATCCACGTCGAAACCATCAGGCACGCTGATCGTGGTCACCGACACCGACCGGCTGGCCGGCTCGCGGGCGAAGAAATCCAGCGTGCCGGCCTGCGCCCAGCCACCCACTGCGGCCTGCACTGCCGCCGCCAGCCGGCGGTGGCGGGCGTGCACCGCGTCCTCGCCCTCCTGCTCGATCAGGCCGAAGGCGGCGGCCAGGCCGGCGATCAGCGTCTGTGGTGGCGTGCCGCAGAACTTGCGGTAGCTCAGCGGGCTGGTGCGCAGCCGCCAGTCCCAGTAGTAGCGTGGCGCCGGGTTGCGCGCGGCCACCGCGGCGGCACGGCCATCCACCGCCACCAGGCCGACGCCGGGCGGCGTCATCAGGCCCTTTTGGGAGGCGCCCAGCACCACGTTGGCGCCCAGCGCGTCCATCTCGATGCGGCTGCAGCCCAGCGAGGCCACCGCGTCGACCACCAGCAGCGCCGGGTGGTCGGCGGCGTCGATCGCCGCGCGCAGCGCCGGCAAGTCGCTGCTGATGCCGCTGGCAGTGTCGGTGTGCACCGCGAACACCGCGACGATGGCGTGGGCGCGGTCGTCGCGCAGCGCCTGGGTGATGGCCGCGGCGTCGATCGCCCAGCCCGGATGCCAGGGCGTGCGCACCACCTGGCGGCCCAGCGCCTCGGTCTGCACCGCCCAGCTTTCGCTGAAATGGCCGGTGCCGGGGATCAGCACGCTGGCGCCCGGTGGCAGCAGGTTCTCGACCACCACCTCCCAGGCGCCGTGGCCGTTGGTGGCGTAGAAGTAGACCTCGGCGGCCTCGGTGTGCAGCAGCCGGCGCAGGCCGCGCTCGCAGGCGGCGATGGTTTCGTCGAGCCGCGGGTCGCCCATGTCCATCGGCTGGCGGGCCATGGCGGCCAGCACCTCGTCGGGCACCGGCGACGGGCCGGGCGATTGCAGGAAACGGCGGCCGGGGATGCGGAAGGAAGTGGGCATGGCGGGGATCAGCGTCGTGGACGGGTGATGGGTGGCGAGCAGTGGCCGGGCCGAGCTCGGGCAGAACACGGTGCGGGCGCCATGCTACGGCCGAACGTCCGCGCAGACGCCGGGCGGCCGGGGCCCTGCAGCGGCCTGCGGTGACAGGCGGCCAGCACCGACACGGTGGGTAAATGCACCGAGGGACGGAGGGACGAATGGACAGATCGACGAATCGACCGATGGGCTAACCAGCGAAAGGCGGCAGCTGCGGATCCAGGCACTGGCGCAGCACGGCGGGCAGGGCGGGCAGCCGCTCGGCCAGTTGGCGCCGGATGAACACCGGCGGCCACCAGGGCCCGGTGTCGCCGCTCCAGACCCCGGCACCTTGCACTTGCAGCGTGCCGTTGACGCGCCGCAGCGGCACGATGGCGGGGTCGATCGCGGCGTGGGCCGGGCTCTCGGCCGGGCCGGGCCAGTGCACTTCGGCCAGCAGCCATTCCTCATCGGCGGCGCCCCAGGCCAGCATTTGCACCGGCGCCGCCGACAGCGAGGCGGGCGGGCTGTAGGCGGCCAGGCTGCGCTGGGCGGCCTGCCAGCGTGGCGACCCCGGCGCCAGCACAGTGACGCCGTCGCAGCGCCGCACCAGCGCCTGCCAGCCGCCCAGCAAGCGCCCGGCCACGTCGACCGGCTGGTCGCCAACCGACAGCAGCACGCCCTGGTCCTGCGCCAGCGGCCGCACTTGCGACAAGAGCAGCGCCGCACCGGCCAGCACGGCCGCGGCGGTGACCGTGCGACGACGCTGTCGGCTCATCGGTGTGCTTTCAAGCTGGGCATTGCAGCGCCTGCCTTCGGGGCAGCCTGGCGGGCACTTCAGGCAGCCGCCATGGTTGGGGACGATGGGCCATCGAACAAGCGCAGGGTGGGCGGGCGGTCAGCACAACAGCGATCCCGCGTGGGCGATCAGTTCAGTTGACTGCATTTTGCGGGGCTGTGGCGCAAGCTGCCGACATGGCCGCCGGTATCCCAGGCCGCACCCCGGCCATCGCGCCCTCCAAGCTGGTTGCACCAGGGCAGTGCTGCCCTGTCCGGCCGGGTGCATGGGCCAGGCCTTGACGGTGCGGCCGGCGTGGCCCGGCAAGTGGGCCTCGGCGAAGAGTGGGTCACGGCGGCTTGTCTGGGCCCGATGACGCTCGATGCCAAACAAGCCGGCGTCGTCGGCCGGATCTTTGGCCTGACACGCGACGAATGGACTTGCAGCGCCACCCCGACCGCAAAAGCCACCGCGCCAGCATCACGATGAGTGAACAGTTCCTGCCGTCCAAATCTCATTGACGCGGTCGACGACCAACCAACCACGGCTGCCGCTGCGCTTGTACGACCGCGAACGGCTCGTTGCTGACTTTGAAAGTCTTCTTAGTGCCTGGTTGTCCAGCGGCGCCATGGCGCGTCCGGGCAGGCCGTGGCGCTTCACTGCGGCGGTCGTCGCTGCGCGCCGACTGCCTTGCGGTGCTCAGGCTTGCGGCCCGGTGCGCAACTCGCTACGCGCCCG
>JBBQVF010000139.1:0-10409 GCA_038211805.1 Burkholderiales bacterium | reverse complement strand
GGGTTGCGTCCCGCATGTTATCTGTGCAGCTGTCCGGAGCAAGCGGTGCCATCTGGCCCCAAGCGGACATAAAAAAAGCCCTAAGTCGTTGATTTACTTAGGGCTTTCTCGTTTTCTGGTCCTACACGGACCTTGTCTTGGTGGAGCCGGGGGGAATCGAACCCCCGTCCGCAAGCCTTCACCGGCCAGTTCTACATGCTTAGCTGTCTGATTTGAATCTCATGCCCTCGGTCGCGCAGCAGCACGCTACCGAGGTCACCAGTCACTTAGTTCTCGTCTCTGGCTGAATGACGCAGCCAGACACCAGCCAATGTGAATGACTTCGCAGCTTTTTGCCTCGCGGCTCAAGCCCGGCCCATCGGCCAACCGTTGCGAAGCTCACCGGTTTTAAGCGGCGAGGGCGTACGAGGTATCGTTCGCAGTTACTTTTGTTTCCAGTGGTTTTACGAGCGAACTGGTGCTCGGCATGCCCTGAACCGACTCCGCACCCACGTCGAAGCCAGGTCGGCCCCTGGTAGACGGTAGTTTAGGCCAGTTCCAGCCATTGCAAGAGTTCGGCTGGCGAAGAAAGCACGCCGTCCGCACCCCAGGCGTGAACCGGTTCACCCTGGCCCAGGTAACCCCAGGCGGCAGCCAGCGTGGCCATGCCGGCCGCTTGTCCCGCAACGATGTCGCGGTGGTCATCGCCGATGTAGACACAACTGGCCGCTGCCACGCCGATGCGGCGCGCAGCTTCGAGCAGCGGCGCCGGATGCGGTTTGGCATGTGGTGTGCTGTCACCAGCGATGACCACTGCCGCCCGCGCCGACAAGCCCAGGCCTTCGACCAATGGCGCGGTGAAGCGCATCGCCTTGTTGGTGACGATGCCCCAGCGCAGGCCAGCGGCGTCCAGCACGTCGAGCACCGGCACCATCGCCGCGAACACCCGGGTCTGTTCAAGCAGTCGTTCGGCATAACGTGCCAGAAACGCGTCGCGCAACCCGGCAAAACGCGGTTCGTCCGGTTTGACGCCGAAGGCCACGCCCACCATGCCGCGTGCGCCGGTGCCCACCATCGGCCGCAGCAACTCGTGCGGCAGCGGCGGCAGGCCGTGGTGCATGCGCAGGTCGTTGGCGGCACCGGCCAAGTCAGGCGCGCTGTCGATCAGGGTACCGTCCAGATCGAACAGCAGCAGCGGCGCCCGGCCTGTCATGCAGGTGCTCTGCAGGCCAGCAAGTAGTTCACCGACGTGTCGTCGGACAATCGGTAGCGCTGGGTCACCGGGTTGTAGCCCAGGCCCTTGAACCCCTGCGTCGCCAGCCCTGCATCGCGGCACCAGCGGCTCAGTTCACTGGGCCGTATGAAACGCTGGTACTCGTGCGTGCCCTTGGGCAGCAGTTTGAGCATGTATTCGGCGCCGACCACGGCCATCAGCCAGGCCTTGGCGTTGCGGTTCAGTGTTGAAAAGAACACCCAGCCGCCCGGTTTGACAAGCGCCGCACAGGCCCGCACCACCGACGCCGGATCGGGCACGTGTTCGAGCATTTCCATGCAGGTCACGGCATCGAAGTGGGCCGGCAATTCAGACGCCAGCGTTTCCACCGCCACCTCGCGGTAGTGCAGGTGGTCGATGCCGGACTCCATTGCGTGCAATTGCGCCACGCGCAACGGTTTACTCGACAGGTCGATGCCCAGCACGTCGGCGCCGCGTCGGGCCATGGATTCAGCCAGGATGCCACCGCCACAGCCGACGTCGAGCACGGTCTTGCCGGCCAGCCGGGCCTGGGCGTCGATCCAATCAAGCCGCAGTGGATTGATCTGGTGCAGGGGTCGAAACTCGCCCTCGGCGTCCCACCAGCGGTGAGCCAGTTCGCCAAACTTGACCAGTTCTTGGGGATCGGCGTTCACGGTTGTCGTCATGGTGCGATCGTAATCTGCGGCCCGACCATGGTGGACCAGAAGCAGAAAACCCCGCCGAGGCGGGGTTTTTGAAAACCAGTGAAAAGCCCGAAGGCCTTTGACTTACTTCTTGGCGCGGGTGCCGACGACTTCGATTTCCACGCGACGGTTCTTCGCACGGCCTTCGGAGGTCTTGTTGTCGGCGACAGGCTGCTTCTCGCCCTTGCCTTCGGTGTAGACCCGGTTCTTCTCGATGCCCTTGCCCACGAGGTAGGCCTTGACAGCTTCGGACCGATCAACCGACAGCTTCTGGTTGTAGCCGTCCGTGCCCACCGAGTCGGTGTGACCGACAGCGATGATCACTTCGAGCGCAACCGCCGACGTCTTGCCGACCAGGTCGTCGAGCTTGGCCTTGGCTTCAGGCTTGAGAACTGCCTTGTCGAAGTCAAAGAAAGCGTCGGCGGCGAAGGTGACCTTCTCGCTGACGGGAGCTGCCGGCACGACGACCGGGGCCACGACCGGCGCCGGAGCGGGCGGCGTGACAACCGGAGCCGGCGCGGGAGCCGGCGCGGCGCGGGGGGCCGGCGGCGGGGGCGGCGGCGGCTTCAGAGCCCCGTCACATTCCTGGTTGGCCGTTGCCGGCGTCCAGTTGGCGTCACGCCAGCACAGCTCGTTGGTGCCATTTTTCCAAATGGTACCGTCAGTGCTCTTCCAGTTGTCTTGATTGCTGGATTGCGCAAAGGCCGCGATTGGCGCGGCGAGAGCGGCCGACGCGAAGAGCACCGCCACCTTGTTCAGTTTCTTCATGATTCTCCTCTCGAGGAAAGCCGCAGATACCTGCGAAACGTCCAAATCGATAGCACTAAAACCCGGCAAACACCCGGTTTGGCAAGCGTTCGCCACCGATGATTCATTGTGCCATAGGCCCTGTTGCCGACCTGATTTTCAGCCGCCAGATGCGCAGAGCGTGCGTTGTTGTTGCATGGCCGCGACAACTTGGGGGCCCTTAGAATCGCAGGCTGCCCCGCAGAACGGTCTGCGCGACACCCTCTTTTCGCTCGGCGCCGCCCCGCCGCACCCGCATGACGCCCTTCGCCAAGGAAACACTGCCGATCAGCCTCGAAGAGGAGATGCGGCGTTCCTACCTGGATTACGCGATGAGCGTGATCGTGGGGCGCGCCCTGCCGGATGCGCGCGACGGCCTCAAGCCGGTGCACCGGCGCGTGCTGTTCGCGATGCACGAACTGAACAACGACTGGAACCGCCCTTATAAGAAGAGTGCGCGCATCGTCGGCGACGTGATCGGCAAGTACCACCCGCATGGCGACACCGCGGTCTACGACACGATCGTGCGCATGGCGCAGGATTTTTCGCTGCGCCACATGCTGGTCGACGGCCAGGGCAATTTCGGCTCGGTCGACGGCGATAACGCCGCGGCGATGCGCTACACCGAGATCCGGCTGGCCAAGATCGCCCACGAGATGCTGGCCGACATCGACAAGGAAACGGTCGACTTCGCGCCCAACTACGACGGCTCGGAAAAAGAGCCGACGGTGATGCCGGCGCGGCTGCCCAACCTGCTGGTCAACGGGTCGACCGGCATCGCGGTGGGCATGGCCACCAACATCCCGCCGCACAACCTCAACGAGATCGTCGACGCCTGCCTGCATTTGCTGAAGTCGCCCGAGGCCACGATCGACGAGCTGATGGAGATCGTGCCGGCGCCCGACTTCCCGACCGCCGGCATCATCTACGGCGTGCAGGGCGCCCGCGAGGGCTACCGCACCGGCCGCGGCAAGGTGGTGATGCGGGCCAAGGTGCACTTCGAGGACATCGACCGCGGCACACGCCAGACGATCATCGTCGACGAGCTGCCCTACCAAGTCAACAAGAAGACGCTGCTGGAGCGCATTGCCGAGCTGGTGCACGAGAAGAAGATCGACGGCATCAGCCACATCCAGGACGAGAGCGACAAGTCGGGCATGCGCGTGGTGATCGACCTGAAGCGCGGTGAAGTGCCCGAGGTGGTGCTGAACAACCTGTACAAGCAGACCCAGCTGCAGGACACCTTCGGCATCAACATGGTGGCGCTGATCGATGGCCAGCCGCGCCTGTGCAACCTGAAGGAACTGCTGGCGGTGTTCCTGGAGCACCGGCGCGAGGTGGTGACACGGCGCACGGTGTACGAGTTGCGCCGGGCCCGCGAACGTGGCCACGTGCTCGAAGGCCTGGCGGTGGCCCTGGCCAACATCGACGAGTTCATCGAGACCATCAAGACCAGCCCGACGCCGCCAGTGGCCAAGGCCGCGTTGATGGCCAAGAGCTGGGACAGCTCGATGGTGCGCGAGATGTTGACGCGCACCGAGGGCGAATCGCCCGGTGGACGCAATGCCTACCGGCCCGAGGGCCTTCCCCAACACTACGGCCTGCAGGCAGACGGCCTGTACCGTCTGAGCGACGACCAGGCTGGCGAGATACTGCAGATGCGCCTGCAGCGCCTGACCGGGCTGGAGCAGGACAAGATCATCGGCGAGTACAAGGAGGTGATGTCGGTCATCGCCGACCTGCTCGACATCCTGGCCAAGCCGGCGCGGGTGACGACGATCATCGCCGACGAGCTGACCGCCGTGCGCACCGAGTTCGGCCAGACCAAGGTGGGCGCACGCCGCAGCCAGATCGAGCACAACGTGCAAGAGCTGGGCACCGAGGACCTGATCACGCCCACCGACATGGTGGTCACGCTCAGCCACACCGGCTACATCAAGAGCCAGCCGCTGGCCGAATACCGCGCGCAGAAGCGTGGCGGCCGCGGCAAGCAGGCGACGCAGACCAAGGAAGACGACTGGATCGACCAGCTCTTCATCGCCAACACGCACGACTGGATCCTGTGCTTCAGTGACCGCGGCCGGGTCTATTGGTTGAAAGTGTGGGAAGTGCCGCAGGGTTCGCGCAACTCACGCGGGCGGCCGATCGTCAACATGTTTCCGTTGCAGCCGGGCGAGAAAGTCACCGTGGTGCTGCCGCTGACGGGCGAGTTCCGCACCTTCCCGGTAGATCACTACATCTTCATGGCCACTGCGCTTGGCACGGTCAAGAAGACCGCGCTGGATGATTTCAGCAACCCGCGCAAGGCCGGCATCATCGCGGTCGACTTGGACGAAGGCGACCAGCTGGTGGGCGCCGCGCTGACTGACGGCAGGCACGACGTGATGCTGTTTTCAGACGGCGGCAAGGCGGTGCGCTTCGACGAGGACGACGTGCGACCGATGGGCCGCAATGCCCGCGGCGTGCGCGGCATGGCGCTGGAACCCGCCCAGCGGGTGATCGCGATGCTGGTGGCCGAACAGGACGAAACTCAAAGCGCGGGACAGGACATCACGCCGGTCAGCGTGTTGTGCGCCACCGAGAACGGCTACGGCAAGCGCACCAGCATCGTCGAGTACACCCGCCACGGCCGCGGCACCAAGGGCATGATCGCCATCCAGCAGACCGAGCGCAACGGCCGGGTGGTGGCGGCCACGCTGGTGCGGCCGGCCGACGAGATCATGCTGATCACCGACCGCGGCGTGCTGGTACGCACCCGCGTCTCGGAAATCCGTGAACTGGGCCGCGCCACGCAGGGCGTGACGCTGATCGCGCTGGACGACGGCAGCAAGCTGTCGGGTCTGCAGCGCCTGGTCGACAACGATGCCAACGTCGATGTACCCGAGGATGGCGGCGAACCCACCGGCGCCATCGACCCATCCGAACCCACCGGCAACGACGACACCCCTCCCAACCTGGACACCCCATGACCTTGACTTCCCGACTGGCGCGCGCCGCCCTGATCACCACCTTGGCCGGCGCGGCCAGCCTTTGTGCCGCCCAAGGCGCTGCGGCACCGGTGTCGCCTGCCAAGCAGGCGCTGGTGCAGAAGGCGCTGCAACTGCAGCAGCCCGGCATCGAAGGCATGGGCAATGCGCTGGCCAACCAGACCGCCCAGCAGGTGATGCAGGTGGCAGGACAGGCGCTGAGCCGCCTGCCGGCCGAAAGCCGCCAGGCGGTGGGCACGGAACTGCAGGCCGACGTGCGCAAGTTCTACGACGAGATCTCGCCGGTGCTGCGGGCCTCGGCTGTCAAGCTGGCGCCGTCGACCATCGGCGCCGCGCTGGAAGAAAAGCTCAGCGAGGACGAACTGAAGGTGTTGATCGCCTGGCTCGAATCGCCCGTCAACCGCAAATACGCGCAGATCGCCGGCGAAGCCCAGCAGGCATTGGGACAAAAGCTGGTGACCGAGACCCGGCCGCAGATCGACCCCAAGATGAAGGCGCTGGAGCAGACAATGGGCGCACGCTTGTCCGCCGCGGGCGCCGGTGGCGCCGCTCCGGCACCAGCCGCCGGCCCCAGAGCGGCCACGGCGCCCAAGGCAGCGGCCTCCGGCCCGAAGAAGTGACCCACCACCGCCACCGCGACCGCTGCCGCTGCCGCTGCCGCTGAGGCCGTAGATGCGTCCGTACAACTTTTCCGCCGGCCCGGCGGTGCTGCCCGAACCTGTGCTGCAGCAAGCGGCGGCCGAGATGCTGGACTGGCACGGCTCGGGCATGGGCGTGATGGAGATGAGCCACCGCGGCAAGGAGTTCATCGCCATCGCCGAGGCCGCCGAAGCCGACCTGCGCGAGCTGCTGGCGGTGCCGGTGAACTTCCGCATCCTGTTCATGCAGGGCGGCGGCCTGGCCGAGAACGCCATCGTGCCGCTGAACCTGGCGCAGCGGCTGCCGGGCGGCCTGGTGGACGTGGTGATCAGCGGCGCCTGGTCGCAGAAATCGGCCAAGGAGGCCCAGCGTTATGCCGACGTGGCGGTGGCCGCCAGCAACGAGGCCGATGCGCACACCTCGCTGCCCGAGCCAGCCCGCTGGCGGCTGCGCAAAGGCAGCAGCTATGTGCACCTGTGCAGCAACGAGACGATCCACGGCGTGGAATTCGCGCAGCTGCCCGACCTCGCCGCGCTGGGCTGCGACGCGCCCTTGGTGATCGACTGCTCGTCGCACATCCTGTCGCGGCCGATCGACTGGTCGAAAGTGGGCTTGGCCTTTGCCGGCGCGCAGAAGAACATCGGCCCCGCGGGGCTGACGCTGGTGATCGTGCGCGACGACCTGCTGGGCCACGCGATGGCGCATTGCCCCTCGGCCTTCAACTACCAGACCGTGGCCGACCACGGCTCGATGTACAACACCCCGCCGACTTACGCGATCTACATCGCCGGGCTGGTGTTCCAGTGGCTCCAAGCCCAGGGCGGCGTGGCGGCGATCGAAGCACGCAACATCGCCAAGGCCGACCTGCTGTACGGCTACCTGGATGGCTCGGGCTTCTACGCCAACCGGGTGGCAATCGTTGGCCGCTCGCGCATGAACGTGCCGTTCTTCCTGCACGACGAATCGCTGAACGACGCCTTCCTGGCCGGCGCCCGCGGGCGTGGCCTGCTGCAGCTGAAGGGCCACAAATCGGTGGGCGGCATGCGTGCGTCGATCTACAACGCGATGCCGCTGGAAGGTGTGCAGGCGCTGGTCAACTACCTGAAGGATTTTGCGCAGCGCCATGGTTGATTCGACCGTCCCCAAGCCTGTAGCCAGCGCCGACGCCGGCCCCAACCCGTCCCTGCTGGCGATGCGCCAGCGCATCGACGCGCTCGACCGCGACTTGCTGGCACTGCTGAACCGCCGCATGCAGGTGGCGGTGGAAGTGGGCGAGCTGAAAAAGAGCGAAGGCTCGCCGGTGTTCCGGCCCGAGCGCGAGGCGCAGGTGATCGACGGCTTGAAGGCCATCAACGCCGGCCCGCTGAAGAACGAGAGCGTGGCGCCGATCTGGCGCGAGATCATGTCGGCCAGCCGCGCTTTGGAAACCCCCACCCGCGTGGCCTACCTGGGCCCGGCCGGCACCTTCAGCGAAGAGGCGGCGCTTGGCTTTTTCGGCACCTCGATCGTGCGCGTGCCCTGCGCCAGCTTCGACGAGGTGTTCCGCACCACCACCGCCGGCGCCGCCGATTTCGGTGTGGTGCCGGTCGAGAATTCGACCGAAGGCGTGGTCGCACGCTCGCTCGACCTGTTCCTCACCACGCCGCTGTTCATCATCGGCGAGACCAGCCTGATCGTGCGCCACAACCTGCTGCGCAAGACCAACAGCCTGGCCGGCATCAGCGCGGTGTGCGCGCATCCGCAAGCCCTGGCGCAGTGCCACGGCTGGCTGAGCCACCACCTGCCCGACGTGGAGCGGCGGCCAGCATCCAGCAATGCTGAAGGCGCGCGGCTGGCCGGGCTCGACCCCAGCCTGGCGGCCATCGCCAGCGCCCGCGCGGCCAGTGAGTTCGGCCTGCACCTGGTGTCACCCGCCATTCAGGACGACGCCCACAACCGCACCCGCTTTGCCGTGGTCACGCACCCGGACCGCCACCCGGCGCCGCGGCCCTCGGGCCATGACTGCACCAGCCTGGTGGTCAGCGTGGACAACAAGCCCGGCGCAGTGCACGACATGCTGGTGCCGCTGAAGGTGCACGGCGTGTCGATGACCCGCTTCGAGTCGCGCCCGGCACGTTCAGGCCAGTGGGAGTACTACTTCTACATCGACATCGTGGGCCACCCCGACGAGCCGCAGGTGGGCACCGCCCTGCGTGCGCTGCGCGAGGCTTGCGCCTACTTCAAAGTCCTCGGCACCTACCCGATCGACGTGCACTGTATGTTCAACCAGCTCGGCATCATCGGATGCGGCCTGATGGGCGGCAGCTTCGCGCTGGCGCTCAAGCGTGGTGGATTGGTCAAGCGCGTCGTCGGCTACAGCAAGAGCCCGTCGACGACCGAACGCGCCAAGCGGCTCGGTGTCATCGACGTGGTCGCCGAATCGGCGCTGCTCGCCGTCTCGGGCTCCGACATCGTGCTGCTCGCCGTGCCGGTGGCCGCCACCGAGGCCACCTTCCGGGCCATTCGCCATCTGGTCGAGCCGGGCGTGCTGTTCATGGACGTCGGCTCGACCAAACGCGACGTGGTCGACGCGGCGCGGCGCGTGCTGCACGAACGCATCGTCTCCTTCGTGCCGGCACACCCGATTGCCGGCAAAGAATCGGCCGGCATCCAGCACGCCGATGCGGCTTTGTACAGTGGTCGCCAGGTCATCCTGACACCGCTGCCGCAGACCCTTCCCGAGCTGGTGCAAAAGGCCACCGATGTCTGGTCGGCCGTCGGCGCGCAAGTGCTGAAGATGACGCCCGAAAACCACGACGCCGCGTTTGCCGCCGTCAGCCACCTGCCGCACCTGTTGGCGTTTGCCTACTTCAGCGCGGTGGTCAACCAGCCGGCCGGGCGCGATTTTTTGTCGCTGGCCGGGCCCGGCTTTCGCGACTTCACGCGCATCGCAGCCAGCAACCCCGAAATGTGGCGCGACATCCTGATCGCCAACCGCGAAGAAGTGCTGAAACAATCGCAGCGCTTTCGTCACACGCTGGACGCCCTTGAACACGTCATGCGGTCAGGCAACGGCGAGGCCCTGGAAGACCTGATCCGCGGTGCTGCCGACGGCCGCGGCGCCTGGCAGATGGGCGCCCCGCGGGTGCAGAAATCTTGATCACCCCCAAAGCGCCTTCGGCGCCTCCCCTTCAAGGGGGGCGAGCCCGCACCGAGCAAGCGCCTGCGCGCTTGCGAGTGGCTGGCAAGCGCCTTGCAACATGCAGGTCGCAAGGCAACGCCAGTGGCCCGGCAAAGCCGGTTCCACGTCGTTCACTTGACTGGGCGCGA
The DNA here is from genome assembly GCA_038211805.1 of Burkholderiales bacterium. GTDB lineage: Bacteria > Pseudomonadota > Gammaproteobacteria > Burkholderiales > Burkholderiaceae_C > Pseudaquabacterium. The sequence continues at coordinate 771 of JBBQVF010000139.1, read as the reverse complement.
CCCGTTGGTCGCGATGGAAATCTGAGATGTACGACATTCCCTGCCTCGACCTGCCGCCGTTGAACGGCGCCTCAGGCACCGTGCGCCTGCCGGGGTCCAAAAGCATCTCCAACCGCGTGCTGCTGCTGGCCGGCCTGGCGGCAGGCACGACGGTGGTGCACGATCTGCTGGACAGCGACGACACACGCGTCATGCTCGACGCGCTGCGCACGCTGGGCTGCGGCCTTGAAAGCCACGGCCGCACATTGCATGTCACCGGGATCGGTGGCCACCTGAAGGTGCACGAGGCGCAGCTTTTCCTGGGCAACGCCGGCACCGCGATGCGCCCGCTGGCCGCCGCGTTGGCGGTGCTGGCGGCGACCCAGGGCGGGCGCTTCGAGCTGCGCGGTGTGCCGCGCATGCACGAGCGGCCCATCGGGGACCTGGTCGATGCCTTGCGACCGCTGGGCTGCACCGTTGAAGATTTGGGCAACCCGGGTTACCCGCCGCTGCGCTTGAGCGGCCGGGCCGGCGGTGTGCTGGCCACAGACCGGCCGATCCGCGTGCGTGGCGACGTGTCCAGCCAGTTCCTCACCGCCTTGCTGCTGGCGCTGCCCTTGGTCGCCGGTGACGCACCCGTCGTCATCGAGGTCGATGGCGAGCTGATCTCCAAGCCCTACATCGAAATCACCCTGAACCTGCTGGCACGCTTCGGCATCGGCGTGCAGCGCGACGGCTGGCAGCGCTTCACCATCCCGCAAGGCAGCCGCTACACCACACCGGGAGACATCC
>JBBQVF010000138.1:0-10470 GCA_038211805.1 Burkholderiales bacterium | reverse complement strand
GACCAGCCAGCAAGCCAGGCCGAGCAAACCCAGCCACAGCAGCGCGACGGCCAGCAGCCCGCGGTGGCGGCCGAACCACGGCGTCATCGGGTCAGCCACCGGCGCGCGCCATAGCTCAGGGCATCCACCAGCGCCACCAGCCCCAGCATGGCGCCCAGGAGGGTGGCGGTCTTGCCCATGTGGAACAAACCCATGTGGAAGGCCAGCAACTGGCCCAGCCCGCCCGCGCCCACCACGCCCAGCACGGCGGCGGCGCGGATGTTGTTCTCCCAGCGGTAGAGCGTGTAGCTCAGCAGCTGCGGCAGCACCTGCGGCAGCGTGGCGTACAGCACCACCGCGCCGTCGCCCACGCCCTGCGCGCGCAGCGCAGCGGCGGGGCCGGGCGGCGCGTTCTCGATCGCCTCGGCAAACAGCCGGCCGAGCACGCCGGTGGTGTGCAGCGCCAGCGCCAGCGTGCCGGCAAACGGCCCCAGCCCGGCCGATATCAGCAGCAGGCCGGCCCACACCAGCTCGGGCACCGAGCGCAGCGCGTTGAGCAGCAGGCGGGTGGGCGCGCGGGCGCGGGCGGCGTCGTCGGCATGCAGCCGGCTGGCCGGCAGCGCCAGCGCCAGGCCACCGGCCACCGCCAGCAGCGTGCCCAGGGTGGACATCGCCAGCGTCTCCCAGGTGCCCAGCGCTACCTTGTGCAAGAACTCGGGCGAGGTGTCGGGCGGAAAGAACTCGGCGACGAAGCGGCCCATGCTGCGCGCCGCGTCCAGCGACAGGAACTGCGACCATTGCAGGTCCAGGCTCCAGAAACTGGCCACCACCAGCACGACCACCGCCGCGCTGAACCAGCAGGCACGGCAGCGGGCGTCGAACAGCGGCGGCGGCAGCCGGTACGGCGTGTTGGCGGCGGGACCGGTGGGCATCATGCGATCAACCCAGCGCCCGGCGCAGCCCGGTGCTGACGCGGTCGGCCAGCGCCACCAGCGCGACGAAGACGGCCAGCATCGTCAGCACCTCGCCGCCGTTGAACATCTTCATCGAGTTGTCCAGTTGCTGGCCCAGCCCGCCGGCGCCGACGAAACCCAGCACCACCGAGCTGCGGATGGCGCATTCCCAGCGGTAGACGGTGTAGCTGGTCAGCTCGGCCGCGTTCTGCGGCAGCAGACCAAAGAAAAACGCCTGCAGCCGCGACGCACCGTTGCGCATCAGGGTCTCGGTGACATGGGTCTCGCCGCTTTCCAGGATCTCGCCATAGACCTTGCCCAGCATGCCGCCGTAGGTCAGCGCGATGGCCAGCACGCCGGCAGTGGGCCCCAGCCCGACCACCCGCACGAAGACCAGCGCCCAGACCAGCTCGGGCACGCTGCGCAGCACGATCAGGCCCCAGCGCACCGCCTGGCGAAACCAGAACGGCCCGCGCGCCATGCGACCACTCAAGGCCGAGATCGACAGCACCCGGGTGGACAGCAGCGTGAGCGGCAGCGCCAGCACCAGCGCCAGCGTCATGCCGGCGGTGGCGATGGCCACGGTGCGCCAGGATTCGCGCGCCACCAGCGCCAGAAACTCGGCCGAATGCGCCGGCGGCAGGAAGCTGGCGAGGAACTGCCCGCTGACCTTCAGGCTGGCCGGCTCGAACAGCAGCCAGGGCCTGAACTCGGTGGCCACGCCCAGCGGCCACAGCAACACCAGGCCGGCGCCGATCCAGAACACGCGGCCCAGCCAGGCGGGGTCGCGGTCGGGGGCGCGGTTGGGAGCGCGGTTGGGAGCGCGGTTGGGGTCGCGACCGGGGCCGTCGTGCAGGGTGGCGATGTTCATCGGCGTGGGCGGTGGGGCGGCGCTGCCGTTCAGCGGCAGTGCATCACGGCCGGCACCGGCGTGGCGGGTACGGGCGCGGCGTCGGCGGGCGCGGCGCCGCCGTGCAACTCGTCTTCATGCTGGGCGTACAGCCGCGCCAGCCGCTCGGGCGTGACTTTCGCGGTCGGCAAATCGAAGGCCAGCGCGCCATCCCGCAGGCCGACGATGCGCGGAAAGTGCGCCAGCGCGGCATCCACCTGGTGCAGCGTGGCGACCAGCGTCACGCCCTGCGCGCGCGCCTGCTGCAGCAGCGTGTCCAGGGCTTGCGTGGCGCGGGTGGGGTCGAGTGCCGACAGCGGCTCGTCGATCAGCCACAGCCGCGCCGGCGCCAGCAGCGCCCGGGCCAGGCCCACCCGCTGGCGCTCACCGCCCGACAACCGGTCGACCCGCTCGAACAGCTTCTCGGCCAGATCGAAATGCGCCAGCGCATCGTGCGCGGCCGGGATGTCGTGCGGGTAGAACAGCGAGCGCAGGCTGGCCCACAGGCCCATCGCCGGCAGCCGGCCGGCCAGCACGGCAGTGACCACCCGCTGCCGCGGCGGCAGCGGCGGCACCTGTGGCGCCAGGAACAGCCGGCCGCGCAGCCGCTGCAGCGCCGGGCGCCGCAGCGTCCAGGGGTTCTGGCCGTCGAGCTGCAGCGTGCCGACGGTGGGCGGCAACGCACAGGCCAGCACCTGCAGCAGCGTGGTCTTGCCGGCGCCGGACGGGCCGATCACCGCCACCTGCTCACCGGCGGCCACCTGCAGCCGCAGCGGCTGCAGCGCGGGCGCCGCACCGGCCCGCGCCGCGGGGTGGCGCGCGGCAACGCCGTCGAGTTCGAGCTTCACGCGCGCACCGGCAGTTGACTCAGATCAGCCCGGCGCTGCGGCCGGCTGCTTCGATGCCCTTGTAGTTCTCGGGCGAGGTCGGGATGTAGCGGGTGGCGCGGTTGAGCTGCAGGATTTCCTTGCCTTCGGGCGTGGCGGGGTCGATGTCGAGCAGCGCTTTCTTCACCTTCTCGCGCAGGTCGGCCGGCATGTCGGCATGCACCGACCAGTTGTAGTTGAAGAACGGCGGGGTCGTGAAGAAGACATCGACCGCCTTGGTGTCGACCTTGTTCTCGGCCACGAACTTCTTCCACACCGTGATGTCGAGCGCCGCGGCGTCGACCTTGCCGCTGACCACGCTGGCGATGGTGGCGTCGTGCGCGCCGCTGTAGGCGATGCGCTTGAAATCCTTCTCGGGGTTGATGCCGGCGGCCAGCAGATTGCTGCGCGGCATCAGGTGGCCCGAGGTGCTGCTCTGTGAACCGAAGCTGACCTGCTTGCCCTTCATGTCAGCCAGGGTCTTGATACCCGAATCGGTCTTGGCGATGAACACCGACTGGAACTTGGTGTCTTCCTCGCGCTGCGCCAGCGGGATGATCTTGCCGCCCGAGCGGATTTGCGCCTGCACGAAGGTGAAGCCGCCGAACCACACCATGTCGACCTTCTTGTTGACCAACACCTCCACCGCCGCCGGGTAGTCGCTGACCGGCGTGAACTCGACCTTCATGCCCAGCTTTTTCTCCAGATACGCCGCGATCGGGCCGAACTTGCGCGTTTGCTCGGTGGCCGCCTCCTCGGGGATGGTGGTGACGCGGAACACCTGCTGGGCGTGCGATAGCGCCCCGAAGCTGATGAGGGCGCAGGTCATCAGCGCTTTGAGGGTGCGGGACGGGGACAGGCTGATCATGGCAAGCTCCTGAAACAGGTTGGGACGATTCGGACAGGTCGGGACAGGTCGGGCCCGAGCGGGCGCACGCACAAGGCGGGGCATGGCCCACAGCCGACACTCTAGCCGCCCTGCGCTGATAGAGTCTCACGCCGCGGTGATGCCCTGAATCGCAGCCACCACGACCCGGTGGCTGCCCAGCGCCGTCCCAGCGCCGTCCCAGCGCCAACCCAGCGCCTTCCCCGCGCCTTCCCCGCGCCAACCCAACCCGACCTGTCCCGCCGATGAAGACGCCGCATTTCATCCAGTTGCACCAGCTCGACGACCAGTTGCTGGCCGCCGAAGCGGCCGCCGGCCTGTTGGCCGATCCGGCGCAGGCCTCGCCCAAGTTTTTCTATGACGCGCTGGGCTCGCGGCTGTTCGACGCCATCACCGAGACCGCCGAGTACTACCCCACCCGCACCGAGGCGGCGATCTTCGACGCCCAGGGTGCGGCCATCACCGCCGCGGCGCTGGCCGCCACCGGCCCGCAGCCGGTGCTGGTCGACCTGGGCGCGGGCAACTGCGCCAAGGCGGCACGGCTGTTCGGCGCGCTGGCGCCGCGGCGCTACGTGGCGGTGGACATCTCGATCGACTTCCTGCGCCAGGCGCTGGCCCAGCTGCAGCGCGAGCACCCCGCCGTCGACCTGCTGGGCCTGGGGCTGGATTTTTCGGCCCGGCTGCAGTTGCCGGCCGACGTGGCCAACGGCCCGGCGCTGGTCTTCTACCCGGGGTCGAGCATCGGCAACTTCGCGCCGGCCGACGCGCTGCGGCTGTTGCGCGAGGCCCGCGCAGTGGCCCAGGGCGGCGCGCTGCTGATCGGCGTCGACGGCATCAAGCCCGCCGCGCTGCTGGAGGCCGCTTACGACGATGACCTGGGGGTCACCGCGGCCTTCAACCTCAACTTGCTGAAGCACCTGAACCGCCTGCTGGGCAGCGATTTCGACGTGCGCGGCTGGCGCCACCTGGCGCTGTTCAACAGCGCCGAATCGCGGGTGGAAATGCACCTGGCCGCACGCGAAGCCACCACCGTGCGCTGGCCTGGCGGTGAACGCCACTTCGCCGCCGGCGAGCGCATCCACACCGAAAATTCCTACAAATGGACGCCGGCCGCGTTTGCCGCGCTGCTGCGCGACGCCGGCTTTGCCGACGTGCAGCACTGGGCCGACCCGCAGGCCTGGTTCGGCGTGTACCTGGCGACGGGCTGACGACCGACGTCCCACCAGGCGGGGCGGAGGCGCCCCGGCGGTCAGTCACGGCGCAGCCGGCTGCGCCCTGGCGGCTGCAAGACGGGCGCCGGTCACAGCGCGCAGCTGCGAAAACCGGCCGGCACGTCGTTGCGGTGGGGCGGGAAGTAGTTGCGGTAGCGCGGGTGGCGCAGCCGCGGTTGGGTCATGAACGAGGCGCCGCGCAGCACCGGCCGGCCGTCGAACCACGGCGCCGAGTAGTCGACGTAAGGGTGCGGCTGGAAACCGGGGTACGGCGCAAACGGGCTGGCGGTCCATTCCCAGACGTCGCCCCAGCGGAATTCGGTGCCCCGCGTCAGCGCCGCGCGCTCCCATTCGGCCTCGGTCGGCAGGCGGCGGCCGGCCCAGCGGCACCAGGCCTCGGCCTCGAATTGGCTGAGGTGGCCCGCCGCTTCGTCCAGCGCCAGGGCCTGCCACTGGCCGTGGCGCCACTGCTGCCAGGCGCTGCCGTTGCGGCGCAGGTAACGCGGTGCCCTGGCGCCGCTGGCCTGGCGCCAGTGCAGGCCGGCAGCGGTCCACCAGCGCTCGTGTTCATAGCCACCGGCTTCGACGAACGGCAAAAACTCGGCCCAGCGCAGCGCCTGGGCGTCGATCTCGGTGGCGCCCAGCGCCAGCTCGTGCGCGCCCAGTTCGTTGTCGAAGGCAAAGCCGTTGTCGGCGTCGCTGCCCAGCCGCCAGGGGCCGCGGTCGAAGCCCAGCGCCGGCGGCGGCGCAGGCAAGGGCCGGGCCTGCCAGCGGGCATCGGCCACCGCGACGCCCAGCCGCTGCGCCATGTAGAGCGCAGCCTCGTGGTGCATGTCTTCGTGCAGCAGCGCCAGGCGGAAAAAGTACAGCGCGTCGTCCTGCGCGGGTTCGTGGACGGCGGCCGGCGTCACCTGCGCCAGCAGCGCCAGCGTGTCCTGCAACTGGGCTTGCAGATGGGCGCGGCTGGTGTCGGCGTCGGGCATGGGCAGCGTCCAGCGGCTGTCGTGCGGCACCCGGCTGGAGTTGTAGAGCGCATCGGCGTCGGCACGGCGGTCGGGCAGCCGCGGCAGATCGGGGTCGGCGCGCCAGCCTTGACGCCAGGCCGGAAACCGTGCCAGCCACCAGGCCTGAAACCAGCCGATGTGGCCCAGTTCCCACAGCGGCGGGTTGAGCTCGGGGTGCAGCGGCACCTGCAGCCCGGGCAGCGCCTGCTCGTAGCGGCTGAACAAGGCCAGCGTGTCGCGCCGGCTCGATTGCAGCGCCCGTGCCAGGCTGGCCGCATCGCCCTGGCGGGCGGTGGCGGCGGGCGCAGCATCGGCCGTGGCTGCGGTTGCGGCTGCGGTTGCGGCTGCGGCTGCGGCTGCGGCTGCGGCTGCGGCTGCGGTTACGCTTGCGTCGTGCATCGAGATTCCATCGTCATCGTGACACCTGCGTTGGCCGACGCCAACAACGGCAATTGGCAGACCGCCCACCGCTGGGCGCGCATGCTGACGCCAGCTTACCGCGTGCTGTTGACCGACCGCTGGCCGGTGGGCGAACCGACGGGCAAACCCACGGCCAGACCCGGGGGCAGACCGACCGGCGGGCAGACGGGCGCGCAGACCGGCGACGAGGCGCTGATGATCGCGCTGCATGCCCGCCGCTCTGCACCGTCGATGGTGGCCTGGCGTGCCGCCCACCCGCAGCGCCCGCTGCTGCTGGTGCTGACCGGCACCGACCTGTACCGCGACATCGCGCAGGATGGCGCCGCACAAGCCTCGCTGGCGCAGGCCGACGCGCTGGTGGTGCTCAACAGCCTGGGCCCGCTGCAACTGCCGCCGCAGTTCCGCGCCAAGTGCCAGGTCGTGCTGCAGTCGTGCAGCGAGCGCCGCACCCTGGCCAAGACCGGCCGCCACCTGCGCGCGCTGATGGTCGGCCACCTGCGCGACGAAAAAGACCCGCTGACCTACCTGCGCGCGGCCGAGCGCCTGGCCGGCCGCGCCGACATACACCTCGACCACATCGGCGCCGCGCTCGACCCCGCGCTGGGCGCCGCGGCGCAAGCGCTGGCCGCGCGCCAGCCGCGCTACCGCTGGCTGGGCGCGCTGCCGCACGCCGCCGTGCGCCGGCAGATTCAGCAGGCCCATGTGCTGGTGCACGCCAGCCGGATGGAAGGTGGCGCCCACGTGGTGATCGAAGCCCTGCGCAGCGGCACGCCGGTGATCGCGTCGCGCATCGACGGCAACCTGGGCCTGCTGGGCAGCGACTACGGCGCCACCTTTGCGGTGGGCGACGACGCCGCGCTGGCGGCCCTGCTGCAGCAAGCGCGTGACGATCCCGATATGCTGCCGCACCTGTTGCGCCAGGGCAGCCTGCGCGCACCGCTGTTCGCCCCCGCGGCCGAAGCCGCCACCTTGCACCGCATCGTGGCCGGATTGCTCGAACCCTGATCTGGAGACCGACCATGAACGCCCCCCAATCCTCCGCCAACCCGCTTGCTCAACCCAGCACCGAACCGCGCCTGACCTCCCTGTCCCACGGCGGCGGCTGCGGCTGCAAGATCGCCCCGGGCGTGCTGAGCGAGATCCTGAAGGGCACGGCCGGCATGCCGATCCCCAAGGAACTGCTGGTCGGCATCGAGACCGCCGACGACGCCGCGGTCTACCAGCTCAACGACGAGCAGGCGCTGATCGCCACCACCGATTTCTTCATGCCCATCGTCGACGACCCGTTCGACTTCGGCCGCATCGCCGCCACCAATGCGATCAGCGATGTCTACGCGATGGGTGGCCGGCCGATCCTGGCGCTGGCGCTGGTCGGCATGCCGATCAACGTGCTGTCCACCGCCACCATCGGCAAGGTGCTCGAAGGCGGCGCGGCGATCTGCCGCCAGGCCGGCATTCCGATCGCCGGCGGCCACACCATCGATTCGGTCGAGGCGATCTACGGCCTGGTGGTGATGGGCCTGATCCACCCCAAGCGCGTCAAGCGCAATGCCGACGCCAAGCCCGGCGACCTGCTGGTACTGGGCAAGCCGCTGGGCGTGGGCGTGATGAGCGCAGCGCTGAAGAAAGGCGTGCTGGGCGACGCCGGTTACGCCCAGATGATCGCCAACACCACCAAGCTGAACACCCCCGGGCCCGACTTGGCCGACCTGCCTGGCGTGCACGCGATCACCGACGTCACCGGCTTCGGCCTGGCCGGCCATGCGCTGGAGATGGCCCGCGGCGCCGGCTGCGAGGCGCAGATCGACTGGCCCGCCGTGCCGCTGCTGGAAGGCGTGCGCGCACTGGCCGCGCAGGGCTTCGTCACCGGCGCGTCGGGCCGCAACTGGGAGGGCTACGGCGCCGACGTGCGGCTGGCTGCCGGCTTTGCCGCCGAGGACCAGGCCCTGCTGAGCGACCCGCAGACCAGCGGCGGCCTGCTGGTGTCGTGCGATCCGTCGGCGGTCGATGCGGTGCTGGCGGTGTTCCACCGCCACGGCTTCGAGCAGGCGGCCGTGGTCGGGCGCATGGCCGCCACCGACAGCCGGCCGGCGCTGCGGGTGGGCTGACCGCCCGGCGGCGCCGCGGCCACCCGGGCCCAGCGCCCCGGCTGTGCGACGGGCGGGCAAAAGCCGGTCTGTTCGGGGCTTTGGATGGGTGGCAGCGCCGCAAGATGCGGCCCGTATGCCGCGCTGCCCAGCCACCCGAACCCCGACTCGCCGAGGCGTTGTTCAGCCGTGCAGGCCGGCCTGAAGTCGCTGCGCCGCTGGGCATCGACGATCAAGTTCAAGATCGTGTGGATGGTCGTCGGCACCTGCGTGCTGTCGGCCGCCGGCACGGCGGGCCTGGTGCTGGCCACCAGCCAGCAGCACATGGAAACGATGCTGCGCGGCAACGCCGCCGATGACCGCGAGCGCACCGCCGCGCTGCTGACGTCGAAGGTCGGCCTGCTCAAGGAGGCCTTGACCGCCGTGGCCGCCACCACCCCGGCCACGCTGTGGTCCGACCCGGCCGCCCTGACCGCGCTGCTGGGGGACCGACCGGTGCTGGCGGTGCTGTTCAACAGCGTCTTCGCGGCCGCGCCGGATGGCCGCATGCTGCTGCGCCTCGACAAAGGCCGGCCGACGACCGAGTTGCCTTCTGTGGCCGACCGCGACTACTTCAAGGGCGTGATCAAGTCCGACCAGCCGGTGGTCTCGCGTCCCCTGCAAGGCCGGATCTCGAAGACGCCGCTGATCGTCATCGCGGTGCCGGCGCTGGATGCCCAGGGCCGCGTCGTCGGCGTGCTGGCGGGCTCGCTGGCCCTGCAATCAGCGGCGCTGTTCCAGGAGATGCACGCCGGCTCGCACGGCGCGGCGTCGCGCGACCTGGTGATCGACCGGGCCGGCATCATCCTGTCGCACCCGGACGCGACGCGGGTCATGGGCCGGGCCCAGGACGAGCCGGGGCTGGGGCCGACCATCCGGGCCTGGATCGATGCCGGCAGCCCGATCGACACCGCCGGCAGCGCCACCCTGAGCCAGGACCACCTGGTGTCGACCGCTGGCATTCCGCTGACCGACTGGATTTATGTGCGACTGACACCCGCTGCGGTGGCCTTCCAGCCGCTGGCGGCCGCGCGCGCCACCGCCTGGCGCGCCGCCGCCGCGGTGGGCGTGCTGGCCGGGCTGCTGGCCGGCGCGCTGGCCTACCGCATGACGCAGCCGATCTCCCGGCTCAAGTCACGCGCCCAGGCGCTGCTCGACGCGCACGCGACACCTGCGCCGTGGCCTGACGAACGGGGCGAGGTCGGCGAGCTGTCCCGGGTGTTCCAGCATGTGGTCGAGCAACGCCAGCAGCAGCAGGACGCGGTGCAGGCGCTGGTCGGCCAGGTCGAGGCCGTGCTCGACCTGGCCGATGCCGGCATCGCGCTCACCCGCAACGGCTGCTTCGAGCTCGTCAGCCAGAACTTCTGCCAGGTCTTTCGCTGCAGCAAGGCCGACATGGCAGGGCAGCCGACCCGCGTCATCTACCCGTCGGACGAGGCTTTCCAGGCCCTGTCGGCGCAGGCCCGGCCGGCGTTCACGGCCCGCGGCGCCTTCGATGGCGAACTGGAACTGATGCGCCGCAGCGGCGAAACCTTCTGGGCCCACCTGCGGGGCCGGGCGGTGGTGGCCGACGACCTGTCCCGGGGCACCATCTGGACGATCGAGGACGTGACGGCGGCGCGGGCCCACCGCGAGCGGCTGGCCTACAGCGCCAGCCACGATCCGCTCACCGGCCTGGCCAACCGGGCGGCGTTCGAGGATGCGCTGGGGTCGGCGACCCGGTCGGCAGCGTCGGCGCCGTTCTGCGCGCTGTTCATCGACCTCGACCGCTTCAAGCAAGTCAACGACAGCGGCGGCCATGCCGCGGGCGATGCGATGTTGTGCGGCGTGGCCCGGGCCATCGAAGCCCAGGTCCGCAAGTCGGACCGGGTGGCGCGGCTGGGCGGCGACGAGTTCGCGGTGCTGTTGCCCGACTGTCCGGCCGCGCAAGGCCTGCTGTTGGCCGAGGCCTTGTGCGCCGCCGTGGCGGCGTTTGAACTGCCCTGGGAAGGCCAGGTCTTCACCGTCGGCGCCAGCGTCGGCATGGTCCGGGTGGCGGGCGACCTGGACACGGCTGCCGACGTGCTGCGCGCTGCCGATGCCGCCTGCTACGCCGCCAAGCAACGGGGCCGCAGCCGGGTTGCGGTGCACCCGTCC
>JBBQVF010000137.1:0-10589 GCA_038211805.1 Burkholderiales bacterium | reverse complement strand
CAGCAACGGTCGCGGCTGATCTCTGAAGCCCTTGATCAGCAAAGCCTCAGCGTCGCCGAGGTCTACGCCATCACGCGCCAGGTGCATCGAGAAATCGCTGCCACTCGGCCGCCAGCGCCTCGGCCTGCAAAGCGACGGCTGGCGAGATCGGCGCCGTGCTGCACCTGCGCAGCCCAACAACTGCGGCGCGGGCGGCTTCTGGGTTCGCTTCGCAAAGGGCCGTGAAAAGCATGGCGATGGCGAACTGCTGCGCGCCCAGCTTGGCATTGAGCTCAAGCACCAGCCGAACCAGGCCGTCCATGTCGTCGGGCATATCCGGGTCGTCTCCTGGTTCCATCCATCGCCTCCCTCTCTGCCTGGCCAGCCGGCCATGAACACAACTCAACATATTTTCACATGCTCATGACCCAGCCCACCACACCTAAAGGCCGCGTGCGCCGCCCCGGCCCTGAGCAGCAGCAGCTGATCCGCGTGCGCGGCCAGTTCGACGAGGCGGGCATCACGATCACCGGCTGGGCCAAGGCCAACGGCTTTGCCTACATGACGGTGATGGACGTGCTGCACGGCCGCCGCGCCGGCCACCACGGTGAGGCGCACCGGGTGGCGGTGGCCCTGGGCCTGAAGAAGGGCCGCGTGGTGGATGTGAAGTTGTTCAAGCCCGCGCAGGTGGCGGCATGACTGCCGATCCCCGTGCACCCCACCACCCCATGAGGACCGATGCCATGCCACAGCTCTTTCGCGCCGTCGCCTACCGCCTGCAACGTGCCAACACGCCGTCCGCCGAGCAGCAGCCTGACGTGACCGTGTTCGTCGAGGCCGACACCCGTCACGCGGCCGAACACCTGCTGCCCAACCTGCTGTCCCTGGCCTGGGGCTGCCGGCCGGCGGATGTGGAGTTCTACAACTTGCAGGATGAAGCCCAGCTGCTGCGCGATGGTGGCCTCAGCGTGGGCGGGCTCGATGGCGCCGCCCCGCCACCGGCCACCGCCGGCCAATTGGGCGACTGGGCACTGCTGGTCACCGGCTGGTACCACGGCCCGCTGTTCTGCCGGGCCGACCGCACGCAGATGCTGGTGCGCCCGCTGACGCTGGCCCGCCTGCACCAGGCGCGCCGCTATGCGGTGCCCTGGCATGCCAACCAGCGCGCGGCTGCGGCGCAGGCCACGGGCATGGCCCGCAGTGAGGCCACCGCCCGCGCCACGCTGATACGCGAGCGTGCCGAGTCGTTTGGCAACACCGACATGGGCGGGCTGATGTGATGGCTGATGACAAGTACATCAGCGATTCGCAGCAGCGCATCTTGGGCCTGCTGCTCACGCTGGCCGGCAATGAGATCGACGGCCTGGCGCCCGGCCAGTTGGCCACGCTGAACAGCTGCAGCCCCAGCCAGGTGACGCGCGACCTGGCCAACCTGAAGCATGCGGGCTGGGCCGAGCAGATCACCACCACCGGCCGCTGGCGCCTGGGGCCGCAGGTGGTGCAGATCGCCACCCGCCACATGACCGCGCTGGAGCGCGCCAAGACCCGGCTCGAAGAAGTGCAGAGCCGCTACAGCCGCAACGGCAACTGACTTTCACCCACAACAAGGCTGCCCCTATGTCACGCCCCAAGAACCCCGCTGCACCGGCACCCACCGAGACGCTCAACCACGAGGCGCTGGCCGCTGATTCAGCTGCGCTGACCGTGCTGGGCACGCGCAGCGCCGAGATTGCCCAACGCTTTGACGACGGCCAGCCCTACGAGCGCAGCCGCGTGGTGAGCGAGGCGCGCTTCTTCATGGCGACCAGCGCCGAGGCGATGTTCGAGCTGGGCAAGCGGCTGATCGTGATCAAGGAGAACGAGCCCTACGGCGACTTCAAGCAGATCATCACCGAGCGCCTGGGCATCCCGTACCGCACGGCGGCGCGCTTCATGGCCGTCAGCCTGCGGCTGGTCGGTATGCCAGATTCAAAAGTGCCAGCGCTGGCACTTCTTGGAAAAACCAAGCTGTTCGACCTGCTCGACGAGCCGGCAGAAGACGTTGAAGCGCTGGTTGACGGAGGCAAGGTAGCCGACCTCGACCTCGACAACATGCAGCGCATGAGCAGCCGCGAACTGAAGGCCGCCCTGGTCGAAAGCCGCAAGAAGGCAGCCGCCAAGGATGCGGTGATCGCCAAGAAGGACCAGAAGCTCAACGAGCTGACCGAGGCCGAAGAGCGCCGCCGCAGCGGCAGCGCCAGTGAGCGCGAGCAGACGCAGCTGGACGACGTGCGCAACGCCGGCCTGGCCGCTGAGATGGCGGTGCGCCAGTTGCTGGCCGCCGCGGCCGGCGTGGTTGACGAACCTGCCACGGATGCCGCCGCCGTGGCCGCCAACCAGGCGGTTGAATTTGTGGCCCAGGTCCTGGCCGGGCTGATCAACGAGCGCGGGCTGTCGGTGGACCTGGCTGAAATGGTGACGCCGCACTGGCTGGCCGGGGTGGCCAAGCCGGCCGGCAACACCGGCGCCAACTGAGCCCGGCACCGGCGCAACGACCATGCTCAACGCGACAGAATTCCACGTGCTGGCCCGTGTGCGCGATGGCCTGCTGGCCGCGCAGCACGGCGCCAAGCAGCCCATCATCGACGACGCGGCCCGCACCCTGGGCTGCAGCGTGCAAACCGTGTACCGCAAGCTGGAGGCGGCGGGCTTCGACACCGGCCGCAAGCGCCGCAGCGATGCCGGTGAAAGCCTGCTGACCGATGCCGACCTGGAGCTGGTGGCCGGCGTGCTGCTGACCAGCACCAACAACAAGGGCCAGCGCATGCCGGTGGCCACTGCGCTGGACATGCTGCGCGCCAACGGCGCCTTGCCCACGGCGGTGAGCGCCAGCACCGTGAGTCGCCAGCTCTATCAGCGCCGCCTGCACCCTGAGCAGCTGGCCCACCCCACGCCCAGCCAACAGATGGCCAGCCGCCACCCCAACCACCTGTGGCAGGTGGACAGCACCACCGGCGCCTATTACTACCTGCCCAACGGCCGCCTGCGCTGGATGCCCGAGGACGAGTTCTACAAGAACAAGGTAGCCAACCTGGTGAAGGCCAGCAGTGATTTGCTGACCCGCTACGCGGCCACTGACCACACCAGCCACGCCTTCAAGATGCGCTACTACCTGGGCGGCGAGACGGCCGAGAACCTGCTGGACTTTGTGACCTGGGCGGTGTGGAAGCAAGACGAGAGCCCCATGCACGGCGTGCCGTTCATGCTGCTGATGGACCCCGGCGCGGCCAACAAGGGCACGCTGATGCGCAACTTCTGCAAGCGCACCGGCATCAACTTGCAGCACCACAAGCCGGGCGCCGCACGCGTGACGGGCAGCGTGGAGAAGGCGCACGACATCGCCCGCATGCACTTCGAGACCCGGCTGCGCTTTGTTGACCCGCGCGACGTGGGCCTGGCCTGGCTGAACGAGCGCATTTGCGCCTGGGCGGCCAGCCACTGCAGCAGCCGGGTGCACAGCCGGCACGGCGCCACGCGCTACGCCAAGTGGCTGGAGATACGCGCCGAGCAGCTGCGCGTGGCCGCCAGCCTCGAAGCCCTGCGCGAGGCCGCGGTGAGAGAGCCCGAGACGCGCCGGGTGAGCAACAACAAGTCGGTGCCGTTCAACGGCCGGCAATACGACCTGGCGATGGTGCCCGGGGTGGTGGCCGGGCTGAAGGTGACGGTGGTGCAAAACGTGTTCCGCGCGCCGGCGATCGATGTGCTGTTCACCGACGTAGACACGGGCGGTGAGACCTGGCATGTGGTGGAGCCGATCAAGACCGACGAACACGGTTTCCGCGAGGGCGCGGCGGTGTGGGGTGAAGACATGCGCACTGCCGCCTACAGCAGCGTGGACGATGCGCGTGGCGAGCTGACGCGCCGCGCCTACAAGACCGGCGACGGCCTGCCCACGCTGGAAGAAGCCGCCCGCGCCCGCAAGGCGCACGCCCAGGCCTACGCCGGGGTGGTGGACGCGATGGCCGATGTGAAAGCCGCGCAGGTGCCCACCTACCTGCCCAAGCGCACCACGCCGCTGGCGCTGCCTGAGCGGCGGGTGCAGGCGCGGCTGCTCAACCGGGTGGAGGCGCTGCAACTGATCATGGCCCGCATTGGCGCGGCCTACACGCCGCAGGTGCGCGAAGACCTGATCGCCCGCTGGCCCGATGGTGTGCCCGAGGACGAGATCGACGGCTTTTGCGCCGCGCTGGTGCAGCCGGCCGACGATGGCCAGGCCAGCGCGCTGCGGTTGATTGGCGGGGGTGCGGCATGACTGTCAAAGCCCGCAAGCTGCCCTATGACCCGGCCAACCCGCCGGTGGGCACGCGCTTGCAGCTGGGCGTGGTGGCCGCGGTGTTGAAGATCACCGTGAGCGACATGGCCACCTGCCTGAACCTGGCCCGCAGCACGCTGCACGGCCTGCTGACGAATGAATGGCCGACGCGCTTCAGTGAGCCCGACAAGGCGCAGGCCCGACAGGCGCTGGCCGAGCTGTTCACCCAACGCGGCGCCACGCCGGAGCAGCTGGCCACGCTGTGGCACGCACACGGCCACCAGGGCGCCTACCTGGACACCAACCGCCAGACGGTGCGCCCCGCACCCAAGGCCCTGCCGGCCGAGCCGGCGCCCACCCCAACCCAACAGGACGAACCCGACATGCTGCTGCCCAAGCAAGCCTTGTCGCCGCAGGCGAAGCGGCACTTCAAGCTGTTCAGTAACCCCTTCGACGGCGATGTGACAAAGGATGAACAGATGTTCAACGGCGACGACGTGCGCTATGTGCGCGAGGCCGCCTGGCAGTGCGCCCAGGTGAGCGGCTTTGTGGCCGTGGTGGGCGAGAGCGGTGCGGGCAAGACCACCATTCAGGCCGACCTGGAAGAGCGCATCGTGCGCAGCGCTGACCAGGTGACCATCATCCGCCCCAGCGTGCTGGGCATGGAGCAGAGCGAGCGCCAGGGCGCGCAGCTGCGCAGTGCCGACATCCTGCACGCCATCATCAGCCAGCTGGCGCCGCAGCGTGCGATGCCGCAAACGCTGCAGGCCCGCACGGTGGCGGCACAGAAGCTGCTGGCCGCCAGCACCGAGATCGGCAACCGGCACCTGCTGGTGGTTGAAGAGGCACACAGCATGCCCAACGCGGTGTTGAAGCACCTGAAGCGCCTGCATGAGATGCGCGCCGGCCGGCGGCCGTTGCTGGGTATTTTGCTGCTGGCGCAGACCGAGCTGAAGAATCGCCTGGCCGATGGCCTGCGCGACGGCAGCCTGCGCGAGGTGGCCCAGCGCTGCGAGGTGGTGGAGCTGCTGCCGCTGGACAACGACCTGCGCGGCTACCTGGATTGCCGGGCCACTGCAGCCGGTGTGCGGCTGGACACGCTGATCGACCAGGCCGGCATCGACCAGCTGCGCCACCGCCTGACGATGCGCGCCCGCGACGGGCGCGGTGGCGCCGTGAGCATGTGCTACCCGCTGGCGGTGAACAACATGCTGACGCGCTGCCTGAACAAGGCCGCCGAGATGGGCGAGCCGCTGGTGAGCAAAGACGTGGTGGCGATTGTTTGAACTGGGAGCAGATGATGAAGAGCAGACTGTTTTTTCGTGAAAACGGGCACGTTATCCAGACCCGCAGCCGGGCCCGGCTGGGCGATGCGGCTTTCATCGTGCTGGCGTTGGCGGTGCTGATGGGCTTGCTGGCCTGGGGCGCAGCGGTGGATGAACAAGCCGCTGACCAGGCTAGCTTCGAGGCCGGGCGCGCGGTGGGCCAGGCGCAGATGCAGCAGACGGTGGCCGACGCCTATCGCCAGGGTGTGGCGGCCACGACAGCATGCGCCGAGGCCCAGCCATGACGATCCCGCGGTGGTGGGAGATGCCCGATTCGAATATGAACCGGGTGTACCAGGTGGTGGTCGCGGCGGGTGCCGCTGGCGTAGAACATGCTGCGATACGGCAGACCACTGGGATGACGGGCCGCCAGGTGAGCATGGCGTTCTTTTTGCTGATGAAGGGCTGCCTCATCAAGCGGCACCGCATCAAAGGCGGCTTCAAGTACCACGTAGGCATGGACTGCTTGCCGCTGCCAAAGCATGTGCCGGCGGCGGCGGCGCAGGCCGATGCGCAGGCCGATGCGCAGGCCGATGCGCCGTTCGAATTGGTTGGCGCGGTTGACGGTGGGGGCCGCAAGACGCTGGCGAGCTTCGATCTGTCCGTGGACGGTCGGTTCAGCTTGTCATGGGCGGGCGGCTGTGTAGTGCTGCCGCGCGATGTGACGCGTGACCTGTTTGCCCACTTGGACCGGCTGGGTGGTCTTGCGCTGACGCAGGCGTTGGACGATCGCACCAGGGGTTGGCAGGCATGAGCATCAGCCAACGCGCGGTGATCCTGATCCGCCTGGACGGGCGGCGCGGCGAGTTTGTGCCGGTGGCCGACCTGGCCGAGCACATGGCCTTGGCCGAGGACGTGGTGCGCGAGCGCATCAACGAGCTGTGGCATGAGGGCTGGGTACAGCCGCAGTGGGACACGATGGGCGAACGCACCGTGCTGGTGGGTGCGATGGCGGTCAAGAGGTTGCCCACATGCGGCTGACCTGCCCTGCCTGCCAGGCCGAGATGAGCCTGGACGCCGCCATCGGCCGCGAGGTGGACGGGCGGGCACTGGCCACCTTCATCGCGGCCAACGTGCCGCTGGGCGCGCAGCTGGTGAACTACATCGCGTTGTTTCGGCCGGCGAAGCGGCGGCTGAGCCTGGCGCGCGTGGTAAACCTGTTCGAAGAACTGCAGCCCGATTTGCAACGCGGCGTGATCAACCGCAAGGGACGCGATTGGGTGGCGCCTGCCGAGGTGTGGCGCACGGCCATCGAGCAGGTGCTGGCGGCCCGCGACAAGGGCACGCTGACGCTGCCGCTGACCAGCCACGGCTACCTGTACGAGGTGATCGTGGGCCATGCAGACAAGGCCGAGGCGGTGGCCGAGCGCGTGCAGATCGACACCGCGCGCCAGCGCAACGGCGCCAGCACCAGCGCGCCGGTGGCGGTGCAGCAGGCGCTGGCGGCCTCGGGCAAGCCGGTGCCCTATGACCCAGCCAAGGGCCCCAGCCGCGCTGCCCGCGAGGCCAAGGCGCGGATGCAGAACAGCCTGGCCGCGCGCAGCGAGGCGCCCACCTCTGACGACCAACCCGAGGGCCTACAGCCATGACGACCAAGACCGCGTTGAACAACGTGATGAGCACCCACCACGGCCGCGAGGAGGGCATCAGCGCCCGCTACCTGGCGATGTACCTGCAGGTGTCGCAGCGTGATCTGCGCAAGTTGATCAGCCGGTGCCGCTACGAAGACGGCACGCCGATCTGCGGCCACCCGAGCACGGGCTACTTCATCGCCACCACGGCCGACGAGCTGGACCTGTGCTGCAAGTTCTTGGAGCACCGCGCGCTGCACAGCCTGCAGCTGCTGAGCAAGATGAAGAAGGTGAGCATGCCCGCGCTGGTGGGCCAGCTGCTGCTGAACCAGGCGTGATGCCTACCCATCGACCCACCCACTGAAGAAGGACCGAACGTGCCTCAAGAACCCCAAGACGAACCCGCCGACGCCGTGCCGCGCGGCTACTGGAAGAACGCCAGCGGCGCGTTGATACCGGTGAGCAAGATCAAGCCGATCGACAAGGCCCGCCACCAGCTGGTGACCGACATCGCCGAGCGCGCGAAGGCGATGAACGCGGTGCTGGCCCACTTCAAGGCCGAGGTGATGGCCGAGCTGGAGGCCTTTGTGGCCACCAGCGCCGCCGAGTACGGCGTGACGATGCGCGGCGCCGTTGGCAAGGGCAACATCACGCTGACCAGCTTTGACGGCCGCTACAAGGTGGAACGCCAGGTGGCCGACCGCATTGCCTTCGACGAGCGGCTGCAGGTGGCCAAGACCATCATCGACGAGTGCGTGCACCGATGGGGCAAGGGCGCCAACCACAACATCCAGGCGCTGGTGAACCACGCCTTCCGCGTCGACAAGACGGGCAACGTGAGCGTGGGCGGGGTGCTCAGCCTGCGCCAGGTGTCGATTCAAGACCCGCAGTGGGACCAGGCGATGCAGGCCATTGCCGACAGCATGCAAGCGGTGAGCAGCGTGCAGTACGTGCGGTTCTACGAGCGCAACGAGGCGGGGTTGTACGAGGCGATCAGCCTGAACACGGCCGTCATTTGATCCACAACGCGCAGCCGGCCGCCTGTGGGGCGCGATAGGCCGGTGGGATGTAGGCGGTGAGTGGTCCCCCAATGAAACCACCGCAGTTCAACGATCAGGCATCGCGCTGCTGCATACGGCGCTGTGCCCATCACCAGGCGTCCCTCTTGGTGGAGGCGTTGAGCGGCTTTCCGGTGTGCCTGACACCGGGCCTTTTTTCCTTTAACCCTTTCGACGAGGACCCCATGAGCGATTTGGACATTGAGACCGAGATCCAGGCCAAGGGCCTGACGGCGCCGCGCATCACGCTGGCCGACATCGTGGCGGAGATCCAGGGCACCTACTACTTCACCGCCGAGATGGGCGCCCGGATGGCGATTGCCGATGAGGGCGCAACCGGCACCGGGCCGCTGGCCGACGCGGGGCCGCTGGGCTTGCTGACGTGCTGCGTGCTGGTGCTGCACAACGGGTTCACGGTGATGGGCTCATCGGCCTGCGCGTCGCCCGAGAACTTCGATGCCGAGATGGGCAAGAAGATCGCCCTGGACAAGGCCATCGAGCTGATCTGGCCGCTGCTGGGCTACCAGCTGCGCGATCGCCTGCATGGGGCGATTGAGTTGCGGGGCAGCTTGGAGACGTTCACGCCCGGTCTGCCCGACGTTGAGAAGGTGTCCGCATCCGTGCACGAAGCATGGATGGAATCCAAGCGGCTGAAGGGCGTGACGACGCGAAAGTCCGAGGACGGCGAGGAGCTGATGGCGCCTTACCAGGGGCTCAGCGAAAAGGCCAAGGATCTGGACCGCAACTCGGTGCGCGCGGTTTACGCCGCGATCGCTTCGGCGCAACAGGGCAACGGGGAGCAGGTCAATGTCGGTTGAATCGGCGGTGCCTAGCTTCATTGGCAAAGCACGGCCGGTGCAATTACAGATCAACAACTCGGGCGCGTGGAAGACCATCGCGCGCTTCGACGCTGGCGACGACGACAGCGCCGACAAGGCCCGCGCCGCCGGCCAGCTGCTGGGCGAGCTGGGCGGCGGCCACCGCACCACGCTGCGCATTGCCACCGACGAGGCGATGCCTTGCGTGCTGACGCGTTGGGATGGCGAGCGCGGGTGGTGGGCGGTGGATGCGAACAGGCAGTGGGAGCGGTGATGACCAAGCATGAATTCGAGTTTGATACGTGGTTTGGCGTGCTGCAGGATCAGGTGCTGGACAAAGCGGGCGTTGACTTCAAGGACGAAGACAGCGTGCGTAGCGACTACGACGCCGGCCGCGACGTGTACGACGTGATCGACGAGATCGCAGCCGAGTACGACTGCGGTGACGGAAGCGAGTAGGCATGGGAACCGTAGTTGACCGTGAGGGCGGCCGGCGGGCCGACCTCGCTGCTATCCACATCGCCAAGAAGGCGCTGGAATGGGATGAGGACACCTACCGCGACGTCATGTTCACCGTGACGCGCTTCAAATCGGCCGGGGAGCTTGACTTCGCTGGCCGTAAGCGTTTTCTGGCCCACCTGCAGGCCTGCATGGTGCAGGCGGGTATGGTCACCAAGGCCAAGGGCACGAAAGCGCCCTGGAACCCGTCACAGCGCCGGCTGTGGTCGCTGTGGCAGCAACTGGCCGACGCCAAGTTGGTGACCGCGCGCGACCGCAAGGCGCTGGACGCCTGGGTGCATCGCCAGACGGGCGTGGACCGCCTGGAATGGCTGAACGAGGCCCAGCTCGACCTGGTCATCACCAGCGCGAAGCAGTGGTTGGGCCGCCAAGGAGAGGCGTGATGGGACGCAAGAGCACCAAGAAGCTGTACCAGTTTGTCGACGCCCTGGTGGCGACGGGCGCGCGCGAGATGATCAAGGCCGGGCTGACGAAAGACGAGCTGCAGGCCCGCGAGGTGTCGCGCGAGATCGCCCAGGCGATCTGCTACCAGTACGCCCGGACCATCATGTACGTGCCGGCCGACCTGGAGTTTCAGCTCTCGCAGCGCGACCAGGTCATCTGGGAGAAGTACGGTCAGGATGGGGCGGACGGCGCGCGTAAGTTCACCCCCATGCGGGTGGCCCAGCTGTCGGAGGAGTTCAGCTTGACCGTGGCCCACATCTACTGCATCGCGCGTGCGGTGATGAAGCGCGAGCAGGAGTCTCGGCAGGGGCGGTTACCGGGGCTCGAAGACGAGCCGGCTAAGGCGCCGGGCTGAAATCGGGCGCTGCCTGTCGAGCCGCAAGGGCCCTGATGCTGGCGCGAGTCCCCGTTTTCACCCACTGCAAGCCGTTTTTTCTTCCGCCCCGTTTTCTTCCCGCCTTGTCCGTCGTCTTCCGGCTTTTTTCTCATTCGCCCTGTCGGAATATCTCAGGGCCGATCAGCATGACCCATCGGCCAAATGGCCGATCCCCCCGCAGGTGCGGGGTCATCGCATCAATGCGGCA
>JBBQVF010000136.1:0-10803 GCA_038211805.1 Burkholderiales bacterium | reverse complement strand
GCGGGTGGCGGTTTCCTCGATGTCGCTGCCGCGGGTGGCGCGCGCCGAGTTGACGTCGACCGAGACCAGCGCCTCGGTGTGGTCGATCACGATCGCGCCGCCGGCCGGCAAATTGACCGTGCGGGAAAAAGCCGTTTCGATCTGGTGCTCGATCTGGAAACGCGAAAACAGCGCCGCATCATCGCGGTAACGCTTCACGCGATTGGCCGTCTCTGGCATCACGTGGTTCATGAACTGCTGGGCTTGCTCGAAGATGTCGTCCGTGTCGATCAAGATCTCGCCGATGTCGGCGGTGAAGTAATCTCGGATCGCCCGGATCACCAGGCTCGATTCCTGGTAAATCAAGAAAGCACCCTTGCCGGCCTTGGACGCGCCGTCGATGGCGCTCCAGAGCTTGAGCATGTAGTTCAGGTCCCACTGCAGCTCGGGCGCGCTGCGTCCGATGCCGGCGGTGCGGGCGATCAGGCTCATGCCCTTGGGGTATTCGAGCTGGTCGAGGTTTTCCTTCAGCTCTTCGCGGTCCTCACCCTCGATGCGGCGCGACACGCCGCCACCGCGCGGGTTGTTGGGCATCAGCACCAGGTAGCGGCCGGCCAGGCTGACGAAGGTGGTCAGTGCCGCGCCCTTGTTGCCGCGCTCTTCCTTCTCGACCTGGACCAGCAGTTCCTGGCCTTCGCGGATCGCCTCCTTGATGGTCGCGTTCTTGGCTTCAATGCCTTCGCGGAAGTAGGTCTTCGAAATTTCCTTGAACGGCAGGAAACCGTGGCGATCTTCGCCGTACTCGACGAAGCAGGCTTCAAGTGAAGGCTCGACCCGTGTCACCACGGCCTTGTAGATGTTGCCCTTGCGCTGTTCGCGTCCCTCGATCTCGGTCTCGAAATCGAGCAGTTTCTGGCCATCGACGATCGCCAGACGCCGTTCTTCCGGCTGCGTGGCATTGATCAGCATGCGTTTCATGTGCACTCCCGTCCCACGTACCCTGCTGCCAGGGCACGTGTCATCCGATCACCGGCCCCGCCTCAATGGCGTGGGGCAGGCAATCTGTTCAGATGCACGAGCAACGGGAAACGGCCGGAGAAGGAATCGCCCTGGACTGCAGTGATCAAACGTCGATCAGGGCTGCAGCGGGGCCGCGTGCGGTTGGCGGCAAGGGGAGGCTGGCACCGTGGTCTCCCGGCCCCGCGCCAGGCGCGAAGGCCACACACCGCCGGCCGGCGTGCCGCACCGGCAATGGGCCGGGGCTGCGCCGTCATGTCGTTCGACATGGGCTGGTGGGTGCTTGAGAGGGATGGCATGCAGACCCTGTGGGCTGAACCGCGAACGGCAGACTGCCTCAACAGGGCTGTCTGCCGTCCATGAGCTGTGTTTCTTTCCCTGTGACGGGACGGCTGTGACGACGTGTCTCTTCCACCTGGCCGACGGGGCCGCCGCATCACTGGGGGGACTGCGGCCTGCCGCGTGACGCAGGTGTTGCATCAACGCTTTTGACGCCCGGTAAGGCGCCGGTCCACGATAACGCCGGGATGTGCCCGGGTAAACTCTGAAAAATCAAGCACTTACGGCCCAATCGTGGTTCGCATCATTATAAGCAGCAAACCACCACCGAGCCGCCCCGCACGGGCCGCCCCGGCCGCCGCCCCGGCCGCCGCCCATGCCGCCGCCAGCCCGCCAGAAGTGCGTCGGCTGGTGGTCGACGAGGCCGGCGAGGGCCAGCGGCTGGACAACTTCCTGCTGCGCCTGCTGAAGGGCGTGCCCAAGACGCATGTCTACCGGGTGATCCGCTCGGGCGAGGTGCGGGTCAACAAGGGCCGGGCCGCGGCCGACACCCGGCTGGTCCTGGGTGACGAGGTGCGGGTGCCGCCGGTGCGGCTGGCCGCGCCCGATGCCACGGCGATGCCGGCGCCGGCACGCGAGTTTCCGATC
Organism: Burkholderiales bacterium; assembly: GCA_038211805.1. Classification (GTDB taxonomy): domain Bacteria; phylum Pseudomonadota; class Gammaproteobacteria; order Burkholderiales; family Burkholderiaceae_C; genus Pseudaquabacterium. The sequence goes on along the minus strand of JBBQVF010000136.1, from coordinate 8,880 downwards.
CTGTTCGAGGACGAGCACCTGCTGGCCATCAACAAGCCGGCCGGCGTCGCAGTGCACGGCGGCTCGGGCGTCAGCTTCGGCGTGATCGAGCAGTTGCGGCAGGCGCGGCCGACCGCCAGGTTCCTCGAATTGGTGCATCGCCTGGACCGCGAGACCTCGGGCATCCTGCTGCTGGCCAAGAAGCGCAGCGCGCTGGTGGCGCTGCAGGAACAGTTTCGCGCCCGTGACACGGGCAAGACCTACGCCGCACTGGTGATCGGCGCCTGGCCGGCCAAGCTCAAGGTGGTCGACGTGGCGCTGCACAAGACGCTGGACGCCCGCGGCGAGCGCCATGTGCTGCCGGTGGCCGCCGACCACCCCGACGGCCGCCGGTCGATCAGCCTGGTGCAGGTGATGCAGCGCTTTCAGGACGCCACGCTGCTAGACGTGACGATCAAGACCGGCCGCACCCACCAGATCCGGGTGCACCTGGCGCAGGCCGGTCATCCGATCGTCGGTGACCCGAAATACGGTGATTTCGCGCTGAACAAGCAGTGGGCGCGCGGCGAGGGTCTGTCCGGGCTGCGCTTCGACCGCATGTTCCTGCATGCCCGGCGCCTGGCTTTCGACCACCCGGCCAGCGGGGGCCGCATCGAGCTGAGCGCACCGCTGCCGCCCGAATGCGCCACACTGCTGGCCCATTTGCCCACGCCACACTGACCGCATCCCCTCGCCGATGACCTCCACCCCGCGCCGTTTCGACCTGATCGTCTTCGATTGGGACGGCACCTTGTTCGATTCCACCGCGCTGATCGTGCGCTGCATGCAGGGCGCCTGCGCCGACCTGGGGCTGCCGGTGCCCAGCGACGAACGCGCCGCCTACGTCATCGGCCTGGGCCTGCACGACGCGCTGCAGCACATCGTGCCGGGGCTGCCGGCCGAGCGCTACCCGGACCTGGGCCGCCGCTACCGCCACCACTACACCGAGCGCCAGCACGAGCTGGTGCTGTTTCCCGGCACGCTGGAGATGCTGCATGCGCTGAAGCAGCGCAACCATTGGCTGGCCGTGGCCACCGGCAAAAGCCGCGCCGGGCTCGATGAATCCTTGCACGCGGTGCAGCTGAAGGGCCTGTTCGACGGCACCCGCACCGCCGACGAGACCGCCGGCAAGCCGCATCCGATGATGCTGCAGCAGCTGATGGCCGAGTTCGGCGCTGCGCCGGCCCGCACGCTGATGATCGGCGACACCACCCACGACCTGCAGCTGGCGATCAACGCCGGCACCGCCCGCGTGGGCGTCAGCTACGGCGCGCACGAGCCCGAGGCCTTCGCCGCGCTGGCGCCGCTGCATGTGGCGCACAGCACGGCCGATCTGCACGCCTGGCTGCTGGCCCATGGCTGAGGTGGCCGCGCCGCTGCCCCTGCCGCTGTGCCCGGCGGCCGACCTGGTCGAGCGCGGCCAGGCGGTGCTCTTCGACGTGCTGCTGTGGGGCCAGCCGGCACGCGCCTTCGTGCTGCGCTTCGACGGCGCCCTGGTGGCCTACATCAACCGCTGCGCCCATGTGCCGGTCGAGATGGACTGGCAGCCGGGCGAGTTTCTTGACCACGACAAGCGCTGGATCGTCTGCTCGATCCACGGCGCCAGCTACGAGCCCGCCGACGGCCGCTGCGTCGGTGGGCCCTGCGGACGCAGCAAGCTGATGGGCATTGCCGTGGCCGAACTCGATGGCCAGGCCTGTTGGTATCCTTCGGCTGACATCCGGCCAGTGCCGTTCGATGCACCCGCTTCCCCCTGAAAGCCCCCCATGATTCCGCAGGACGACCTTCCGCCCGCCCCCGCCCCCGCCCCGTCCGCGCTGTCCGCCGGCCCCGCGCCGCACCCTTCGTCGGCGGCGCCGCTACGGTCCGGGCTGGAGCAGACCGTGGAGTCGCTGGCCCGCGAACTGATCGCCGAGCGGCGCACCGAGCGCCGCTGGCGCATCTTCTTCCGCCTGGCCTGGCTGGGTCTGTTGGCGGCCCTGGTTTGGGCGCTGATGTCGGGCCGCAGCACGCACAGCACGCCGACCGGGCCGCACACCGCGCTGGTGGAATTGCGTGGCGAGATCGCCGCCGGCTCCGAGGCCAGTGCCGAGCAGATGATGTCGGGGCTGCGCAGTGCCTTCGAGGATGCCGGCGCACGCGCGGTGGTGCTGCGCATCAACAGCCCCGGCGGCAGCCCGGTACAGGCCGGCATCATCTACGACGAGATCCGGCGCCTGAAGGCGCTGCACAAGAAGAAGGTCTACGCCGTGGTCGAAGAAGTCTGTGCCTCGGGCGCCTACTACGTTGCCGTGGCCGCCGACGAGATCTACGTCGACAAGGCCAGCATCGTCGGCTCGATCGGCGTGCTGATGGACGGCTTCGGCTTCACCGGCCTGATGGACAAGCTCGGCATCGAGCGGCGGCTGCTGACCGCCGGTGACAACAAGGGCATGCTCGACCCCTTCACTGCCCAGAACCCCAAGCAGCAAGCCTATGCGCAGGCCATGATCAACCAGGTGCACCAGCAGTTCATCCAGGTCGTGCGCGAAGGCCGGGGTGCCCGGCTGAAGGAAGCCCCGGACACTTTCTCCGGCCTGTTCTGGAACGGTGAAGAGGCGGTGCGCCTGGGCCTGGCCGACAAGTTCGGCAACCTCGACTATGTTGCGCGCGAAGTGATCAAGGCCGAAGAGGTCATCGACTACACGCCGCGCGAGAACGTGGCCGAGAAGCTGGCCCGGCGGTTCGGCGCGGCCCTGGGCGAGGGCGCGATGCGCGCCGCCGGCAGCGCCGTTCGTCTGCACTGACCCGGGCAGGTCGGTGCCCCTGTCTCTGCCTCCGCCATGCCGATGGGTATGTTCGGGCGCCAGCGCCGGCGCCTGAGCCCGGGACGGCTGGCCTCCGCCGGCGCGTCGAGGGTGTCGCTGGTGCTGGCGCCGTTGCTGGCGTTGCTGCTGCTGGGCGGCTGCGGCGATCGGCCGGTCCAGCAACTGGCCAAGGCCCGCGCGCTGCTGGCGGACAAACAGGGTCCGGCGGCGGTCATTCAGATCAAGAGCGTGTTGCAAAAGCAGCCTGATTTGGCCGATGCCCGGCTGCTGCTGGGCACGGCACTGCTCGACGCTGGCGACCCGGTGGCGGCCGAGATCGAGCTGCGACGTGCGCTGGAACTGCAGGCGCCCGAGCCCGAGGTCGTCCCGCTGCTGGCGCGCTCGATGCTGGCGATGGGCCAGACGGCCAAGCTGATCGCCCAGTTCGGCGCGCTGACCTGGCCCGACGCCGGCGCCACCGCCGCCCTCAAGACCGTGCTGGCCGAGGCCGAGGCTACTGACGGCGATCTGGCCGCCGCACGGGCCAGCATCGCCGCGGCCCTGCGCGCCGTGCCCGACCACGAGCCCGCGCTGCGCATGCAGGCACGAACCAGCGCGGTCAACGGTGACCTGCCCGGCGCGCTGGCCCAGGTCGACGCCCTGTTGAAGATCCATCCGCAGAGCGCCGACGGCTGGCTGCTCCAGGGTGACCTGCTGGCCCGCCAGCAGGCTGACCCGGCTTTGGTGATGGCGGCCTACCGCCAGGCACTGGCAGTGCGCCCCGACCATGCCGCGGCGCATGGCGCGCTGATCGCGCTGCACCTGTCGATGCGCGACGGCCCGGCCGCGCAGGCCCAGTTCAATGCCCTGCACAAGCTGTTGCCCAAGCACCCGCTGACGCGGCTGTACGAAGGCCAGCTGGCGCTGTTAAGAGGCGACCTGCCGCGCGCCCGCGAACTGTTCCAGGGCCTGCTGCGCGGCGCCCCCGACAACCTGCTGCTGCTGCAATCGGCCGCCATGGTCGAACTGCGGCTGAAGGCGCCCGGCCAGGCCGAGGTCTTGCTGAGCAAGGCCTTGCAGATCGCGCCCGGCGCGGTGGCCGCGCGTAGGCTGTTGGCGCAGTGCTACCTGGCGCTGGGCCAGCCGGCCCGGGCACTGGCCACGCTCGAACCGCTGATCGGCCGGGGCGCGACCGATGCCCAGGCGCTGGCGCTGGCCGCCCAGGCCCGGTTGCTGTCGGACCAGCCCGAAGCGGCGGCCGCGCTGTTCGATCGAGCTGCCAAGCTGGAGCCCGACGACCCCAAGATCCGCACCGCGGTGGCCTTGTCGCAGCTGGCCCGTGGCAAGGGCGAGCAAGCGCTGGCCGACCTGCAGGCCGTGGCCGCCGCCGACAACGGCCCGACGGCCGACCTGGCGCTGGTGGCCACCCACCTGCGGCGCCAGGACCACGCCGCGGCGCTGGCAGCGGTCGACGCGCTGGAACGCAAGCAGCCCGGGCAGGCGATGCCGGCCCACCTGCGTGGCCAGGTGCTGCTGGCCCAGCGCGACCTGGCCGCGGCGCGGCTGGCCTTCGAGCAAGCGGTCTTGCGCGATGGCCGCTACTTTCCGTCGGTGGCCGCGCTGGCCCGGCTGGACGTCGCCGCCGGCCAAGCCGACGCGGCCCAGGCCCGCTTCAAGGCGCTGATCCAGCTCGACCCCAAGAACGGGGCCGCCCGCCAGGCGTTGGCCACGCTGGCCGGCCGCAGCGGGGCCAGCCGCGAGGCGGTGGCCGCACTGCTGGAAGAGGCGGTGAAAGCCGGCCCGGATGACACGGCGCGGCGGCTGGCGCTGATCGACCACCATCTCGCCACTTACCAGCCGCAGGCCGCGCTGGTGGCCGCGCAGACCGCACTGGCCCAGACGCCGGACCAATTCGACTTGCTGGACCGCCTGGGCCAGGCGCAAGTGCAGGTGGGCGCGCAGCAGCAGGCGGCCGGCACCTTCAACCGGATGGTGGCGCTGCAGGGCAAGTCACCGCTGGGCTATCTGGGCCTGGCCGAGGCGCAACTGGCCGCCAACGACCCGGCCAGCGCCGGCCGCAGCGCGCGCCGCGCCCTGGAGGTGGTGCCGGGCCACCTGGGCGCGCAGCAACTGGCCATCACCGCCGACCTGCGGGCGCGGCGGCCGGCGGCTGCGCTGGCCATCGCCCGTGACGTGCAGCGCGAACGGCCCCAACAGGCCGTCGGCTACACCCTCGAAGGTGAGATCGAGATGATGCAGAAGCACTGGGAGCCGGCGGCCACCGCGCTGCGCAAGGCCATCGCCAAGGCCGAGCCTGCGCAGGCGCCCGCGCGCCTGCACGAGGCCTTGCGCCAGGCCGGCCATGCCGCCGAGGCCGACGCGCTGGCCACCCGCTGGCTGAAGGACCATCCGCGCGACACCTTGTTCATGTTCTACCTGGGTGACGTGGCGCTGAAGCAGCAACACCTCGCCGAGGCCGAGCAGCGCTACCAGGCGGTGCTGGCGGTCCAGCCCGAGCATGCCTTGTCGCTGAACAACGTAGCCTGGCTGATGCTGGAGCAGAAGAAACCCGGCGCACTGGATTACGCCCAGCGTGCAGTGCGCGCCGCACCCAACCGGCCGGCGCTGATGGACACCCTGGCGCTGGCCCAGGCCGCCGACGGCCAGCCGGCCAAGGCGATCGAGGTGCAGCAGCGCGCGCTGGCGATGCTGCCGAACGACGCCTTCCTGCGGCTGAACCTGGCGCGCTTCTACGTCCAGGCCGGGGACAAGCGCGCGGCCAAGGCCGAGCTCGACCGGCTGGCGGCGTTGGGCGACCGCTTCCCGAAGCAGGCCGAGGTGGCCGCGCTCAGCAAGGGGCTGGGCGGGCGCCAGCCCTGAACAGCGGCCTCAGCCGCAGTCGAGCACCGGCGCGTCTTCGCGTTTGTAGGCCACCACATGGTCGGCCTCGAGCCGGATGCCGATGCGCTCGCCGATGGCATGGTTGTGGTGCGACGGCACCAGCGACAGCACGCTGGCGCCGCTGGCCAGCCGCAAGGTGTAGAGAAACTCGGCGCCGCGAAAGGCCTTGGCGATGACCTCGGCGGTGACCGGGCTGGCGTCGTCGTGCACCACGTCGTCAGGGCGCAGCAGCACGTCGACGCTGCAGCCGGTGTCGCACAGATCGCCGTGTTCGGTGCAGCGGATCGGCGTCTCGCTGTCGAGCATGCCCAGCTCCATCTGGATGTGCTGGCCCCTGCGCACCGTGCCGGGCAGGAAGGCGCCCTGACCGACGAAATCGGCGACGAAACGGTTGGCCGGCCGGTGGTACAGGTTGTAGGCCGAGTCCCATTGCTGGATGTGGCCGCCGCTCATGATGCCGATCTCGTCGGCGATCGCGAAGGCTTCGTGCTGATCATGGGTGACCAGCAAGGCGGTGGTGCCGGCGGCCTTCAGCATGGCGCGCAACTCGCCGCCCAGGTGCTCGCGCAACTCGATGTCGAGGTTGGAGAAGGGTTCGTCCAGCAGCAGCAGCCGCGGTGATGGCGCCAGCGCCCGTGCCAGCGCCACCCGCTGCTGCTGGCCGCCCGACAGCTGGTGCGGGTAGCGCGCCCCGGTGCCGCCCAGGCCCACGGTTTCCAGCATCTGCTGCACCCGTTGCGCGGCATCGGGCCTGCCGCGCAGCCCGAAGGCGACGTTGGCCGCCACGCTGAGGTGGGGAAACAGGGCGTGGTCCTGGAACACCATGCCGATGCGGCGCTGCTCGGGCGGCACCTGGCGCTGCGGGCTGCTGACCAGGTCGCCGTCGAGCCAAACCTCGCCGGCATTGACCGGCTCGAACCCGGCGATCGCCCGCAGCACGGTGGTCTTGCCGCAGCCCGAGGGCCCCAGCAGGCAGCCCACGGTGCCCCGCGGCAGGGTCATCGAGAAGTGCTCGACCACGGCGCGCCGGCCGTAGACCACGGACAGGTCGGTCAGCTGCAGCCAGGGGGTGTCGGCGCGGTTCATCGTGCCGTCATGATAGGTCGCGACCGATACACTGCCGCCTCCCGGCTTGCGATGTCCGTCCATCCGGCTGCCTGACCCCACGGGCTGCCTGCACAGCCTCCCTGACCCGCTGCCATTGTCGTGACCGCCCGCCCCGAGATCCTGCTACCGCGCGCTGTGCCGCCCATTCGCGCCGCGGCGCGGCGGCCGCGGTGGTCGGGGCTGTTGCTGATCGCGCTGCTGACGGCCGCCCTGGTCGCCGTGCCCATCCTGTCGGTGGGCTCGCACCTGTTTGGTGGTGGCACCGGTGGCACCTGGGCGCATCTGGTGGCCACCGTGCTGCCCGACTACATCATCACCACGCTGTGGTTGTGCGCGGGCGTCGGCGTCGGCGTCACGCTGCTGGGCGTGGGGTCGGCCTGGCTGGTGACGCGGCATCAATTCCCCGGCCGCGCGGTGTTTGAGTGGGCCCTGGTGCTGCCGCTGGCCGTGCCGGCCTACGTGATGGCCTACACCTACACCGACCTGCTGCAGTACGTGGGTCCGGTGCAGACGGCGCTGCGCGAGGCCTTCGGCTGGCGCCGTGCCGATTACTGGTTTCCCGACGTGCGCTCCACCGGCGGCGCGGTGGTCATGTTTTCGCTGGTGCTCTACCCCTATGTCTACCTGATGGCGCGCATGGCTTTCGTCGAGCGCGGCGGCGCGATGATCGAGGTTGCCCGCTCGCTGGGCCTGACCCCCTGGCAGGGTTTTCTGCGCGTCTCGCTGCCGATGGCGCGGCCGGCCATTGCCGGCGGCGTGGCGTTGGCGTTGATGGAGACGCTGGCCGATTTCGGCACCGTCAGCTACTTTGCGGTGCAGACCTTCACCACCGGCATCTACCGCGCCTGGTTCTCGCTGGGCGACCGCGCCGCCGCGGCGCAGCTGGCGCTGGTGCTGCTGGGCTTCGTCGCGCTGGTGCTGCTGCTCGAGCGCGCCAGCCGGGGCGCTCGCCGCTTTGCCGATGCCAGTCTGCACCGCGGCACCAGCGCCCGCAGCCGGCTGAGCGGGGCGCGCGCGGCGCTGGCGGTGGCCGCCTGTGCGCTGCCGCTGATGGGCGGTTTCGGCCTGCCGGCGTGGCTGCTTCTGCGCATGGCGCTGACCGAGGGCGATGCCCAGTTCGGCGAGAAATTCCTGCGGCTGGCCGGCAACAGCATGCTGCTGGCCGGGCTGACCGCGCTGCTGGCGGTGGCCCTGGCGCTGCTGATCGGTTATGCCGCGCGGGTGCACCGGGGCGCGCCGATGCGCTGGGCCCATCGGGTGGCGGGGCTGGGCTATGCGCTGCCCGGCTCGGTGATCGCGGTGGGCGTGCTGATCCCCGTCACCCGGCTCGACCACCTGCTGGCCGAAGGCCTGCGCGGCGCCTTCGGGCTGGAGCTGGGGTTGCTGTTCACCGGCGGCATCGCAGCGCTGGTGTACGCCTGCCTGGTGCGTTATCTCACCGCGGCGATGCAGGCGGTGGATGCCGGCCTGGCCAAGATCACGCCCAGCATGGACCAGGCCGCGCGCAGCCTGGGCCACACCCCGGCGCAGACGATGTGGCGGGTGCACCTGCCGCTGTTGCGTGGCAGTGCGCTGACCGCCGGCTTGCTGGTCTTCATCGACGTGATGAAGGAATTGCCGGCCACGCTGGTGATGCGGCCGTTCAACTTCGACACCCTGGCCACCCAGGCCTACACCCTGGCCGCGGACGAACGGCTGGCCGAAGCGTCGACCGCTGCCCTGGCCATCGTCGTGGTGGGCTTGCTGCCGATGGTGGTGATCTGCCGCCAGATCGCGCGCGGCGGGTCGGTCGCCGCCAGTTGAACACTCCAGGCCCGGTCCCCGTTGCTGTGGCCTGTGGCTTGCGACTCGTTTCGGCTCGATGCTGACTTTGAAAGTCTTCTTCGTGCCTGGTTGTCCAGCGGCGCAATGGCGCGTCCGGGCAGGGCGTGGCGCTTCACTGCGGCGGTCGTCGCTGCGCGCCGACTGCCTTCCGGTGCTCAGTCTTGCGGCCCGATGCGCAACTCGCTACGCGCCGTGCCGGCGCTGCGCTCGAACAAGCGCATCGAGTCAGATGCCAACTCGCGCT
>JBBQVF010000135.1:0-10908 GCA_038211805.1 Burkholderiales bacterium | reverse complement strand
GATCTTCAACGCCGACCCCGACCAATACCCCGGCGAGATCATCGAGAAAGACCTGACGGCCGGCAAGATCGACGTGGCCATCGTCTGGGGGCCGATTGCCGGCTACTTCGCCCAGCGCATCCAGAGCCCGCAGCTCGTGGTGATTCCGTTGAAGTCGGAACCGGGTGTGCGGCTGAGCTTCGAGATGGGCATCGGCCTGCGCTACGGCGAGCGCGAGTTCAAGCAGCAGATCGAAGGCCTGATCGACAGCCAGCGCGCTGGCATCGACGCCATCTTGAAAGAGTTTGGCGTGCCCCGGGTCGACGATTCGTACGACTTGCGTCGCAACTGAAGCACCGGGAACAGGGGGCACCAGGGGCATGAACGGCCTGCTCGCCACCACGGCCCTGTTGCTGGGGTGGTCCCTCAGCCTGCCTGCGGGCGCCAGCCTGGAGCGCGAGCGCCTCTTCGAAGCCGCAGCCAGCGTCCTGAAAATCGAAGTGGTGCGCCAGCAAGGCGGCTACTCCATCGGTTCGGGCGTGGTCGTGGCCGATGGTGTCGTCGTCACGAATTGCCACGTCACCGAGTCGGCGGTCCGCATCAGTGTGCTGCGCGGCGACCAACGCTGGCGGGTCGAGGCCCAGGCCCGCGATCCCGCGCACGACCTGTGCCTGCTGCAGGTGCCGCGGCTGGCTGCGCCGCGCGTGGCTCTAGGCCGCTCGGCCGAGCTCAAGAACGGCCAGGCCGTCGCGGCCGTGGGCTTCACCGGCGGCCAGGGCCTTCAAAGCAGCACCGGCAAGGTGATCGAACTGCACCGGCTGGACGGCGGCTATGTCATCCAGAGCGACAACTGGTTCAGCTCGGGCGCCAGCGGCGGCGCGCTGTTCGACGAGCAGTTGCACCTGGTCGGCGTGCTCACGTTTCGCCTGCCCGGCGGCCTTCTTCACTACTTCGCCTCGCCGGTGGAATGGCTGGCGCCGCTGCTGGCCGACAGCCAGGCGTTCCGGCCGGTGGCGCCTGCCGGCCTGGCCGGCCCGGCCGATCTGTACTACTGGCAGCGCCAGCCGCCGACCCAACCTGCGTTCCTGCAAGCTGCTGCGCTGCAGCGCGACTCTAAATGGACCGAACTGATAGCCCTGGCCCGGCGCTGGTGCGCGTCCGACGCTGACGACCCCGCACCCTGGAACGCCCTGGCCCGTGCGCTCGACGGCCTGGGCCGGCTTGGCGACGCGGCCGCTGCGCTGGAGCAATCGCTGAAGCTGGCGCCCACGGCCGGCCCGGCCTGGTTGTACCTGGGCCAGCTGGCCCTGCGCCAGGGTGACCGGGCCAAGGCACAAGCCGTTCGGCAGCGGCTGGAGGCGCTGGACCCGGCGCTGGCCGCCAGCCTGGTGCTGCCGGCCGCAGGCCCGTAACCGGCCGGCCGTTGCCACCGATTCATCACCGCTGACCCGCATTGTTCCGCAACCCATTTTTTGCCCCCGGCCATGCCCATGCGTTCACTCCCTGCCCTGCTGCTTGCCGCCGCTGCCGTGCTGTCGGCGCCGGCTGTCGCCACCGATGAAAAGCAGGACATCTCGGCGGCCGAGAAGCTGCTGTTCATGACCCGACAGCTCGACAACCTGGCCCTGCCCGCCACGCTGCGATATGCGTTCCGGCAGACCGGCACCGAGGAGCCGGGCTTCGAGGACAAGGTCCGCGTCGACGTCGTCAGCCTGGTTGCCGGAAAAAAGCAATGTTGCAAGGCCAGCGGCGAATTCCTGACCGGTGCGCGCACGCTGAAACTGCCTGACATCGAAGGCGCCGAAGGCAACCCCGTGGTGATGTACTTCCTGGAAAACGACATCCGCACCATGCAACGCCTGACCAAGGGCTCGCAGACGTACTTCCGCAAGCGCATCCGCATGGCGTTGTTCAACGGTGCCACAGTGCGCAATGTGCGTATGGCCTACAAGGGCAAGGACATCGAAGGCCAGGAAATCCGGATCTCGCCCTACCTCGACGACCCCAACCGGGTGAAGTTCGAAAAGTACCTGGGCAAGCAGTACCGCTTCATCCTGTCCCCGGCCGTGCCCGGCGGGGTTGTCGGCATCCAGACCACGATCGGTGCCACACTGCCCGACCAGGCGCCGCTGATGCAGCAGGAATTGCTCATCGAAGGCGCCCCGGCCTTTCCCCCCAAGGCTTCGTCCTGACACCCCCGCGAGCGTCCGCCCCATGAAGATCACCCCCTTGCGAAGCGCCATCGGCGGCGCCCTGCTGCTGGCGTCCAGCGCCGGCTGGGCCAATGACTTCCCGACCATCGAGCGTGTGCTCTACGTGCAGGAATGCGTGCGCAACCACCCCGGCCCGCACTACGAGATGATCAACAAATGTGCGTGCGCGCTGGACGCGCTGGCGCGACAGGTGAGCTTCGACGACTACACCACCATGAACACCGCCACCAACGCCAACAGCATCGGCGGGGAGCGGGGCGGGTATATCCGCGACGCCGAATCGCTGCAGGTGCAGATTCGCCGCTTGCGCGAACTGCAGACCCAGGCGAAGCAGGGCTGCTTCATCAACCTGGCCTCGCCACACTGAGAACGCCGCCATGGCCCTGCGCATGCTGCTGGCCTGGATCACGGCATCGGCGCTGGCCGCACGGGCAGTCGCCGCGCCGCTGGTCATGCAGCAGGTGGCGCCGGGTGTGTTCGTGCACCAGGGCCAGCAGCAGGCCTGGATGGAAGAAAAGGCCGACGACGTGGCCAACCTGGCCTTCATCGTCGGCGACCGCTGCGTCGCCGTGGTCGACACCGGCGGCTCGCCGGCCATCGGGCAGCGCCTGCTGGCTGCGGTGGCACAGGCCACGCCGCTGCCGGTGTGTTTCGTGATCAGCACCCACGCCCACCCCGACCATGCGCTGGGCCTGGGGGCGTTCGCTGCGGCCAGCGGCCGCGCCGCTCCGCAGTTCGTGGCCCATGCCCGATTTGCTGCGGCTGCCGGCGCACGCCAGCGACTTTGGGCGCACGCGCTGCAGCGCGACGCCGGCATCACGCTGCCGCCGCAAGCGCTGCCGGCGCCCAGCCTGACGGTGACGGGGGCCATGGAAATCGACCTGGGCGGCCGCAAACTCGCGCTGCGCGCCTGGCCCACCGGCCACACCGACAGCGACCTGACAGTGCTGGACCAGCAAACCCGCAGCCTGTTCCTGGGCGACCTGGTCTTTGCGGGCCACATGCCCGTGCTCGACGGCAAGCTCAAGGGCTGGCTGGCGGTGCTGGCAGAACTGCAGCGCATGGACGTGGCCCTGGCCATTCCCGGCCATGGCGCGCCAAGCCGCGACTGGCCGGGTTTGCTGGCGCCGCAACTGGCCTACCTGGAAACGCTGCAACATGACGTGAGGAAGGCGCTGCGCGAGCGCCGCAGCCTGGCACAAACGTTGCAAGATGCCCCTGTTCCGGGTGGCGGCCCCTGGCTGCTTGCAGCGCTTTTCCATCGTCGCAACCTGACCGCTGCCTACGCCGAACTGGAATGGGAAGACTGACATGCACATCACTCGCCCGAATCGCGGCTTGAAAGGCGTGGTCAAGAACGCTGCCGGCATGCTGTTGGCCCTGCTCGTCACCAGCGCGCAGGCCCAGCTGAAAACCGCCGACAACCCGGAAGCCAGTCCGAACTGGCAGAAGGTGAAGGCCAGCCTGTTCAAAGGCCGCAGCATTGCCGCCGCCCCGGCCGGGATGCTGGACCTGGACATCCCGCAGCGCGCCGCAGACGCCGCCGTCGTGCCGGTGGCCATGCGCACCCAGCTCGCGGCGGGCGACAGCCGCTTCGTCAAGCGGCTGACCCTGGTCATCGACAGCAACCCGTCGGTGGTGGCGGCGGTCTTCGACTTCGCGCCGGGCAACGGCAATGCCGAGATCGAGACCCGGGTGCGCATCGACGAATACACCCATGTGCGCGGCATTGCCGAGCTCAGCGACGGCCAGCTCTTCATGAGCACACGCCACATCAAGGCCTCGGGCGGCTGTTCGGCACCGGCCGGCAAGGACCCCACCGAAGCCCTGGCCAACCTGGGCAAGATGCGGCTGCGCGTGGACGGCGAGTTGCGCCCGGGCCAGCCGCTGCTGGCGCAGCTGATGATCAACCACCCGAACCATTCAGGCATGGCGATGGATCAGTTGACGCGCCAGGTCACGCCAGCGCATTTTGTTCGCCAGGTGAACGTCAGTTACGCCGGCAAGCCGGTGATGTCGGCCGAGCTCGACTTCTCGATCAGCGAAAACCCGAACCTGCGCTTTCGCTTCGTGCCACGCGGGCCCGGCGAACTGAAGGTCGAAGCCCTGGACTCACAGGAACGGCGCTTCGAAAGCGTCCTGGTGCTGGCACCGGCGGCTTCCTGATGGTCTGTTGGCCTGCCCTCGCCGGGCTGCTGATGGCGCTGCCGGCGGCGGTGCCGTTGTGGTTGCTGGCCTCGACCGCGGCCAACCCGCGAAGCCCTGAACACCGATGACCCGCAGCACGCCACAGCGCTTTCAGCCGGTTCAGCCGTGTCAGCCGTCTCAGCCGGTAACCCGACGCGGCCTGTTGCTGGCCGCGTCCGCGCTGCCCTGGGCGTCGGCAGCGTGGGCACAGGCGCCCGTACAGGCGCCCGTACAGGTCCCCGCACAGGTCCCCGCACAGGCCTTCGCACAGGCGCTTGAAGTCGAAGAGGGCGTCTACCTGCTGCAAGGGCTGCCCGGTGAGCTGTCGTCCGCCAACCTGGGCCGCGTCGGCAATGCCGGCTTCATCGTCGGCCGCCACGGGGTGATGGCCATCGACACCGGCACCTCCTTCCTGCACGGCCAGGCGCTGCTGGACGCCATCGCACAGGTCACGCCCCGCCCTGTGCGCCTGGTGCTGCTGACGCAGGCCCGGCAGGAATTCATCTTCGGCGCCGCCGCCTACCAGGCCCGCGGCATCGAAGTGCACATGCAGCGCCGCGCTGCGGCGCTGATGGCGGCACGCTGTGAAACCTGCCTGAAGACGCTGCGCGCCGAACTGGGCAACGACGCGATGCGCGGCACCGTGGTGCCCAAGCCCGACGTGCTGTTCGACGACACGCACGTGCTCGACACCATCGGTCGGCCGGTGCTCGTCACGCACCACGGCCTGGCCAACGGCCCGGGCAGCGCCAGCGCCCTGGACACCCGCACCGCCACCCTGTTTGCCGGTGGCCTGCTCGACAACCGCCGCATCCCTGACGTGCAGGACGGCGACCTGGCGCAATGGCGCCAGGCCATCAGCGCGCTGCGCACGCTCAACCTCGACACCATCGTGCCGGGCCACGGCAAGGCCGGTGGCCGCGAAATCGCCGTCGCCAACGACCGCTACCTGGCGCAACTGGAAGCGCGCTGTGCCGCGTTGCTGAAGGCCGGCACCGCCCTGAGCGCCGTGCCCGACGCCGCCGAACTGCCTGAATTCAGCCGCTGGGACCAGTACGACAGCATCCACCGGCGCAATGCGTCGGTGGTCTTCCTGCGCCTGGAACACCGGCAACTGCTGGCCCCCGCCTGACAAGGATGCCCGTCATGATTCAACTGCGCCGAACCCTGCTGCTCACCACCTTGCTTGGCGCGTGCACTGCCGCGCTGGCCGCCCCGGGCGGGCTGCCCAATGCGGCCCATGGCGACAGCTCTCCCGAATGGGAACGCCTGCGCGCCAAGATCTTTCCGGGCCGCACCATCGAAACCATGCCCGGCCGGCTGCAGGTGCAGATGGTGGCGCCGCTGCGCGCGGCCTACGGTGCGTCGGTGCCGATCAAGGTGGTGTCGAAACTGCCGCAGCGGCCCGAGCTGTTTGTGCAGCGGGTCTACCTGTTCGTCGACAAGAACCCCTCGCCGGTGGCCGCGGTCATCGAGCTCACGCCGGCCATCGGCCAGGCCGACTTCGAGACCCGGCTGCGGGTTGACGAATACAGCCACGTGCGGGTGGTCAGCGAGCTGTCCAACGGCGAACTGCACATGGATTCGCGCTACGTGAAGACCTCGGGCGGCTGCTCGGCGCCGCCCAACCGCGAGTCACCCGAGCTCATCGGCAAGACCGTGCTGCAGTTGCCCGAAGGCCTGAAGCCGAATGCGGTGACACCGGCGCAAGTGACCGTGCTGCACCCCAACGACACCGGTTTCGAGCTGAACAACCAGACGGTGATGTTCATTCCGCCGTATTTCGTGCGCCACCTGAAGCTCAGCTACAACGGTCAACCGCTGTTCAGCGCCGAACTCGACTTCTCGCTCAGCGAGAACCCCACGCTGCGCTTCAACTTCGTGCCGCGCGCGGGTGGTGAGTTGCGCGCAGACGTCGAAGACACCAAGGACCGGCACTATGTCGGCCGGCTTGCGGTGGGCATCGAATGAAGCTGTGCACCCGCCCGGTGATGGCGATGCTGGCGGTGCTGATCGCAACGCTGGCCTGGGGCAGCGCGCAGGCGGCCCTGCCGGCGGCCTATGCAGCGATCGTTGTGGAGCCTACCGGCGGGCCCGACCGCGCCGAATTCGACCTGGACGTCGCCTTGCAACGGGCGCGTGCCGAGAACAAATCGCTCTACGTCTACCTGGGTGCGCGCGACTGCCCTTTCTGCCGCCGCTACGAAGCCTTCCTGGCGAAGAACGCCGCGGCCCTGGTGCCGCATTTCCGGGCCCGTTATCTGGTGGTGGACCTGCGCAGCGCCCTGCTGCTGCAGGCCCCCAAGCTGTTCTTCCGCGTCGGCGGTCGCAGCCTGAACTACACCGAGCTGATGCGCGAGATGGGCGACGAACGGGTGCGCCTGCTTGTCTACCCCAGCGTCTGGTTGCTCGACGGGCAGGCCCGGCCGCTGATGCAGATGCCGGCCGGCACCGGCACCTTCGAGACCGTGGAAGAGCAGATCGAAATCCTGCGGCTGGTGCAATGAGGTCGCCGATGCGCACGGCCCTGTCGATCACCGCCCTGCTGCTGGCCGCCACGCCAGCGCCGGCCCAGACGCCGCCACCCTGGCAGGTGGCCGGCCGCCAGGGTCTGTTGCTGCTGGTCATCGTGCCGATGGAGCAGGCCCGCGACCAGGCCGCCTACGAAGCGCAGATCAAGCAGCTCTGCCCGCCCGAGCGCACCTGCTTCGTCAATTTCTACACCAACAGCACCGGCGTCGAGGCCAGCGTGCCGCTGCCCGACGCCATCGACCAGCAGGCCACGGCCACCTTCAGGCGGTCGATGAAGCAGGGTGCCGAGAGCTTTCGCTGGAGCTGCCGGCTGCAGCAGGCGGTGCCGATCTGCTTCTAGAACGGCCGGTTTGGTGGCAGCCGGTGCCAAGCCGCCCGGCGTCAAGCAACCCGTCGCGGCCCGCCTGCGCCGTTGTCCTGCGGGCTCAGGGGTCTTGCAAGAGGGTCCAGCCGGCGCCAGCCGCATGCGCGCCGAGCCGCACGTCGGGACACACGGCCACCGGGTGCGTCACCGCCTGCAGCAGGGGCAGGTCGCTGGCGGAATCGCTGTAGAACCAGCTGGCATCGAAGGCCTGCAGCCCGGCGTCGAAACCCAACTGCTGCAGCCAGGCGTCCACACGGCGCGGTTTGCCGGCGCGGAAGCAGGGCTCGCCGGCGATGGCTCCGGTGTAGCGGCCATCGACCAGCTCGGCCTCGGTGGCCACCAGGTGCTGCAGCATGAACACCCGCGTCAGCGGCTCGGCCACCAGGCGGGTGGTGGCCGTGACGATGGCGCAGAGGTGGCCGGCGTCCAGGTGGCGCTGCACCAGCGCGCGGCGGCTGGCGGGCACCTGCGGGCGGATGTGATGCTCGAATTCACCGGCCCAGGCTTGCAGCGTTTGCGGGCTGTGCGGGGCCAGCGGCGCCAGGTTGGCGTGGTGCATGGCGTGGATGTCCAGCGTGCCGGCCAGGTAGTCGTGGCAGAAAGCCAGGTAGCGCGCCTCCGCCTCGGGCGGCAGGTGGCCTTGCTGCACCAGCCATCGCGTCCAGGCCATGCCGCTGTCGAAAGGGATCAGCGTGTGGTCCAGGTCGAACAGGGCCAGTGTCGTCATGGGCGGTTTCTGCCAATGGCTGCAGCCACCGGGCGGGGAGTCAAGCTGCGCATGGCCCGTGGTTGCGGTTGATAGGAGGCTGTCGGGCTTGGGGTCGGGTCTGCGTTGAAGCTGGAAATGGGCTCAGCCTAGGCGCCAAGCACAGCCATGCCTGGCGGCATGGCGCGCATTGACAACGACGGATCAGCCCATTTCCAGCTTCAACCCGAAGGGCCAGGGCGATTGTCGGTGCCGTCTGTCGTTGCCGGCTCGTTGTGGGGGCCGATCCCACGCCTCGCCGGCGCCTAAGCTGGCACCGAAACTCGCCCTGGCGCAGGCCCGTCCCCAAGCCCGACAGCCTCCTAGGCCCGCATGAACGCGGCCTCGTCGGGCAGCGCGAAGACCGGTTTGTCGCATCCGGTCATCGAAGTCTGGCTTGATGCGGTGCCGGTTGGTGATGTCCTTGGCGAACACGGTGGCCTTGCCGGCGTGGAAGGTGTATTTCTGGCCCATTGCCTTGATCCTTGTGGTCAGTGCAGCTAAACAGTCAGCTCGCCAGCAGCCATTCGCCCCGCCCGCCCACCGCCAGGTCGCCCAGATGGCGCTGCACGGCGCGCTGCGCCAGGCCGCCGAAGGCGCCGCCCTGGCGCTGCAATGACCGCGCCAGCAGTTGCCAGATGACGGGCGTGCCGACGATGGCGGGCACCGTGGTGTCGGGCAGCGCCGGGGCCGGGCCGACGAACACCAGGCTGCCGCGGCGCATGCCGTAGCCGGGGTGGGCACCGACGCGCCCGGCGATCGCGATGGTGCCGGCCACCAGCCGCGACGCGAAGAAGTCGCCCGCGTCGCCATGGACGAAGACGGTGCCGCGGCGCATGCGGTCGGCAAAGCGCTCACCGGCGCTGCCGCGCACGATGAACACGCCGCCGCGCATGCCGTCCATGCTGCCGGGCTGGGCGCTGGCGGCGAAATCGCCGACGTTGCCGTCGACCTCCAAGTCACCGCCGGCCATCTCGCAGCCGGCCAGGTCGCGTACGGCGCCTTGCACCTGCAAACGTCCGGCGGTCATGGCCGCGCCCGCCCAGTCGCCGACGGCGCCCTCGACGAGCAGTTGGCCACCGGCCATCTGCCAGCCGATGCGGTCGCAGCGCGACAGATCGCCTTGCAGCACCAGCCGGGCCGCGTCGCCCTGGCGCGAGACATCGAAGAACTCGGCCAGCGCCACGGTGCCACGGCCCAGGCCCAGCGGCAGCCGCTCGATGGCCGCCACGTCCAGCCCCGCCAGCAGGGTGGGCAGCACACCGCGCAGGTCCAGCCGCAGGCCGGGCGCTGTGCGCAGGCGCAGTGTGGTGCTCACGACGCTGCGCCCATCAGCTTGTGCAGGTGGAAGTGGAAGGGCCCGAGCTTGCCACCGTAATTGCCCGCGCTGATGCGCAGCAGGCCGGACGCCGCACCCAGCGCGATACCGGCGTCGAGCCCGGCGCGCATCGCGGCTGAGACATCGGCTTCGGTCAGGCCGTCGATGACGATTTCCAGCACGCAGGCGGTCTCGGCCGTGAGTTGGGTGTTCGGTGCGATGCCGTACAGCGTGGGGCAAAAGGCGTCGTTGGTCGATGCCATCAGCGCCGGGTACTTGCTGCCCACTTTCGAGCCCGAGCGCACCACGCCACCTGGGAACGGCATCACGACGTTGGGCAGCCGCTGCATCGCCGACACCGCGGCTTCGGCCGCGGCCAGCGCCGAATCGGTGTCGCGGGCCAGCAGCAGCAGGTTGCCGCCGCCCACCGCCTTGGTGATGGCCGTCGTCTCCTGGGCCACGAATTCGCCGTCCATCACCGGCACGCGCCAGTAGCGCACGCCGTCGACGAGCTTGCTGATCTGCCAGCCGTCGCCGAAGAAGCGCAGGTTCTTGCCCAGGGCCACGGCTTCGCCTTGGTCGATGCCGATGCCGGCGTAAATCGCGGTGGTCGGGCAGGTCAGCACGCATTGGCCCATGCGGCGTTCGATCTGACGGCCCAGCTCCTTGCCGCTCATCGCGAACAGCAGGATGGCCACCCCGGGCCGGCCGTCGGGTGTCTCGTCGGGCGAGAGTTCGCGCTCGATGCCAGCCTCGCAGCCGCATGCGATGACGCTGGTGGCCAAGCCGGTGGCGCTGACAGCCGCATGGCGCGCCCAGGTCATGTTGTGGGCGGTGATGAGGATGCGCGTGGCCTTCATCGGGAAGGCCTCGGCGAAGGTGTCGTCGATCAGCACGCCGTTGTGCACCATGCCGTTCTGGATCACGTCGCCTGCTCCTGGAAGCAGGCCGTGGGCAACAGCCGGCCGCCGTTGCAGCAACTGCACAGTTCGTCGCGGCCGATGGCCACATGGTCGAAGTTGACCAGGCCGCGGTCGCTGAAGTGCCGGCGCAGACGCTGGTGGATGCCGTGGTCGTAATCGGGCTCGACGAACCAGGTGCCGCCCACCGGCGCGGCGGTCAGCCGGCCGGACCGAGCGACTTCTGCGCCGTCCTTGAACACGTATTCAGGCGTTCGGAACATGGCTTCGGCATCGGCGTTGCGGCGGTACACCACCACGTCCGCAGCGCCACCCGCGCCCAGGTGACCGCGGTCCTTCAGGCCCAGCAGCCGCGCCGGTGCGGCCCGGGTCATGATGGCGATTTCGCTCAGCGTCAGTTCCCGCGTGATGCCCTTCAGCGCCGACTGCGCCGCCACGTCCGGGTGCAGTCTGGCCAGCTGTTCCTCGCGGAAGCTGCGGTTCATCAGCAGCTTGATGAGATGCGGGTAGCTGGTGAACGGGCCGCCGTTGGGGTGGTCGGTGGTCAGCACCACGCGCCAGGGGTCGTTGACGAGCAGGAAGATCTCCAGCCCGATGGCCCATTGCAGCGCATTCACGTAGCTCTGCTCGCGATAGCGGAAGGGCACGAC
>JBBQVF010000134.1:0-10966 GCA_038211805.1 Burkholderiales bacterium | reverse complement strand
CCACCAATTCCCAATCGGCGAACATCGCGCCGGGGCGCTCGCCGCGGTCGTCGAGCATCACGTCGATGCCGGCGACGACCAGCGCGTCGTGCAGCGCGTCGGCAGCGGCTTTCACCTCGGGCGAGCGGTCGTAGCCGATCGGGCAGATCACCGCGGCAAAGGGGGCGATCGACACCGGCCAGACGATGCCGCGATCGTCGTGGTTCTGCTCGATTGCCGCGCCCAGGATGCGGGTGACGCCGATGCCGTAGCAGCCCATCTCCATCAACTGCGGCTTGCCGTTTTCATTGAGGTAGGTGGCGTTCATCGCCGCCGAATACTTGGTGCCGAGGTAGAAGACATGGCCGACCTCGATGCCGCGCTGGATCGCCAGCACACCGCCGCCGTCGGGCGACGGGTCACCGGCCAGCACGTTGCGCAAGTCGGCCACCAAATCGGGCTCGGGCAGGTCGCGGCCCCAGTTGACGCCGGTGAAGTGGAAGTCGGCGTCGTTGGCGCCGCAGACGAAATCGCTCATCGCGGCCACCGTGCGGTCGGCGATGACTTTCACGGGCTTCAGCAATCCGATCGGGCCCAGATAGCCGGGCTTGCAGCCGAAGTGGTCCTCGATCTCGGTCACGGTGGCGAAGCGCCAGCCGGCCTTCAGCGCGGCCAGCTTGCCGGCCTTCACTTCGTTCAAGTCGTGGTCGCCACGCAGCAGCAGCAGCCACACCACGCTCTTGGCGATGTCGCCGCGCTCGTTCAACTCGTCGGTCGCCAGCACCAGGCTCTTGACCGTCTGCTGCAGCGCCAGGCCCAGCAGGGCGGCCACGTCGGCGCAGGTGCTCTTGCCGGGCGTGGCTGTCATGGCCATGGCCTGCAACGGCGCGGCGCGCGGCGCAGCAGGCGCGACGCCTTCGGCCAGCTCGATGTTGGCAGCGTAGTCGCTGGTCGGGCAGTAGACGATGGCGTCCTCCCCGGTGTCGGCGATCACCTGGAACTCGTGGCTCAGGTCGCCGCCGATGGCACCGGTGTCGGCCGCCACCGCGCGGTACTGCAGGCCGAAGCGATCGAAGATGCGCTTGTAGGTGTCGAACATGCCCTGATAGCTGACTGCCGCAGCGGCCGCATCACGGTCGAAGGAGTAGGCATCCTTCATCGTGAACTCGCGCCCGCGCATGATGCCGAAGCGCGGCCGGCGCTCGTCGCGGAACTTGGTCTGGATGTGGTAGAAATTCTTCGGCAGCTGGCGGTAGCTGCGCAGCTCCTGGCGGGCGATGTCGGTCACCACCTCTTCGCTGGTCGGCTGGATGATGTAGTCGCGGTCGTGGCGGTCTTTCACCCGCAGCAACTCGGGGCCCATACCCGCGAAGCGGCCGGTCTCCTGCCACAGCTCGGCGGGCTGCACCACCGGCATCAGCAGCTCGACCGCGCCGGCGCGGTTCATCTCGTCGCGGATGATCGCCTCGACCTTGCGGATCACCCGCAGCCCCATCGGCATGTAGTTGTAAATGCCCGCGCCCAGGCGCTTGATCAATCCGGCGCGCATCATCAGCTGGTGGCTCACCACCTCGGCGTCGGCGGGGGCTTCCTTCAGTGTGGAAATGAAGAACTGGGAGGCTTTCATGGGGGCTCGATGGGGCCAGCGCGGGCCGGCTAGGGCCACGAACGCGAAGGCGCCGGGCCGGGTCACACCGTTGACATGCATGCGGGTTAGCGAGGGTTCGCAGGCCGCACAACGCCGGTGCAATAATGAAACCAATATAGAAATTGGGGTTTGATTATGCTCGACAGGGAAGGCTTCAGGCCCAACGTCGGCATCATCCTGCTCAATGCGCGCAACCAGGTGTTCTGGGGCAAACGGCTACGCACACACTCGTGGCAGTTTCCCCAAGGCGGCATCAAATACGGTGAATCGCCTGAGCAGGCGATGTTTCGCGAGCTCCACGAAGAGGTGGGCTTGCATCCCGACCATGTGCGCATCCTGGCGCGCACCCGTGACTGGCTGCGCTACGAGGTGCCCGACCACTTCATCCGCAAGGATGCGCGTGGTCATTACCGCGGCCAGAAGCAAATCTGGTTCCTGCTGCGCCTGATGGGGCGCGACAGTGATCTCGACCTGCGCGCCACCGACCACCCCGAGTTCGACGCCTGGCGTTGGAACGATTACTGGGTGCCGCTGGAACTGGTGATCGAGTTCAAGCGCGACGTCTACCAGATGGCGTTGACCGAACTCGCGCGTTTCCTGCCGCGGGTGAACCACCACAACCGCTACCTGCGCTCGGGCATGCGACCGCGCCGCCATGACGACCTGCACGAAGGCCCGCACGACGATGGCCATGGCGACGAACCGCCGGCGTCGGCGCTGGGCGACCTGCACGACTTGCAGCTCGCCGAGTCCGACTCGGGCCTGCAGGCGCTGCAAGCCCTTGCGCCGGGCGAATCCGGCGTCACCGGCCCGCGTTAGGCGCGCCGGCCAGCAGTGCCGGCAGGGGCCATATCAGTACGTCATGGCGCTCGGCGCCACGCGTGCGCCATCAAACGGCGCAGCCTAGCGAACGCCGCGGAACCGGCTTTGCCGGGCCGCTGGCGTTGCCCCCTTGATGGGTCGCGCAAAGCGCGCAGGGGGGTTTCATTTCAGGCTGCCGCTTCGCCCCAAGGCAGCATCAGCGCCAGTACCAGCAGCTTCTGGAACTCGGGCTCGAAGCGGTCGATGATGGCCTGCGGATCAGGGCACAGTGCGACGTCGGTGATCAGGCCGAACTGCACGCCACCAGCGTAGCTGAGGATCGACACCCCCACGCCGACATCGCCCGACGCCGGCACCCAGAACATCGTCTGCCGCAGCGTTGAGCCGCAGAACTTCAGCGGCTGCGCCGGCCCCGGCACGTTGGTCATCACCGCGGTGGTCTTCTTGGCGAACAGGCCCAGCACCAGGTCTTGCACCGGCTTGATGAACAGCCCGGTGACCGCCAACACGCCGAAGGCCAGCAGCGGCTGGTAGCTGCCCTTGAGCTGGTTCATGCGCTGGCGCACCGCGTAGACCCGCTCGATCGGGTTGGCAATGCCGATCGGCAGCACCAGCGGCGCCAGGCCGAAGCGGTTGCCCAACTGCCAGGCTTTCTCCAGCGGACGCAGGTTGACCGGCACCATCGCGCGGATCTCGGCGCCCGCGGGGTCGTCGCCCTGGTCGGCGATCCAGCCACCGATGGCACCCGACACACACGACAGCAGCACATCGTTGATCGAACAATTGAGGCCGCGGCCGACGACCTTGACCACCTCCAGTGGCATCGGCTCACTCCAGGCCACCACCTTGCGGCCGATCGGCTTGCCCTTCAGCCGCGTGGGCGAGTCATCGGCCATCAACGCCAGCGCGGCCAGGTCGCCGATCAGGTGCAGACCCGCCTTGGCCATGTCCAGCGAACCCAGCAGCGGCTGCTTCGGGTTGGCCAGCAGGTCGATCGACTTGGCCACACCGCTGCCGTACATGTCGAGCGCCTTGACGGCCAGGCCGGTCAGCGGTTTGAGCACCGCATCCGACAGCCAGTCGGCATCGGGGTCTTCGTCCAGGTCGTCGACCTGGTGGCGCTGCGGCGGGTCGTTGCCGCCGTCGGTGATCGAGTTCATCACCGAGATCAGCGCAATGCCGTCGCCGATGCAGTGGTGGATGCGGGCGATCAGCGCGCAGCCGCCCTCGTACTGTTCGACCAGGTGAAACTGCCACAGCGGGCGCTGGTGATCCAGCGGCGTGGCGGCCAATTCGCCGCAGCGCTGCTGCAGCGCGGCGCGCGCGCCTTGGCCGCGCTTGCGTTGCATCTTCTCGACCACCACATGGTGGGCAATGTCGAAATCACTGTCTTCGACCCAGCTGGCGCCCAGGGTGTCGAGCACCGCCTTGTGACGGAAACGCTCGTACTTGAGCAGGCGGGATTCGATGCGGTCACGCAAGGTGTCGATCGTGATCGCCGGGGTCAGCAGCCAGACACCGACGATCATCATCAGATTGACGTCGTTGTCCATGCGCAGCCACGCGGTGTCTACCCGCGACATGCGGCGCTCGGCGGGTGCGGTCATCTGGGAAGTCTCCTGGGGCTCGTTGTTCGATGCATGCTTTTCGATGCATGTTTTTCAAGGCAACCTCAGCGATCAAGCGCAAGGCTGCCCTGACGATGCTGGGTAACATGCGCAGCGTCAAGACCGATTTTCACGCACAGGAGACCCGTCCATGTCCGATCTGAAAGCATGTTTCGAGAAAGCCGTGGCTGAAAGCAAGTCGCTGCCCGACAAGCCCGACAACATGACGCTGCTGAAGATCTACGCGCTGTACAAGCAGGCCAGCGCGGGCGACGCGGACGGCAAGCGCCCCGGCTTCACCGACATGGTGGGCCGCGCCAAGTGGGACGCCTGGAACGGCCTGAAGGGCACCTCGGCCGACCAGGCGATGCAGGACTACACCGACTTGATCGAGTCGCTGAAGTAGGCAGGCGCCGCCGGCACCAGCGGCTACCTACTTCTTCTTGGCGGTGGCTGAGGCCTTTACGGCTTTCACGTCCTTCACGGCTTTCCCGGCTTTCTCGGCCTTCCCGGCTTTCTCGGCTTTCGCGGCTGTCTCGGGCGGCTTGACGCCGGCCGTGGCTGCTGCAGCGCCCAGCAGTTCATCCAGGTTCTGCTCGATCTGGCTCTCGATCGTCTTCGAGAAGGCGCCCAGCAGGAAGCCCAGCTTGGCATGCAGGTCGAAGTGGTCGGCCGCGACGATCAGCGTACCGTTGACGCCGCTGCGGGTGAATTCGACGGTGTCGCTGGTCTCGCCTTCCAGCACGCTGCAGGCCATGTCGAATTTCTCTTCAGCCAACTCGGCCCACTGCCACGCCACCTTGCGGGCCTTGGGCAGACCGAGGCTGTGGTCGCGGTGGATGCGGATGTCGGGCATGCGGGCTCTCCTGGGGTGTTTCAAGGTGTTCGGGGTCAGGGTGTCAGCGGCAGCGCGATCCGGCGTTCGGCCGCCGGCAACGCTGCCAGGCGCCGCACTTCGGCGTGGAACTTGGTGAAATCACCGCCCTGTTGCTGGAACAGTCGTTCGAAGGCCGGCACGCCGTCGTCATAGGCCGCCTGCAAGGCCAACGATGCGTTGTTGACCTTCGCCACCCAGTCATCGTAGCCGCTGAAGCCGGCCCAGGGGCTGGCGGCATCGGCCTTCAGCGCAGCCAGGTCGGCACGCATCGCGGCCAGCAGCTCGGCCTTGCCGGCGCGCTTGCGGTCGTCGCCCACGTCGCTGGCGTACAGGGCGGCCAGCGCCGTGCGGGTGCGTCGGGTGACGGCGCGGAAGTCGTCACGGCGCCGGGCGGGCGCCGGGTCGTCGGCCGATCGTCCGCTGGCGGCCTGCCAGCGCGCCAGCCCCAGCCGCTCGACCGCCGTGGCGTAGCTTTCGTTGAAGGGCGTGTCGCCATCGACGTAGACAACCTGGTGGGCCAATTCATGGAACATCAGGCGCGCCAGGTCGGCCTCTTGCCGGGTGACGAAGGTGTTGAGCAGCGGGTCGCCGCCGATCCAGTTGGTCCAGCCCAGCGTGCTGTAGGCCGGCACGCCGTAGACGCTGACTTCCCAGCCGGCGGTGCGCAAGGCCTGCGCCTCGGCCTGCGCGGCGGCCAGGTCGAAATAGCCGCGGTAGCCGACGCAGCCCATCACCGGGTAGCACCAGGTCTTGAGTGTCAACGACAGCTCGGGCGCGGCGACCACGTTCCACACCGCGGCGGGGCGGCCCAGGTCGGCATAGCGGGTGTAGCTGGCGTTGTCGGGCAGGGCCAGCTCGCGCACGGCAAAGGCGCGCATCTGTTGGCTCAGCAGCAGCCGCTCGCGCAGCGCGGGCGCGGTGGCGGGGTCAGCGACCCAGTCGGCCACCGGCCGGGCGCGGCGCATCAGGTCGAGGTGGCCGTTGACCGACTGGGCGTAATAGCCCACCGCCGCGCAACCGCTGCCCAGGCAGACGGCAGCCAGGGCGGCGGCCAGCGTGGCCAGCGAGCCCAGGGCGGCAAGCTTCACGCGGCGGCGGATCGGCACGCCGACACCGGGCGCTGCGCCGCCATCCGGCCTGCGCGCACCACGGCGCGGCCTGGTGCGGCCGGGCGCGTCGCGGCGCGCGCGGCACTGGCAGCGGGGCGGGCGGCGGGGCGGGCGCTATGGCCCGGCCGTTTGGCGCTCACGCCGGCGCCACCTCGACCAGGCAGTCGTAGAAGGTGGGGCCGCGGCCGATATCGGTCAGACGCTGGCTGGTCAATTCGTTGACATTGCTGCCGTCCACGCCCAGCTTGCGCCACCACACGCCCAGGCCGTTGACGACGCCAGCCCGCGCCCGCGCACCCACCGCCGCCTTGCAGCGGTAGCTGCCGCGGTCGTTGAACACCCGCACCATCGCGCCGTCGACGATGCCGCGGGCGACGGCGTCGTCGGGGTGCAGTTCGACCAGCGGCTCGCCCTCGATGCTGCGCAGGCTCTTGACGTTGACGAAGGTGGAATTGAGAAAGTGCCGTGCCGGCGGCGAGATCATCGCCAGCGGGTAGCGCGCGGCCAGCGCCGGTGCGCTCTGCCGGCTCTCGTAGGGCGGCACGTAGTCGGGCACGCCCAGGCCGGGCACATCGACCACCACCTTGCCGCTGGGCGTCATGAAGCCGCCGTCGGCAAACGGCAACGCGGGCAGCGGCAGCTTGACCCAGCCTTGCGTGCTGAGCTGGTCGAAGTCGATCGACGGCACGGCCTGGCGGGCCAGTTGCTCGTCGCTGTCGAACAGGCAGGCCTCGGTGAAGCCCATCCTGGCGGCCAGCTCGCGGAAGATCTGGGTGTTGGGCTTGGCCTGGCCCAGCGGCGCCACCGCCGGGTGGTTGATGACCACGTAGGTGTGGCCGTAGCTGGTGTGCACGTCCAGGTGCTCCAGCTGGGTGGTGGCGGGCAGCACGTAGTCGGCGTGGTCGGCGGTGTCGGTGAGAAAGTGCTCCAGCACCACGGTGAACAGGTCCTCGCGCTGGAAGCCGGCCACCACCTTGGGCGACTCGGGGGCCACCGCCACCGGGTTGCTGTTGTAGACCACCACCGCCTCGATCTTCGGGCCGAATTCGGCCGACGATTCGCGCAGCAGGTCGTCGCCGATGGTCACCATGTTGATCGTGCGCGACGGTCGCCCGGCCAGCAGATCGGGCCGCTGCAGCGTGGCGGCGTCGACAAACCCCTTGAACCAGCCCGAGGCCGACAGCAGCAGGCCGCCGCCCTGCTGGCGCCAGGCACCGGTCAGGCAGGGCAGCATCGCGATCAGCCGCACCGCGTTGCCGCCGCCGTGGCAGCGCTGCATGCCGTAGTTCAGCCGGATGGCGGCGGGCCGGGTGCTGGCGTAGTCGCGCGCCAGGCCGCGCACCTCGTCGACGCTGAGGCCGCAAGCCTCGGCGGTGCGCTCGGGCGGCCAGGCCAGCGCCTTGTCGCGCAACGCCTCGAAGCCGTCGACATGGCGGGCGATGTAGTCGTCGTCGAGCCAGCCGTTGACGATCAGCTGCTGCATCAGCCCCAGCGCCAGCGCGCCGTCGGTGCCGGGCAGCAGCGCCAGGTGCTGGTGGCACTTCTCGGCGGTCTCGGTACGGCGCGGGTCGATGCAGATCAGCTTGGCGCCGGCGCGCTTGGCCTGTTGGGCGAAGGTCCAGAAGTGCAGGTTGCTGGCGATCGAGTTGCTGCCCCAGATGACGATCAGCTTGGCGTCGGCATAGGCTTCCAGGTGCATGCCGAGCTTGCCGCCGTAGGTGGCGGCCAGCGCCTCGCCGCCGGCGGTGCTGCAGATGGTGCGGTCCAGCAACGACGCGCCCAAGCGGTGGAAGAACCGCCGGTCGATGCTCTCGCCTTGCAGCAGGCCCATGGTGCCGGCATAGCTGTAGGGCAGGATCGCCTGCGGGTCGCGTGCGGCGATGGCCGTCAGCCGCGCGGCGATGTCGGTCAGCGCCTCGTCCCACGACACCGGCGTGAACTGGCCGCTGCCCTTGCGGCCCGTGCGCTTGAGCGGCGTCAGCACCCGCTCGGGGTGGTAGCTGCGCTCGGGGTAGCGCGACACCTTGGTGCACAGCGCGCCGTGGGTGGGCGGGTGATCGGGGTCGCCGGCCACCTTGATGACGCGGCCGCCTTCGACCGTGATCTTGAGCGCGCAGGTGTCGGGGCAGTCGTGCGGGCAGGCGCCCCGGACGACGGTCACGTTCTGCGGCGCAGCGGCAATGGGGGTGACAACGGTGTTCATGCAAACACTATTGCACAGGCCGCCCGGCGGGGCATCGATGGGCTGGCGGACGAGCTGGTGGACGAGCTGGTGGGCGCTGTGGCAGACGGGCTGGTGCACGAGACAGCAGATGAACTGGCAGACGGGCCGAAGGGCCGACGGGCCGACAGATGCCCGTGCGACACGCCTGCCCAAATCTTGCGACGTAAACTCAAATCGAAGACAACGGAGCACCCCGCCGGGGTGGTTCAACAGGAGACGCGCATGAACCTGATCGAATCCATCCTGGCCGACGCGGCCGCCATCACCACGCTGCGGCGCGACATCCACGCCCACCCGGAACTGTGTTTCCAGGAGCAGCGCACCGCCGACGTGATCGCCCAGGCGCTGACCGACTGGGGCATCCCGATCCACCGCGGGCTGGGCACGACCGGCGTGGTGGCGATCATCAAGAACGGCAGCTCCGACCGCGCGGTGGGGCTGCGCGCCGACATCGACGCGCTGCCGGTGACCGAGGGCAACACCTTCGCCCATGCCAGCAAGCACCCCGGCAAGATGCACGCCTGCGGCCACGACGGCCACACCGCGATGCTGCTGGCCGCAGCCAAGCACTTGGCGCGGCACCGCCATTTTGACGGCACGGTGTACCTGATCTTCCAGCCGGCTGAAGAAGGTGGCGGCGGTGCGCGCGAGATGATCAAGGACGGGCTGTTCAAGCAGTTCCCGATGGAAGCGGTGTTCGGCGCCCACAACTGGCCGGGCATGGCGGTGGGCCAGTTCGCGCTGAAGGCCGGGCCCTGCTACGCGTCGAGCAACGAGTTCAAGATCATCGTCAAGGGCAAGGGCGCACACGGCGCGATGCCGCACCTGGGCGTCGACCCGGTGCCGGCGGCCTGCGCGATGGTGCAGGGCTTCCAGACCATCATCTCGCGCAACCTGCGGCCGATCGACACCGGCGTGATCTCGGTGACCATGATCCACACCGGCGAGGCCACCAACGTGATCCCCGAGACCTGCGAGATCCAGGGCACGGTGCGCACCTTCACCACCGACGTGCTCGACATGATCGAGCAGCGCATGCTGGGCATGGCCAAGGCCACGGCGGCGGCCTACGACTGCGATTGCGAGTTTCACTTCAAGCGCAACTACCCGCCGACCATCAACCACGAGGCCGAAACCGACTTCGCCCGCCGCGTGCTGGCCGAGGTGGTGGGGCCCGAGAACGTGCTGGAATTCGAGCCGACCATGGGCGCCGAGGACTTCAGCTACTACCTGCTGGAAAAGCCCGGCTGCTACTTCATGATCGGCAACGGCGACGGCGAGCACCGCGAAGGCGGCCACGGCCTGGGGCCCTGCATGCTGCACAACCCCAGCTACGACTTCAACGACGACCTGATCCCGCTGGGCGCCACCGCCTGGGTGCGCATCGCCGAATCCTGGCTGAACACGCCGCGCTGAGCCTGCGATGAGCACCTCCCACTTCTCCCAGACCTACCCCGAGGCGCGCGCGAAGTTCAACGCTGCAGCCCAGGCCGCCGGGCTGGAGGTGCAGTCCCATCCGCACCCGATGCTGGGCCAGCACGGCGAGCCGCTGGCGATGGACGTGGTGCGCGACGGCCCGGCCGATGCGGCGGCGGTGCTGCTGATCAGCTCGGCCTGCCACGGTGTCGAGGGTTTCTGCGGCTCGGGCGTGCAGACCGCGCTGCTGGGCGACGCCGCGCTGCGCGAGGCGGCGCGGGCCCGAGGCGTGGCGCTGCTGTACGTGCATGGTCTGAACCCCTACGGCTTCTCGTGGTGGCGGCGCACCACGCAGGAGAACGTCGACCTGAACCGCAACTTCTGCGATTTCAGCCAGCCGCTGCCGCACAACACCGCCTACGACGAAATCGCCCACCTGGTGGTGCCGCCCACCTGGCCGCCGTCGGCGCCGGTGCAGGCGGCCATCGCCGACTACCAGGCGCGCCACGGCTGGGCAGCCTGGCAAACAGCGGTGACCAGCGGCCAGTACCACCACCCCGAGGGCCTGTTCTTCGGTGGCCACAACCCGACCTGGAGCCAGCAGACGCTGCGCCAGGTGCTGCGCGAGCACGGCCAGCGCTGCGAACGGCTGGGCTGGATCGACCTGCACACCGGCCTGGGGCCCAGCGGCTTTGGCGAGCGCATTTTTGCCGGCCACGACGATGCGGTTGCGATTGCCCGGGCACGGGCCTGGTGGGGCGGGCCCGATGGCTCGGCCATCACCTCGACCTACGACGGCAGTTCGACCTCGGCCGTGCTCACCGGCCTGATGTGGAACGTCGCCGGCCAGGAATGCCCGCAGGCGGCGGCGACCGGCATCGCACTGGAATACGGCACCCTGCCGCTGCCGGCGATGCTGGACGCGCTGCGCGCCGACCAGTGGGCCGACAACCACCCCGAGGCGCCGGCGGCGCAGCGCGCGGCGATCAAACAATCGATTCGCGACGCGTTCTATGTCGACGACGACGGCTGGAAGCAGCAGGTGCTGGCGCAGGGGATCGAAGCCGCGCAGCAGGGCGTGGCGGGGCTGGGTGGCGCTGACGGATTTCGCTGAGAGGGCGGCAGCCAACGGCTCGTTGCTGTCTTTGAAAGTCTTCTTTGTGCCTGGTTGTCCAGCGGCGCCATGGCGCGTCCGGGCAGGCCGTGGCGCTTCACTGCGGCGGTCGTCGCTGCGCGCCGACTGCCTTGCGGTGCTCAGGCTTGCGGCCCGGTGCGCAACTCGCT
>JBBQVF010000133.1:0-11173 GCA_038211805.1 Burkholderiales bacterium | reverse complement strand
CTGCGACAGCGCCACAAAACCCAGCTCGGCATTGCCGGTCAACACGAACTGGTAGGCCTGGGCGATGCTTTCACCGGTCACCAGCTTGGGGCCAAGGGAGCCCAGCAGGCCGCGGGCGCGCAGCACGTCCATCGCCGCCTGGCCATAGGGCGCCAGCTTGGGGTTGGCGATGGCCAGCTTGCGGAAGCGGCCGCTGCCCAGCACCGCACCCTGGTCGTCGACCAAGCCCGGCTGCGCGCTCCACAGCACCAATTGGCCAGTGGCATAGGTGAACTGGCTGCCGGCCACCGCATGGCCTTGGGCGATCAGCTTGTGAGGGGTGGTGGTGTCGGCGGCCAACAGCACCTGGAACGGCGCGCCGGCCACGATCTGGCTGTAGAACCTGCCGGTGGCGCCGGCGGTGGTCTTCAGCGTGTGGCCGGTGGTGGCGGTGAAGCCCGGCGCCAGCTGGGCCAGCGTGCCGGCGAAGTTGGCGGCCACCGCCACCGTCACCTCGCCCGCCCGGGCGGCCGGGGCCGCGGCCGACCAGGCCAGGCCGGCCAGGCAGACACCGGCCAGCCGGCGGGCATGAAGGGAAGGGCGTTGCATCGGCGGGGAAGGGCAGGGTGGCGATGGGTGGGGGTGCGCGCGGGCCGTGGTGGTGGCGTTGGCCTGGGCAGACCGGATGCATTTTGAGCGATCAGCCGGCGCGAGCACGCCGGTTTGGTGGTGTGTGGGCAGCAACCTGCCGTTGCGGGCATCCACCAGCCACGCCCGGCCGGGCAGGGCTTACATCGGGTGCTGGGCCAGGGCGGTGCGGGGACCGGTGATCGTGCGATGGCTGGCGCCTATCTGAAGCCGCGCAATCTCCTTGCTCGGCATCGATGGACTTCGTTCTGGGAAGCCAGGCGCCTGAAACGGCTGACCGACCTGCTGGCGCGCGCGGGTGACCGAGCCCGGCTGCATCGGCACCCCAAGCGGCAAGGCAGCACCGCGGAGCACCGCAACGCAGCGCTTATGCTGGCCCAGCAAGGCGCCGCGGCAAAGGGCACAGAGGATGACGCAGAGCATCCTGGCCCGGTCAGCAAGCGGTGTGCTTGCCAAGGGGGGGCACATGCGTCAACAGGGGATGGGCGGGTGGGTAACCATTCGCTCAACCGGATATTTTGCGGCGTGGGGCAATTGGGCTTCATTTCAATCTCGACCAATGGCCCCACGCCGCAGAATGCCGGTAAGCTCAAACGCTCGGCTTCACAGGCCCGCAGAGTTGTCGTCAAGCGTTGCTTGCAACAACACGTTGTTGTAGATACACTAACGTTGTGGCAATCACCTACGATCCACTGAAGCGCGCCCAAGCTCTGTCCGAACGAGGGCTTGACTTCGAAGATGCAAGGTACGTGTTCGAAGGCATGACGCTCGAGGTCGAAGATGTCCGCAAGGTCTACGGCGAAATGCGAGTCATCTGTTACGGCCTACTTGTAGGCCGCATGGTGGTTGTCGGCTACACGCCGCGTGGCGCGGATCGCCATGTTTTCAGCATGAGGAAAGCCAATGAGCGCGAACAAGTCCGGATTGGACCAAAGATTGGGCTCTGATATCAAGCGAATTGACGCACACGTCATTCAGCCGGGTGAATACGAAGATCTTCCTGAAATTACGGACGAAATGCTTGCCCGAGCGAAGATCAACAAAGGTGGGCGACCAAAACTCCCAAATACCAGGAAATTGATTTCGCTGCGTTTGCCGGAAGAAGTTATTAGCAAGTGGCGCGCAACTGGTCCAGGTTGGCAAACACGAATGGCAAAGCGCCTCGAAGATTTGCCGCAGTGAAACCTGGCCATTCGCTCGATTGGATTCATCGCGGCGGGCCGCCATTTGGGCTAAAAATGCTTAGCCCACATGCCAACCCACCACAATGAGCCGGTTAGCTCAAACTACAGGGGTTTCCCCGACTGTCAAGCCGAAACGATCCAGAATTAATCGGTGGTGCGATAGAAACCGCTTGCTGCCAGTCGAATAAAAGCCACCGTGTGGTGCTTGATGCGAGTTGATGCGGTGCCAAGGGTGCGGACCTGAGAAACTACAACCGGTCACTGCCCAACACAATCGTGCTGGCTGCGAACCATGATGGAAGAAGCGCGTAAAGGATCCAGTTGTTAGCCTAGTTTGTCGCACCGTTGCCAGCACGCCAGAGGCTCGTTGAGACAAGCGGTCATTCCCCACATTGTTCCAAGGTTGGTACATCAACAAGTGCCATCACGCGGTGGAAGAAACTGTTCTGCGTACCGCAACCCGCGATTTCAGTGAAAGGACAGGGTAGCCACATGAACCTGGACAAGTACGAAGAAGAAGTGCTTTCAGCGTTCGAGTCTGGCGCGGTTCTTCCTATTGCCACAAAGGCAGAACTGGAACAATTCCGTGAGTCTGCTCGAGCAACGGCGATGAAGGATCAACGGATCAACATTCGCTTGTCGGCGGGTGACCTTCGGGACATTCAAGTAAAGGCCCTGCAAGAGGGCATACCGTATCAAACACGCACTGCCGGTGTGCTCCACAAGTTCGTGACCGGCAGACTCGCAGAGAAGAGTTCTCTTGCCCAGCATGGGCCAAACGCCGACGCCTGACGATTCGCCCAGGCCGCACAATCCAACCATCGCTGCGTCGTCAGCATCACACGCCTTGCCATGCAACCTACACCACTTCATCTGATTTCACTGGTACTCGTCTTCCTTGGGGGTTGCGGCGGCGGCGGCGGCGGCGCGGCCGACGAAAGTGGCGGCGCCCCGGCTACTCGCCAGGCCACGGTTCTGCTGTCCCATCAGGGGCTTTCATATGATCAGGTGCGACAGCACTACTACGCCACCGTCAGTTCAACTGACCCAACGCGAGGCAATCGGATTGCAACCATCGATCGCCTGGGACAGATTACCGGCATCTCATCGCAGGTTGGATCCTCGCCAGGTGCAATTGCCGTCTCGAACGATGGCAGTCGCCTTTACATCGGATTGGATGGTACGGGCGAGATTGTTCAGTACGCGCTTCCTGCGTTCACCCTGCTGGCCAGGCTGTCGCTTCCAGTCGACTCCTCCTCGGGCCAGACGCGCGCAGAACGCATCTCGGTATCGCCGATCGACCCAAACAGCTTTGCCGTTTCGCTGGCCTATGACAAAGTGTCTCCGCGGCATGCTGGCGTGGCCATCGTGAAGGGAATGACCATGCTGCCATTGAGATCCGCCAGTCACACTGGAAGTAATCGAATTGCCTTTGGGCCTCTCGGTGATGGTGTTTACGGTTTCAACAACGAAACAAGCGAGTTCGGAGTTCGCAAGATCAAACAAACCCCTGACGGTCTTGTGGCGGACCTGGTCGCGCCAGTGGCTGGAGCCAATTTCGATTGGGACATCAGTGTCGTGGGTGACATCGTCATGGTTGGCGGACAAGCATTTCTTGGCAGCACACTGGCGCCAAGAGGCGTGGTTGCCAAGTCGTCATTTCATTGCGTTGGTATTGCGTTGGCGGCAAAGGTTGCCTGCTTTGCCAATGAGTACGGCAAGATTGTGGTCGCCGAGACGGCGAACTTCACTCAAATTGCAGAGGTGTCGTTCCCGGAGACCCGAGAGAGCGCTGCCTTCACGCTGGTAGCCGGGCCCAGCGGGCAAATCGCGGCAAGCGCCACGGCGTCTGGCAGAATCTACCTGATCGACGGTGTTGCACTCCAGTGATCAACAGGTCTTTTGGTACTGTGTGCAGTGCGGCCGGATTCCTCTCGAAAACGCCCCCGCGGGTCGAGAAAGTTGTTCGGTAATTCGTTTGCTTTTCTTTCAACAGGCGGCTGTTGGGCCACGTGCGGCCTGACTGTTCGTTCAACCAGACCTTGGCGACGCAGGACAATCGGGCCTCATTTCATGCTCGCCCAAAGCCGGCCAGCCACGCAATGCCGGTTGGCTCAAACTGCAATCGCACCCGCCGCCCGCTGCACCACCGCCAGGACCCCCGATGACCTACCAGACCATCTATTTCTCAGCCGCCTCGACCCCCATGCAGGTGGAGGAGCTGGAAGATATCCTCGAACAAGCCCAACGCAACAACAGCAGCAACGGGATTACTGGCGCGCTGGTCTATATCGATGGGTCGTTTTTGCAGGTTCTCGAGGGCGACAAGGACACTGTGCAGAATCTGATGCAGAAAATTTCCAAGGACTTCCGCCATGAGGCGGTCACGGTATTGCAGGCACGCGACATTCCGATGGCGGCGTTCGCCGAGTGGAAAATGGCCTACGTCAGCGCCACGCCGGCACAGGTGGCCAGTTGGGCGGGCCTGAGTGGCGGCACCCAACTGCCCGACGTCTGGGACGATATTCGGCAAGACCCGTCCAAGGCCACCCAAGTCACCAACAGCATCCTGGCCTTGCTGGTTGGTGACACGTCGTCGTGACCTTGCGCTGAGGGAGTGCTGTGCTGCCGCCTTCGGCGCTGAGGCCGCAGGGCAGCAGCGGCGTGCCGGGGCGGAGGGGCCGGCACTTGGTGACCGGCAACTGGTGACCGGCAATCGGTGACCGGCAATCGGTGACCGGCACGGGTCGACCGGCACTTGTCCACCGATTGTGTGGACAACCCTGTGAACAACGTGACTCAGCCGCTTCGCGGCCCGCGCCGGTGCTGGTTGTCAAGGGGATTGCCGCAACGGCGGGCAGCTGTCGTCAAGAAAATGGGCAGCGGCGGGGCCGTATCGGGCGCTGTCGGTTGCGCACGCATGCTGTGGGCTGGGCCGCAGCCGTCATCGGCGACTGGCGGTTCAGCGTGCCTTGGCCGCTTGCGTCGCGTCAACCGGCCGCGCTGGCGTGGCACCGCACAATGGCCGCATGAGCCGGCGCCCCACCTCGCACATTCAGCCGCCGGCCACGGCGTCCGCCAGCCCCGATGCCGCACCTGCCTCGCGCCCCGGTGGCGCTGCTGTTGCCAGCCCTGCAGACCACCCTGTCACCCGTTCCGCCGCTCGGCCTGCCGCCCGTCCCGCGACACAGTCGCCGCCCAGCCGCCCGTTCCCGCTGGGTGCGATGGCCGACGGCAGTGGCGTGGCCTTCAGCCTCTACTCACACCATGCCGAGGCGCTGGACCTGTTGCTGTACGACGAGCCTGATGCCGCTGAGCCGGCCCGGGTGATCCCGCTCGACCCGCATGTCGACCGCACCGGCGATTACTGGCATCTGCGGGTGCCCGGCCTGGCGCCCGGCCAGTTGTACGC
Source organism: Burkholderiales bacterium (assembly GCA_038211805.1). Classification (GTDB taxonomy): domain Bacteria; phylum Pseudomonadota; class Gammaproteobacteria; order Burkholderiales; family Burkholderiaceae_C; genus Pseudaquabacterium. Next base: position 5,950 of record JBBQVF010000133.1, on the reverse strand, counting down.
CTGGCGGGCGCGTGGCCCGGTCGATCCGGCGCGCAGCCTGCGTTTCGATGGTGACAAGGTCTTGCTCGACCCCTACGGCCGCGCCGTGGCGGTGCCCGCCGGCTACTGCCGCGCCGCCGCGTCGCTGCCCGGCGCCAACCATGCGCAGGCGGCCAAGAGCGTGGTCGTCGACACCGGCCGTTACGACTGGGAAGGTGACCGCCCGCTGCGCCGGCCCTTCACCCAGACGGTGATCTACGAGCTGCATGTGCGCGGCTTCACCCAGCACCCCAGCAGCGGCGTGCCCGCATCGCGGCGCGGCAGCTACGCCGGCCTGGTCGACAAGATTCCCTACCTGGTCGACCTGGGCATCACCGCAGTCGAGCTGATGCCGGTGTTCCAGTTCGACCCGCAAGACGCGCCGGCCGGGCTGGCCAACTACTGGGGTTACGCGCCGATCTCGTTTTTTGCGCCGCACGCCGGTTACGCCTCGGCGGCGGCCGTGGCGCAGGGGCCGCTGGCGGTGTTGGACGAGTTTCGCGACATGGTCAAGGCGCTGCACCGCGCCGGCATCGAGGTGATCCTCGACGTGGTCTACAACCACACTGCCGAGGGCGACGAGAGCGGCCCCACCTTCGGCCTGCGCGGGTTGGACGACGCGGTGTACTACCTGCACGATGCCGCCGGCCGCTACGCCAACTTCTCGGGCACCGGCAACACGCTCAACGCCAACCACGCGGTGGTGCGCCGGCTGATCGTCGACAGCCTGCACTACTGGGTGCAGGTGATGCATGTCGACGGCTTCCGCTTCGACCTGGCGGCCATCCTGTCGCGCGACGAGAGCGGCTGCCCGCTGGCCAATCCGCCGGTGCTGTGGGACATCGAGACCGACCCGCGGCTGGCCGGCACCAAGCTGATCGCCGAGGCCTGGGACGCCGGCGGCCTGTACCAGGTGGGCGCCTTCGCCGGCCACCGCTGGAAGGAGTGGAACGGGCGCTTCCGCGACGACGTGCGGTCCTTCGTGCGTGGCGACCCCGGCGTGGTGCAGGCCCTGGCCGACCGGGTGATGGGCAGCCCCGATCTGTACGGCGCGCGGCCGCGCGAGCCGGCGCAGAGCATCAACTTCGTCACCAGCCACGATGGCTTCACGCTCGAAGACCTGGTCTCCTACGACAGCAAGCACAACGCTGCCAACCGCGAAGGCAACCGCGACGGCAACGACGACAACCGCAGCTGGAACTGCGGCGCCGAGGGCCCCACCGCCGACCCCGCGGTGGTGGCGCTGCGCTCGCGCCAGGTGCGCAACCTGCTGGCCATCACCGTGCTGTCGCTGGGCACGCCGATGCTGCTGATGGGCGACGAGATGCGGCGCAGCCAGCAAGGCAACAACAACGCCTATTGCCAGGACAACGAGACCAGCTGGCTGGACTGGCGCCTGCTCGACCGGCACGCCGACCTGCACCGCTTCGTCAAGGGCCTGATCCGGCTGCGGTTTCTGCGTGAATCGGTGCAGAACGACCATCACATGACGCTGGCCGAGCTGATGGCCCATGCCCATGTCCAGCTGCACGGCGTGCGGCTGGACACGCCCGACACCGGCGCGCAGTCGCACAGCCTGGCGGTCACGGCCAGCAGCCTGTCGGGCGATGTGTTGATGCACTTCGCGCTCAACGCCTGGTGGCAGCCGCTGAACTTCGACCTGCCGCAGTTGCCCGACTGGGCCAGCAGCGGCTGGCGCCGGGTGATCGACACCGCGCGGCCGTCGCCGCACGACTTGTGCGCGCCCGCCAGCGCCGACCGGGTAGCCGGCAGTCACCACCGCGTCGAGCCGCGTTCGTGCGTGGTGCTGTTCGCCAGCCGGCTGCCGGGTTGAGGCGGACCGGCACCGCGCTGACCAAGGTCCTGGTGCGCCACCCACCGCCGCCCTGGCACGCCGGCCCTTTGCCCATCTCGCCGGCGCTCGCGCCGCCGCTGCGCCCGACCCTGAGGACACCCGAATGACGCTGCCCACCACCCAGCCGCCACTGACCATCCGCATGCACGCGCTCGACAACGTGGCGATCGTCGCCAACGACGGCGGCCTGGCCGCCGGCACGGCGCTGATGGCCGGCCCGGTGCTGCGCGACCGCGTGCCCCAGGGCCACAAGGTGGCGCTGGTCGACATCGCCGCCGGTGCGCCGGTGTTGCGCTACGGCATCGCGATCGGCTATGCGTTGCAGGCCATTCCGGCCGGCAGCTGGGTGCACGAGCGCTTGCTGAAGATGCCTGCGGCCCGCAGCCTGGACGGCTTGCCGATGGCCACTGCCAAGCCCGCGCTGCTGCCGCCGCTGGACGGCTACAGCTTCGAGGGCTACCGCAACGCCGATGGATCGGTGGGCACGCGCAACATCCTGGCCATCACCCAGACGGTGCAATGCGTGGCGGGCGTCACCGCCTTCGCGGTGCAGCGCATCAAGGCCGAACTGCTGCCACGTTTTCCGCAGGTCGACGATGTGGTGGCGCTGGAGCATGGTTACGGCTGCGGCGTCGCGATCGACGCGCCCGACGCGGTGGTGCCGATCCGCACGCTGCGCCACATCAGCCTGAACCCTAACTTCGGCGGCGAGGTGATGGTGGTCAGCCTGGGCTGCGAGAAGCTGCAGCCCGACCGCTTGCTGCCGCCGGGCAGCTTCGCCATCGCCGACGAACGCCGGCCTGCGGACAAAAGCGCCGCGCTGGACGTGGTCTGCCTGCAGGACGACGCGCATGTCGGCTTCATGGCGATGGTTGACGCCATCGTGCGCCAGGCCGAGCCGCACCTGCAGCGCCTGAACGCACGACAGCGCGTCACCGTGCCGGCCAGTGAGCTGGTGGTGGGGGTGCAATGCGGTGGCAGCGATGCCTTCTCGGGTGTCACCGCCAATCCGGCGGTGGGTTTTTGCAGCGATCTGCTGGTGCGGGCCGGCGCCAGCGTGATGTTCTCCGAGACCACCGAGGTGCGTGATGGCATCGCCCAGCTCACCGCGCGCGCCAGCACGCCGGCCGTTGCCGAAGCGTTGATTCGCGAGATGGCCTGGTACGACGCCTACCTGCAGCGTGGCGGCGCCGACCGCAGCGCCAACACCACGCCCGGCAACAAGCAGGGCGGTCTGTCGAACATCGTCGAGAAGGCGATGGGCTCGATCGTCAAGTCGGGTTCGGCGCCGATTTCTGGCGTGCTGGCGCCGGGCGACAAGCTGCGCCAGAAGGGGCTGGTGTATGCCGCCACGCCGGCCAGCGATTTCATCTGCGGCACGCTGCAACTGGCCGCCGGCATGAACCTGCATGTCTTCACCACCGGCCGCGGCACGCCTTATGGGCTGGCCGCCGTGCCGGTGATCAAGGTGGCCACGCGCAGCGACCTGGCACGGCGCTGGCACGACCTGATGGACGTCAACGCCGGCACCATCACCGACGGCACGGCGACCATCGAGCAGGTGGGCTGGGAACTCTTCCGCCTGATGCTCGACGTGGCCAGCGGCCGCAAGAAAACCTGGGCCGAGCACTGGAAGCTGCACAACGCGCTGGTGCTGTTCAACCCGGCGCCGGTGACTTGAACGGCCGGCTCGGGCGTGTTGTTGGGCGCTGACCATGGACTGCGCCATGTCGACCGCAGCCCACGCCGGCCTCACCCGCCTTCGGTGCAGCCACCAGGCCGTCAGCGTTGGCGCGCGCTGCAGCCAGGCTGCCGGCGCGCCTTGCATGGCAGTGTTAACTTCGGCGCCTTGCAGCTGCCGGCGCAAACGATGACCCCTCAGGATTTCGAGGCCCTGCGTGCCGGCGCCCCGGCGGTGGCGCACCGTAACGCCGGGGCCGCGCCGGCGCCGGCCGCTGCGCCCACGGCGGAACGCAGTGCCCACCACCGCGCAACGAAGGCGGGCCGTTCGTGGTGACCCTGGAGGCGCGTGGTCCCGGCCAGGAAATCCGCTTCACGCAGGTGGCGTCGGGCGCCCGCATCGCCTGGGCGCGCAGCGGCCGCGGCCCGCCGCTGCTGCGCGCCGCGCACTGGATGACCCATGTCGAGCGCGACAGCGACTCGCCGATCTGGCGCCCCTGGCTGCAGCGCCTGGGCCGCAGCGTGCAGTGCATCAGCTATGACGAGCGGGGCTGTGGCTTGTCCGGGCCCGACGACACGCCGCTCGGCCTGGTGGCAGCGCTGGAGGAACTGGTCGCCGTGGCCGACGCGGCGGGTCTGGCGCAGACGGCGTTGCTGGGTGTCTCCGGCAGCGCGGCACCGGCGATCGCCTTCGCCGCGCGTTTCCCCCAACGCGTGAGGCGGCTGGTGTTGCTGGGCGCCTATGCCTGCGGATTCACCCATCGTGCACCCACCGCCGAGGCACTGGCCTACCACGAGGCTGTGGTGCGGCTGGTCGAACTCGGTTGGGGCAAGCCCGAATCGGCGGTGCAGCAGTTCTTCACCGCGACCCTGATTCCCGACGCCACGGCGGCGCAACAGGCCGCGCTCAACGAGCAACAGCGCCTGTCATGCGACGGGCGGCGCGCGGCGGCCATCCTGCGAGCGCGCGTGGCGCTCGACGTGCGGCCGCTGCTGGCGCTGGTGCGCTGCCCCACCCTGGTGCTGCATGCGGCCGGCGACACCACGGTGCCGGTGGAGGCCGGCCGCGAGGTCGCTGCGGCCATTCCGGGGGCGCGATTCGAGACGCTCGACACGCGCAACCACATTCCGCTGGCCGGCGAGCCGGCGTTCGAGCGTTTCTGCGACGCCGTGGCCGGCCATGTGCGCGAACACGCCACGGCCGGCGCGCCCGACCTGACGCCGGGCGACCGCGACCTGCTCGAACTGGTGGCGCGCGGGCTGGACAACCTGCAGATCGCGGCCCACATGGGTCGGTCGGACAAGACGGTGCGCAACGCGATGTCCCGGCTCTACGGCCGCCTGGGCGTCGAGGGCCGACCGCAAGCGGTGGTGCGCGCCCGTGAGCTGGAGTTTGGCGGGTAACGGCCGGACGTCAATCGGCAGCAGGCAGCAGGCAGCAGGTAGCAGCTAGCAGGTTACAAATTGCGGGACGGGCACCGTGGGCTGCCGACCGGGACAAGTGCCCGGCCGCCGTGCGGCCTTCAGGCGTTGCCGGGACAGCGGTCCCATGGTGTTCGTGCCTGGCGGCAGGCGCAATGAGGTCTCTCAATCACCTCCTGGGGACCGTCATGAAACGTCATTGCTCCACCGCCTTCGTCCTGCTCGGTGTGCTCGCCAGTGCAAGCGCACCAGCGGCGCCTCTCCCCTTCACCGGCACCTTCACCGGCACATCGCAGATCGTCGAGGTCATCGACCCCGGCCCCCCCGGTGGTGCGCTTCAACACGGTGACCACCGGCAGCGGCAGCTTCGACCTCGCTGCTTATTCATCGCAGGACATCGTGAACATGGCGACCGGCGCTGGCAACGGGACCAACGTCTTCACCGCCGGCAATGGCGATCAGTTGTTCGGCAGCTTCAATGTGCAGATCATTCCCACTGGCGTGCCCGGCGTGGTGGACCTGAGGGGCCGCACCACCTTCACCGGCGGCACCGGCTACTTCGACGGTGCCAGCGGCAGCGCCGATTTCACGGGCTCGGGCCTGTTCGCCAGCGCGACAGCGGCCAACGCCGCGTTCAACTACGACGGCTCGATTGCGGTCGTCCCCGAGCCAGGCGCCTGGGCCCTGATGACGATCGGTCTGGCTGCCCTGGGCGCCATCCGACGCCTGCGCGTCCGGCCTGAGGCTGCTGCCTGAGCGCAACGCGTCCTGGCCCAAGTTTGTCACCCTCCCCAACCAACCCCAATGAAATCAACAACTTAGAGCGTCATTTCGGCGCGTATGGCACTACGTCTTTGCAGCTGCCTGCCGGTTGTCGAGCCCGCATGCACGGCTGCCTCAGACCAGCACGCGATGAGTCCGCCCGGGGTTGGGGTCGAGCTTGAGGATGCTGCCCAGCGTCTGATGCCGCGCCTT
>JBBQVF010000132.1:0-11236 GCA_038211805.1 Burkholderiales bacterium | reverse complement strand
CGAAACGTGGCACTTTGGATCAAGCCACGTAAACTATTATGGCACTACATTTCATCGTGGTGACGAAACCCAATGCAGGCAAGGGGTTGCAGGGAGCAAGGGCCGAGAGAGGGCGGAATCTTGACAAAGTCGGGCTAGGCTGAGCCCATTTCCAGCTTCAACGCAGGCCCGTCCCCAAGCTCGACAGCCTCCTAGCGACGCGACGCTGTCGGCAGTCGGTCGTCGGGGTCGAGCGAGCCCAGGTCGGACAAACGGCTGTCGTGGCGCTGGTCGATGTCGGTGAACGCCGCAGGGCGCGTGAATTCGCGCGGTGCCGGTGCAAATTCACTGAGGTCGAGATCCACCGCCGGCAGGCCGCCGACGCGGCCCGGCGCCAGGGTGGCCGGGGCGGCAGTGTCGTCGTCGACCGGTCGGCCGGGCTGGGTGCTGCGGGTGAACACCCACTCGGCCAGCATCGCCTGGGCACTGGCACGTTCGGACACCTGCGGGTAGGCCGCGGTGCGGTCCCGCGGGCCATCGCCCAGCGGCAGCAGCAAGTCGACCCCGTCGTCGGACGGGGCCAGCGCGTCAGGCAGCACCAGCACAGGCCGAGGCGCCAGTGCCGGCTTGGGCACGGTCGTCGTGGCTGGTTGCAGCGCACCGGCCGGCAGGTCGCGTACCAGCGCGTGCAGCATCAGGATGTCGCGGTAGGCCAGCAGGTCGAACGGCTCCAGGTCGGCGCGACGCAACAACAGAGATTCGAGCTCGGCCACGGCACGCAGCGGTTGCGGCCAAGCGCGCTGCAGGCGCAACACCGTGTCAGGGTAGGCTTCCAGGCTGCGCCCTGCCTGCAAGTCACCGCCCAGCGCGGGCGCAAACGCATTGAACCGCTGATTGAAGCGTTCGCGCGTGCGCTCGTAAGCCTCTTCGTCGCCCTTTTGGCAGTAGATCTCCATCAGCTTGAAGTAAGGCAGCGCGTTGGTGCCACCGGTCGATCGCACATGGCTCAGCAGCAACTCGATGGCCGCCTGCTCCTGACCCAGCACGAGGAAAAAGTCGACTTGCTGGTCCAAGTCGAGCAGCTCCTCGACCGAGACTGGCCGTGGCGGCACGCCGGTGCCGAGCGAAAACTCGGCCGACGATCGCGCCGCCATGGCCGGCGGCGGTGCCGCGGTCGTCACCATCATGGGTTGCGCGATGGTCATGTCCGGAGTGGTCGCCGCCGCTGCCGGCCCGCCGCCGTGGCGGGTCGACGGCGTGCGCTGGCCGGATGGCAGCAAGGGCGAGTCGCCGGCCTCGTCGAGATCTGCGGTCGACGAGGGCTGCAACCCATCGGCAGCGGCAGCGGCAGCCCAATGCCGCTGTTCATGTTCACGTTGCAGGCGGCGCAGCCGCAGGCCCAGCCAGCCCACGAGCATGCCACTGGCGCCCAAGCCCCACAGCAACCAAGGCAACCAGGCGTTGGCCGAGTCGGCCGTCGACAAGCGCTGGCGCAGCTGCGCCAGCTCGTCTTGTTGCCTCCGGGCCTCGGTCAAGACCTGCTGCACCTGCTGCTCCAGCAACCGGATCTGATCAGTCGCGGTCTGGCCGGCGGCGTCGGCCAGCGCCGCCTGCACGCCCAGGACCACGTCGCCGGGGGCAGCCAAGACGCTGTCGGGCAGCCGCAGCGGCCGGGCCAGCGCCAAGAGGGCCATTGGCAACCGGCGGTCCAGTCGCAGGCCGCCCGGGTCGCGAGGTCGGCTGGCAGTGAACGATCGCAGGGGTTTGCCGGTCGAACTGTCGAGCCCGCGGTGGCGCACGGGCGGCGACAGCGACAAGTCAAGCGCACTGCTGAACGCGACCGCAGCCATCTGAAGTTCAAATACCTGGCCATGGCCCGGCCTGGCAAACGACAGCAGGCCCGCCGCCACGGCCACCGGCACAACGATCGCGAGCTGCGGGAAACGCTTCCCGCGCTGCCCGCGCCAACAGGTTTCAGCCAATCGTGGTCATCCAGACAGAGTTTTTTCACTCTAGCACGCAGGCCCCCGACGACCGACGGCCCCACAGGCCTCAAAGCGGCCGGAATTCGCTGTTGCGCCGCCTGCTCACCGGCCCGACCCTGGTGGCGGGGGTTCACCATGGTCAGCTCGCCAGCCGGCCACGACCGCCAACCCGGGCGTGCCAATGGGGTCTCGAACGCGACCATCGCCTGCATCGACTTGGCGATGTTCCTGACTCGCACAAGGGCTGCCGTCGCGTTCTGGCGCGAGGGGAGGGCGAAAACGGGCGCAGCCAGGCGCGGTCTCGGTCGGGGCGGGCCACCCAGTTCGACCATACTGTGCACAAGGTGGCGTGTTGATCGCCCCAGGAACCCGACATGAACACCCCGGTACTCAGCATCGAAGAGCGTCAGAACATCGAGTCAGGTGCGTGGTTCTCCAAGCTTTCACAGCCGCTGCGCCACGCGATCCTGTCCCGCGCCTACGTGCGCCGCCTCGGCGACGGCGCCGCGCTGGCAGCGCGCGGCATCCCGGCCGAAGACTGGTACGGCGTGGCCCGCGGCGCGGTGCGCGTGTCGCTGGTGTCGCTGTCGGGCAAACAGGTCACCTTGACCTACTGCGAGCCCGGGGTCTGGTTCGGTGACATCTCGCTGTTCGACGGCCTGCCGCACACCCACGACGCCGACGCCCACGGCGAGACCACGCTGCTGTGCGTGCGCAAGGCCGATTTCAAGGAGCTGCTGGCCCAGCACCCCGAGCTTTACGACGCCCTGTTGCGACTGAACTGCCGCCGCTTACGGTTGATGTTCAACCAGTTCGAGGATCTGAACACCAAGCCACTGTCGGCGCGCCTGGCCAAGCAGATCATCCTGCTGGCCAAGAGCTACGGCATCGAGCAGGGCGAGGAGATCCGCATCGGCCTGCAACTGGCGCAGGAAGACCTGGCGCAACTGCTGGGCGCCTCGCGCCAGCGCGTCAACCAGGAGCTGAAGGGCTTCGAGCGCGAAGGCGCCGTGCGCGTCGAACCGACCCGGCTGGTGGTGCTGTCGCGGGACAAGCTGCTCGACATCGCCGAGGGCTGAAGCCGCCCGGGCCGGCGCCTGGGTCAGCGCTAGGAGGCTGTCGGGCTTGGGGACGGGCCTGCGCCCTGGCCCTTCGGGTTGAAGCTGGAAATGGGCTGGTCCGTCGTTGCCAATGCGCGCCATGCCGCCCGGCATGGCTGTGCTTGGCGCCTATGCTGAGCCCATTTCCAGCTTCAACGCAGACCCGTCCCCAAGCCCGACAGCCTCCTAGACACCGGGCACGCTGGTGCGCACGAGTTCGCTGTTCGACCAGGCGCTGGGCTGGGTGGTCAGCCCACCCGCTGCGGCGTCGCGCCATTCGGTGCCCAGGCGCTTGGCCTCGCGCATCGCGTGCTCGAACACCGAGAACCACAGCGCCAGCCGCTGGGCGTCGGGTTGCGGCATGGCCGTGCGCAACGTCAGTCGGCCGCGGCCGATGGTCAGCACCACCGGTTCGTCGGGTCCGACCAGGTCCAGGCTGGTCGCCAGCGCATCGTTGAGCGGGCCGCCCAGCCACTGCTGCAGCCACGGCAAGATGCTGCTCACCGCGCCATAACGATCGCGCAGCCGGCCCAGGTCGGCGCCACTGGCCTTGCTGTGCATCACCAGCCAGCGCATCTCCGGTGGCGTGTCGGTGTCGATGCGGGTTTGCACGTCGTCGACGAACAAGTCGTAGACCGTCTTCTCCATCACCTCGAGCAGGCTGCGGTTCAACACCATCGCCATCAGCGGGTGCGGCAAGTCCAGTTCAGCGATGAAGCGCAATTCGAAGCAAGGAATGTAGTCACGCTGCGAGGCGCCCCACTCGACGCGCCAGGCCTGCGCGCCTTGCATGCCGTCGATGACACAGCCGTCGGAGTCACGCACGCGGCGAAAGCCGTGGTTGCGGTTTTCGGCCCACTGCTGCAGCGTCGACAATTCGGGCGACGCCGAACCCCGGGCAAGCAGGCGTAGCAAGGACTTCAGCATGGTTTAGAGTCGATTCGTGGCAGCCGCCGATGCAACAACCGGGGACGACCGATGATCGATGTGTATTCGTGGGCAACGCCCAATGGGCACAAGATTCACATCATGCTGGAGGAATGCGGCCTGCCATACCGCGTGATACCGGTGAATATCGGCACTGGCGAGCAGTTTGACCCGTCCTTCCTCGCCATCAGCCCCAACAACAAGATTCCGGCCATCGTCGACGCCGACGGGCCTGGCGGCCAGCCGATCAGCCTGTTCGAGTCGGGCGCCATCCTGCTTTACCTGGCCGCCAAGACCGGGCGCATGCTGCCCGATGACCTGGGCGCACGCTACGAAGTGCTGCAGTGGCTGATGTTCCAGATCGGCGGGCTGGGACCGATGTTGGGCCAGGCCCACCACTTCCGCATCTACGCCCCCGAGAAGCTGCCCTACGCGATCGAGCGCTACACCAACGAGGCCAAGCGGCTGTACGGTGTGCTCGACCGCCGGCTGGCCAAGAGCCGCTACATCGGCTGCGGGGCGTATTCGATTGCCGACATCGCCATCTTTCCCTGGCTGCGATCGTGGAAGAACCAGGGCATCGATTGGGTCGACTACCCGCATCTGAAGGGCTGGTTCGACGAGATCGCCGCGCGACCGGCGGTGCGGCGCGGCGTCGAGGTGCTGGCCGACCTGCGCAAGCCGATGACCGACGACACCGCGCGCCAGGCGCTGTTCGGCAGCCTGCAGTACCAGCGGCGCTGACGGCCGGCCCGGGAGGCGGCCCTCTACCAGGGCTGCGGCAGTGCCGACCTGAACGACAATGCGGCGCCACCACGGCGCCGGACCGAGCCCCGATGAGCAGTCTTCCCTCCGACGATGCCCCCCGGACGACGCCCGGAAACCGCTCGCAGGATGCCGCCTGGGCGGCGACCGAGATGCTGCCCCGCGGCCGCCGCGAGCCCGCGCGCTTCAATGCGCTGCCGGTGGGCACCCACCTGGCCGAGTTCGAACTGTTGCGGCTGCTGGGCGAAGGCGGCTTTGGCATCGTCTACCTGGCGCAGGACCATTCGCTGCAGCGCCGGGTAGCCATCAAGGAGTACATGCCGGCTTCGCTGGCCAGCCGCGCCGGTGTGCTGGACGTGGTGGTCACCTCGGAGAAGAACCGACCGGTGTTCGACGCCGGCATGGACAGCTTCATCAACGAGGCGCGTCTGCTGGCCCAGTTCGACCACCCGTCGCTGCTGAAGGTCTACCGCTTCTGGCAGGCCAACGGCACGGCCTACATGGTGATGCCGTTCTACGAGGGCGTGACGCTGAAAGAGCGGCTGCGGCAGATGGGCAGCCCGCCCGACGAGCGGTGGCTGATGGCCTTGCTGGCATCGCTGACCGACGCGCTGAAGATCATCCATGCCGAGCATTGCCTGCACCGTGACATCGCGCCCGACAACATCTTGATGCTGGCCGACAGCGGCCGCCCGCTGCTGCTGGATTTCGGCGCCGCGCGCCAGGTCATCGGTGACGCGACGCAGGCGCTCACCGCGATCCTCAAGCCCGGCTATGCGCCGGTGGAGCAGTACGCCGAAATGCCCTCGCTCAAACAGGGGCCGTGGACCGATGTCTACGCACTGTGCGCCGTGGTCCACGGCGCGGTGATGGGCAGCAAGCCGCCAGTGTCGGTGGCCCGCACGGTGGCCGACAGCTACGTGCCGCTGCTGCGCAGCGCTGCCGGTCGCTACTCGCCGCGCTTCCTGCAAGCGATCGACGACGGCCTGCGGGTGCTGCCGGCCGAGCGCACAGCGTCGATGAGCGCGTTGCGCCAGGCGCTGGGCATCGCCCCCGGCGGCCCTGCCCTGCCGCCGCCAGGGTTGCCTTCGGGCAAGGCAGCCGCGCCGGCCGTCGCCCGTGCCGCTGCGCCCGCATCGGCCCGCGAGCCCGCGCCGACGGCCGACGCGAGCCCGTCGCGGGCAGGGCTGATCAGCGGCGTGGCGGCGGCCGTGGCGCTGGCCGGAGGGCTGGCGTACTGGGCCGGCCAGCGGCAATCGGCACCGCAGCCGCCGCCGGCGGCGGCCGTGCCCGCGGTCGACCTGCCGCCCGCCGTGTCGACGGTGACCGCGGCCAGCCCGACAGCCCCCTCGGCCAGCGCCACCGCCGGCACCCTCGCTGCGCGGGCACCGGGCTCGGTGGCCGCCGAGTTCGACCGCGTGATGCAGGGCCGGCAGCCCGACTTCAGGGTGCAGGCCAGCGCGGCCCAATCGACACTGCGGATCGGCCGCGATCGGCTGGCGTTCACCATCGACTCGGCCCGCGACGGCCATGTCTACGTGCTGGTCGGCGGGCCCGACGGTTCGCTGTTGCTGTTGTTTCCGAACAGCCGGTCCAGCGACAACCGCATTCGCGCGGGCAAACCGTTGAGCCTGCCGCAGCCGGCTTGGCCGCTGGACACCTTCGAGCCGACCGGCACCGAGCAGTTCGTCGTGCTGGTGTCCGAGCACCCACGCGACTTTTCGAAGGTCAGCAGCGGCCGCGAGGATTGGTTTCTCAAGCTGCCGACTGGCGCCGCCGCGGTGGCTGCCGGGCGCGCTCATTCAGGCGTCGGGTCGGCTCTTGCCGGCATGGTCCGTTGCACTGCACCGGGTTGCGATGTCTACGGTGCAGCCCGGTTCAACGTAGAAGTTGTCCGATGAAGGCACTGCACGGTGCAGACAGCGCGGGTTCGCAATCGCCGGTCGATTGAAAAAACCGCTGCGACAGACGGCAAAAAGCCGCCCGAAGGCGGCTTTTCTTGATCCGGCAAAGCCGGATTACTTGCTGGCGGCCATCGCGGCGGCCGACGCAGCCGCGTCAGCAACACCGGCAGCGGCAACGGCGGCGGCCGAAGCGGCCGAGTCAGCCACCGACGAGGCAGCAGCGTTCACCGCCGAAGCACCCGCAGCGCCCGGCGCAGCCACGATGGGCGCGGCGGGGGCGGCAACTTCTTCCTTCTTGCCGCAGGCGGTCAGGGCGGCGGCGGCGATCAGGGTAGCCAACAGGAGCGACTTGTTCATTTGTATCCTCAGTGAAAAGTGTCGATCAACAAAACCGGTAGGGGATCTGACACATTCAGCCGACTGGCTGCAAGAAGCAAAGCTGCCGATGTGTGCAGAAATCGGATCCAATGAGCGCTACCGCCCAAAGTTCCAGCCCAGGATTATAGCCAAACCTAGGGAAGGCCCCTATAAACCCAAGGTGGTCGCTGGCCAAGCCGGCTCACAACGTTGCAAAAAGTCTGCAGCCTGTTCGTGCAGCGCGCGAATCTGCACCGGATCGGAGAGTCGCCGAAGCCGCCAGTCCGGCGCATCCAGCCACTGCCAGGCCACGCCAGCGGCCAACAGACCCCGCAGCGCGGCGGGCATCGAACCATCGGCTGGACCCCACACCTCGATGCGGTGAGACCAGTCGCGACGCCAGCGCGCAAACCGGGGCAACGCACGTGCGGTGCTGTCGAAGTCCAGGCCGACCAGCACCAGGCTGCGGCCGCCCGGTCGCAGCCAACGGGACAAACTGTCGAGCACCGCCGTTTCGTCCAGCGGCCAGTCGGCAAAGTGCCGATCGACCAGCCAGACTTGCCGCGGCCGCTGGCGCGGCGCGGCCGTGTCGGTGGTCGTGTTTGTGACCGTGTCGGTGGCCGTGTCGGCGGTTGTGTTGGTGACCGTGTCGGTGGCCGTGGACTCCGGTGCGCCGAGGTCCAGCAGCGCCTGCCGCAACAAGGCGCGGCAGGTCTCGCGGCCATGGTGCACACCGGCCAGGCGGGCGTCGGGTTCAGCGTTCGAGTCCATCCTGATGCTGGCCGGGCGGACGTCAAACCTGCGGCTGCAGCCAACCCGCTTCGACCCAGTCCACCAGCAGCGCACGAGCGCCCGCGCTAAGCCGGCCGACATCGCCGACCTCCAGCCGGCGTTGGTCGGCCAACTGGCGCATCAGGCGGGCGTCGCGGCCGCCAGCGTCGAAGGCCTCGCCGTTGAGGAAAACATGGTGATCGTCGTAAGCCATGCGGCTGCGCCGGTCCAGCACCACGCCGCAAACGGCCGGCAAGACCTGGCCAGCGTCGAACCAGACGCGCGGCTTGGGTTCGCTCATCAGCACACCCAGCGCGCGGTCGAGTGCGCGCGGGTCGGCCAGCGCCCGGGCCAAAGATTTTTGGGCGAAATCGCGCAGGCTGGCGGGCAGCCGGCCCGGCGTGGCGGTGGCGGCCTGCGCAGCGTCGCGGTAGATCGCCTCGCGCGCGCCGGCTTCGGGCGGCTCGAGGTCGTCGGCCAGCTGGTGCAGCAGCTCTTGCGCCAGCGTGGTGGCGGTGGCGGCTCGGAAACCCACCGAGCAGGTCATGCACTCGCCTTCGGCCACGCCCTCATGGCCCCACAGTGGCGGCAGGTAGAGCATGTCGCCGGGCTCCAGCAGCCACTCCTCGGTCGGCTGGAAGTTCGCCAGGATGCGCACCGGCAACCCCGGCACCAGGCTGCGGTCGGCGACCGGTCCGATGCGCCAGCGCCGCCGGCCCTGCACCTGCAGCAAGAACACATCGTAGGAATCGAGGTGCGGGCCGACACCGCCGCCATCGCTGGCGTAAGAGATCATCAGATCGTCGAGCCGGGCCTCGGGCACGAAGCGGAAAGGCTGCAGCATCTCGTGCGCGGGCTGCCAATGCAGATCGAGCCCCTGCACCAGCAGCGTCCAGTCGGGCTGCTTCAGCGGCGGCAGCGCACGCCGGGCAAACGGGCCGTGGCGCAGGCGCCAGTCGGCGTCGAACCGGGTCAGCAAGCGCGACTCGACGCCGTCGGTGCCGGCCAGGTCGAACAAGGCGCTGCGGGTGATCGGCGGCTGCACGCCGGGCCAGGCCTGCCGCACCAGCAAGGGCTTTTTCTGCCAGTGGCGACGCATGAAGGTGGCGGGGGACAAGCCCCCCAGCAAGGGCAACGCTCGGGTGACATCCATGGCGTGGATTGTCGTCGCGCGCCCGGCGGGCCAGCGGCCCTGTGCGATCATTCCCGGATGTTGATCAACACCCCCTGCGTCGTCAGCCTGCTGTGGACGCTGGCCGACGCCCAAGGCCAGACCCTGGACGAACTGACCGACCCGGTCGAGTTCTTCTACGGCGGCGACGACTTGCTGCCCAAGCTGGAAGAAGCGCTGGCCGGCCAGCGCGCCGGCTTCGAAACCGAGCTGCACCTGGAGCCCGAACACGCCTTTGGCGAATACGACTCGGCCCTGGTCTGCTTCGAGGCGCGCAGCGTGTTTCCCGAGCACATCGAAGTGGGCATGCAGTTCGACGGCCTGCCCGCAGGCGCGGCCACGCCGGACATGCCGGCCCAGGCGATCTACACCATCACCGAGATCTACCCCGACCATGTGGTGCTCGACGCCAACCACCCGCTGGCCGGCATCGCCTTGCGGCTGCAGGTGAGCGTGAAAGCGGTGCGCGAAGCCACCGAGGACGAGGCCACCGCCCGCTCGGTCGACGAGGGCGCCGTCAGCCTGCTGCACGCTGCGCCGGGGTCTCAGCAACTGCACTGAAACATCGCCGCGGCCGCAGTCTCAGGCGCCGCAAAGCACCCTGGACAGCCGCATCACGCTTGGCCGGTCGACCCGAAACCGCCCTCGCCGCGATCGGACAGGCCGAATTCGTCGACCCGCCTGAACCGCGCCTGCACCACCGGCACGATCACCATCTGCGCGATGCGTTCCAGCGGCTGCACGGTGAACGCGGCGCTGCCTCGGTTCCAGCAACTGACCATCAACGGGCCCTGGTAGTCGCTGTCGATCAGGCCGACCAGGTTGCCCAGCACGATGCCGTGCTTGTGGCCCAGGCCCGAGCGCGGCAGGATCATCGCGGCCAGCGCCGGGTCGGCCAGGTGCACCGCCAGGCCGGTCGGGATCAGCACCGTCTGGCCGGGCTCGATGACCAGCGGCGCGTCCAGGCAAGCGCGCAGGTCGAGCCCGGCGCTGCCCGGCGTGGCATAGGCCGGCAGGTGGCGGGCCACACGCTCATCCAGTACCTTGAGGTCGATGGCGCTCATCAGGCAACCTCCGTGCTGCGCACTGCGGTGGTTGAGCCCTTCGGGCGGCCGTGCGCGCTCATCAGGCAACCTCCGTGCTGCGCACTGCGGTGGTTGAGCCCTTCGGGCGGCCGTGCGGGCTCATCAGGCAACCTCCGTGCTGCGCACTACGGTGGTTGAGCCCTTCGGGCGGCCGTGCGGGCTCAAGCCCCCCAGGCATCGATCCAGAGCACCCAGGTCTGGTCGTTGCGCGAACTGGGCACGAACTCGCGCATCACCCGGTCGAGCCGCTGCAGAGACGTGCCGGTGCCGGTCGCGAGGCGTCGCGCCTTGGCGATGTCGCGCTCGGCTTCGGTGCGCAGCATCTCGCTGAGCAGGACGTCTTTGGTGGCGAAGTGGTAGTGAATCAGGCCACCGCTGACGCGCGTGGCAGCCGCGACGTCGGCTACCCGCGTGTGCGAGAGGCCCCGCTCGAGAACGACCTGTTTGGCCGCCTCGAGCAGCTCTGCACGCCGCTGCTCGACCTGATCTTGGCGGCTGGTTCGCGCCGCGTTTGCCTGCACCACGCCGCTAACCTACTGGCCGCGCCCACTTTGTTGTGACATCTTCACTGAATATTCAGTCAGTGGGCCACGCGCCTCCCCTCGATCCCCCTAGACTCCTGCGCATGACTGACGACACAACGCAGACCGGTGGCGGATCGATCACAATTCGGGGCCTCCGCAAGGAGTTCGAGGGTGGCTCGATCGCCGTGGACGGCATTGACCTCGACATCGCCTCAGGAGAGTTCTTCTCACTGCTCGGCCCCTCCGGGTGTGGCAAGACGACGACCCTGCGCATGTTGGCCGGCTTCGAGCAGCCCACCGACGGCCAGATCCTGATCGACGGCACTGATGTGGCCCAGACCCCACCCCACAAGCGCCCCGTCAACACGGTCTTCCAGAGCTACGCGCTCTTCCCGCACATGGACGTGTGGAAGAACGTCGAGTACGGCCTGCGTTGGGCCGACGTGCCCAAGGCAGAGCGCAAGCCGAAGGTGGACGCCGCGCTAGAGCTGGTCGAGATGTCCGAGTACGCCAAGCGCCGGCCCAGCCAGCTCTCCGGTGGCCAGCAGCAGCGGATTGCGCTTGCCCGCGCGCTGGTGCTCGAGCCGTCGGTGCTGCTGCTGGACGAGCCGCTCGGTGCTCTTGACGCCAAACTGCGCCACTCGCTGCGCGCCCAGCTCACCAGCCTT
>JBBQVF010000131.1:0-11295 GCA_038211805.1 Burkholderiales bacterium | reverse complement strand
AGCCGCAGTGGCACGCTGACCTATGAAGCGGTGGCGCAACTCACCGAGATCGGCCTGGGCCAATCCAGCGCGGTGGGCATCGGCGGCGACCCGATCAACGGCTTGAAGCACATCGACGTGATGCAACTCTTCAACGACGATCCGGGCACCGACGCGGTGATCATGATCGGCGAGATCGGCGGGCCCGATGAGGCCGAGGCCGCACGCTGGTGCAAGGCGAACATGAAGAAGCCGATCGTCGGCTTCATCGCCGGTGTCACCGCGCCGGCCGGCAAGCGCATGGGCCACGCCGGCGCGCTGATCTCGGGCGGCGCCGACACCGCCGACGCCAAGCTGGCGGTGATGGAGGAATGCGGCTTCACCATCACCCGCAACCCCAGCGAGATGGCGCGGTTGCTGAAGGCGCTGCTGTAAAACCCCGGTCGCCCGGCTGGGCTGGCGGCCCGGCCTGTACGCCGCAGGCCACCCTCGGGTGGCTTGTGTCGTTCTGACCGACGAGCGGCCGCTATGTAGTTTCCGCACCGAGTCGGGCGCATGCGCACCCTAAACTCCAGACGCCAAGCAAGAGTACCCAAAGGACAGTCGATGGACCAATTCATGCACGCCGATTTCTGGATCGCCGTGGGCCAGATCATCATGATCGACATCCTGCTGGGCGGTGACAACGCGGTGGTGATCGCGTTGGCCTGCCGCAAATTGCCGCCCGCCCAACGAACGAAGGGCATTCTTTGGGGCACGGTCGGCGCCATCGTGTTGCGGGTGATCCTGATCTTCTTCGCGCTGACGCTGCTGGCGATCCCCTACCTCAAGCTGGTCGGCGCAGCGCTGCTGCTCTGGATTGGCGTCAAGCTGCTGGCGCCGGGCGACGACGACGCCCATGGCAGCGTGCAGAGCTCTGACCGGTTGTGGGCGGCGGTACGCACGGTGATCGTGGCCGATTTGGTGATGAGCGTAGACAACGTCATCGCCATCGCCGGTGCCGCCGAGAGTGCCGGCGGTGACCACAAGATGCCGCTGGTGGTGTTTGGCCTGCTCGTCAGCATCCCGATCATCGTCTGGGGCAGCCAATTCGTCATCAAGCTGATGGATCGCTTCCCGGCGGTCATCACGCTCGGTGGCATGTTGCTGGGCTGGATCGCCGGCACGATGGCCGTCGGCGACCCGGCGGTCGCTTCGGTCGTGCCGCAAGCCGGCCCGGGCGAGGCCGTGGCCACGTTGCGTTTTGCCGCGGGCATTTTCGGTGCGCTGCTGGTACTGGCGGTCGGCTTGTTGATGAAGCGGCGGCAGGCCGCAGCGGCCGCTGGCACGACCTGATCCTGAACAAGCCCACCACCAGATACCCCTGGACCGATGGCGGCCGCCACGCGGCCGTGATAAGGTTTTCAGGAGCCTGCCCAGCGGGGCCAGCAGGAGGTGTTCATGGCTTGGTTTTCTCTCCGACGCGACGCGACGCGCCACACACCTGCGCTGCGCATCGACGACGGGCCGCCCTTGCTGGCCGGTCGGTACCGGTTGGGCGCGCGGTTGGGCCAGGGCGCGTCTGCCGAGGTGCGTGAGGCCATCGACCTGCGCACCGGCAACACCGTTGCCGTCAAGCTGATCAGCCTGCCGATCGACCTGCCCGACGTTCAGCGCAAAGAATGGCTGCAACGCCTGCAGCGCGAAGCCGACCTGGCGCGCAGGCTCGACCATCCCGACATCGTGGCCGTGATCGAAGCCGGCCTGCAGCCCGGCGGCGCCTGGCTGGCGATGGAACGGGTGCGCGGCGTCGACCTCAGCCGCTACACCCAGCGCCACCTGCTGCTGCCCGAAACCCTGGTGCTGCGCATCGGCGCGCGGGTGGCCGCGGCGCTGGCCCATGCCCATGCCAACGGCATCGTGCACCGCGACCTGAAACCCGCCAATGTGTTGATCAACCTGGCCGACGGGCAGGTCAAGCTCGCCGATTTCGGCGTGGCCCGCCTTGAAGACGCCAGCGCGACCCGCACCGGCCTGACGCTGGGCACTCCCGCCTACATGGCGCCCGAGCAGTTGGCCGGGGCACCGGCCGTTGCGGCGGGCGACACCTACGCGCTGGGCGTGATGTTGTTCGAACTGCTGGCTGGCCGCCGCCCGCACCAGGCCGCCACCCTGGGTGAGTTGCTGCAGGCCACCGCCAGCCAGCCACCGGCGTCGTTGGCCCGCCTGCGCCCCGACCTGCCGCCCGCCGCCGTGGCTGCGGTCGAGCAACTGCTGGCAAGCAACCCGGCTGACCGGCCCGCGGACCTGGTGGCCTGGTCGGCGCAGGTGGCCACGCTGTCCGCCCTGATGGCCCGCGTCCTGACGCCGACCGTGGCACCCTGCCTGTAACCGCCTGCCGCGGCGTTTCGCGCCGGGTCTGACAGGGCACAATCAGCGGTCGTTGTGGTCTCCGCCGAGTCTGCCCGCCGCAGCGCGCAACCTGCCGCCACGGCCCGCAACCGATCACCAGCCCTCCACCATCGCAGCCGCCGCAGCGCCCAGCATGCCCTTCGAGTATTTCCACGCCATCGACACCGGCCGCGCGCGCAGCAACAACGAAGACTCGGTCGCGGTCGACGAGGGCACGTCGCTGGCGGTGCTGGCCGACGGCATGGGCGGCTACAACGCTGGCGAAGTGGCCAGCAACATGGCCACCTCGTTCATCAAGACCGAGCTCGGCCGCTGGCTGGCCGAAGCTGCCAGCCGCGCCAGCGACATCGAAGTGCGTCGCGCGATGGACATCTGCGTCGACAACGCCAACCGCGCCATCTTCAACGCCGCCAATGCCAATCCGCAGTACGCCGGCATGGGCACCACCTTGGTGGTGGCCGTGTTCCGCGACGGCCAGTTGCGGCTGGGCCATGTGGGCGATTCGCGGGCCTACCGCTGGCGCGGCGGCCAGTTGTCGCAGATCACCCGCGACCATTCGTTGCTGCAAGAGCAGATCGACGCCGGATTGATCACCCCCGAGCAGGCCGCGTTCTCGGCCAACAAGAACCTGGTCACGCGCGCGGTGGGTGTCGAAGACACGGTGCTGCTGGAAACCCATCTGCACGAGATGCAGCCGGGAGACGTCTACCTGATGTGTTCGGACGGCCTGTCGGACATGCTCGATGACGCGATGATCGCCCGCCTGTTGCAGACCCATGAGGGGCTGGCCGCCGCAGGGGGCGCCTTGATCGCCGCCGCCAACGACGCGGGCGGAAAGGATAATATCGCCGTGATCCTGGTTCGCGTGGCAGGAGGCCCCCCAGGGGCTGCGCGGCCGTGGTGGAAGTTCGGACGCTGAAGCGACTTGCTGGCGCCACATCGGCCGACATGCCCGGTCCGGATCCCGAGGACAGTCAGACATACAAAAGGTCAAGCATGGGCAAGCTGGTGGTGTCTCTCGACGGCGTGGTGATCAAGGACGTGCAGATCACCAAGGACAAGACCACCCTGGGCCGCCGCCCCTACAACGACATCGTGATCGACAACCTGGCCGTCAGCGGTGAGCATGCCGTGCTGCAGATGCTGGGCAACGACGTTTTCATCGAAGACCTCAACAGCACCAACGGCACCTACATCAACGGCAAGGCGATCAAGAAGCAGATGCTGGCCCACAACGACACGGTCGAGATCGGCAAGTACAAGATCAAGTACCTGGTCGAAGACGCGGGCAACTTCGAGCAGACGATGATCATGCGTCCGGGCAGCGCCGGCGTGCCGCACACCCCGTACAGCCACACCTCACCCATCCCCAATCTGGCGCCGGCCCTGCAGGCCTCGGCCGGCCAGGCGGCATCGATCAAGGTGCTCAGCGGCGCGGCGGCCGGCCGCGCCGTCACCCTGACCAAGGTGGTCACCACCGTTGGCAAGCCCGGCGTGCAAGTGGCGTCGATCACCCGCCGGCCCACCGGCTTTGTGCTGGCCCATGTCGAGGGCGCCAGCCGCCCCAGCATCAACGGTGTGCCGCTGGTCACCGAAACCGCCCCGCTGGCCAACGGCGACCTGATCGAGCTGGCCGGCACGCAGATGCAGTTCATCCACGGGTGAGTTAGGCCCCCCCTACGAGCTTCGCGCGCCCCCTCAAGGGGGCCGAGCCCGGACATGCAAGGTCCAGTGGATCTTGAATGCCTGGCGAGGGGCCGGGCTGCCAAGACCGGCGCGGCCTGCAAGGCACGCCGGCGGCCCGGCGGAGCCGGTTTCGCGGCGTTCACTGGGTTGGGACTGCTGCATGCATCGTAGGCTGTCGCTTGCCGCAGGGCAGAACCGAAGCGCTAGCCCCTCCGTTCCCCTGACCCGGACGTGACCGAGTTCACGGCGCGCCGCACACACTAGGTCGGCGCCCCAGGCAGCGTGCGGAAATCGCCGGTCCGCGGCTTGCGGCCGGCCCATGAGCCCTGCACCATGTGGTTTCGACGCAGCGGGCGTGCCGGGGATCCTCGGTGCGGCGCTTGCGGTCCGCCATCGCAACGGCCGGCTCCCGGGGCCCGCCCTGATCCATGCACATCCGCGTCCTAGGCTGTTCGGGTTCCATCGCGGCGGGATGCCGCACCACGGCCTTCCTGCTCGGCGACGACGTACTGATCGACGCCGGCACCGGTGTGGGCGACCTCACGCTCGACGAGCTGGCCCGCATCGACCACATCCTGCTCAGCCATTCGCACCTCGACCATGTGCTGGGCGTGCCGCTGCTGGCCGACAGCGTGATGCGCCGCCGTGCCGGCCGTGCCCCGATCACCGTGCATGCGCTGCCGGCCACGCTGGAGGCGCTGCGCGCCCATGTCTTCAACGGCATCATCTGGCCTGATTTCACCCGCCTGCCGTCGGCCGATGCGCCGATCCTGGCGCTGCAGCCCTTCGCCATCGGTGACCAGCTGCAGATCGGCTGCCACGCCATCGAGGTGCTGCCGGCCCTGCACACCGTGCCGGCGGTGGGCTTTGCGGTGCTGGGCGCAAGCGACGGCGCCTGGGTCTTCACCGGCGACACCGCACCCAACCCGGCGCTGTGGCAGCGGCTGCAGGGGCTGAAAGTGCACAGCCTGGTGATCGAGACCGCGTTCCGCAACGACGAATGCCAGTTGGCCGCCGTCAGCCGCCACCTGCATCCCAGCGCGTTGGGCCAGGAACTGCAGCACCTGGCGCAGGGCGCGCAGGTATTCATCACCCACATCAAGCCGGGTGAGCTGGACGCGGTGATGGGCGAGATCGCCGCGCTGGACCCGCGCCACTGGGTGCGGGCGCTGGCGGCTGGCCAGGTGATGGCGCTGGGCTGAACCGGTGCGCCGGCTGATGCCCGCGCAGTTTTCGGTCGAGGTGACGAGAAACGTCACCTGACGAAGCCCCGGACTGACAAAACGCGGCAGAGGCCGGTTGAAAAGCGTGACAAATGGCCGCTGAAACGGCAAACAGCCCCCGAAATGGGGCTGGCACGCGATCTGCAAAGTATTGAGCGCAGTCGCCCCTCTTTCGTTACTCCCCTCACCCTCCCCAACCTCCGGAGACACCACCATGAAGCGCAGCATCCAAAAGGGTTTCACCCTGATCGAACTGATGATCGTCGTCGCGATTGTCGGCATCTTGGCCGCGGTCGCCCTGCCGGCCTATCAGGACTACACGAAGAAGGCCAAGTTCGCTGAAGTCGTTTCTGTCGGGGCCTCGTACCAGACGGCCGTCGCGACCTGCATCCAGGAACTGGGCGGCGCAGGGGAGTGCGATTCGGGCTCCAACGGCGTCCCCTTGACCCAAGCGACCACCCACGTGGGTTCCGTGGCGGTTGCGGATGGAGTTATCACGATCACCCCGACGGCGACCACTTCCACGGCCGCAACTTTGGTTCTCACTCCCGCTGTCGGTACGGGTGCGCTGACCTGGACCAAGTCTGGTGGCTGTCTGACCAGTTCACCTGTTTACTGCAAGCCATAAGCCAGTAACACCGACGGTCAACAGGCCGTCGCGGTTTTGCCGGTTTCGCATGCGCCCACTATGGTGGGCGTTTTCATTGACACGTCGGCTTCCGTTCTTCAACTCGGTCGTTGCGGACCCAAGTTTGGCTCGGCCCCCGAATTCGGGGGGCCAAGCGCAAGCCGAGGGCTATGCTGGACTTTGCCTGCGTCGAAAGCTATCAGGCCGCCCTATGGCCTAACATATGGTTGAGTTTAAAGTCGATCAGACGGCTGTAGGCCAAGCCAGTCCACGGGTTTGTTCAGCCGCGCTTGGTGGTCATTCGAAAACAGATCGAATCGAACTCGGAATTTAATCCAAGGCGTAACTTGCCCGCGGCTGCAGAGTTGATTGGATTTTGGCTTTATCCTCTCTGGGGAAAAATGGCTGATGTATAGAACCGAAATGCTCCTTTCGCCGGAACCCCATGCCAATGTTTGCGCCGGCGTACGCATACTCAGCTGGGCGGCCGCCTTTCTCGGGTTTGCGCCTTTTGTGCTGACGCTGAAAATGGCGCCGAGCACATCGTTTTGGGCTGAATGGGCAGCGGCCTTTGCTGCGATCATTTTCGTGTTGTTGGGTTGGCGCCCGGCCATGGCTGTCGACCCGAAAAAGGGTGCTGTGCCAATCGCTGCCTTGTCGCTGCTGGCAGTGGCGCTGCTGGTCGTCGCCCAGTTGCTGGCGAGCCTGCCCCAGTTTGCCGGAACGGCGCGGCTGTCAATAGCGCAGGCGCTGTTGGCCGCTTGGTTGTGCGTTGCTGCGTCTACCTGGCGCAACCGGTCGCCGGAGATCCTCGACGGTTTTGGCGTGGGTCTTGTCGGGGCGCTGGTGCTGAATTTCGTCGCCTTGTTGCCCGAGCTCGCAGGTTGGCACGTGCAGGGGCTTACCTGGTTTGTCAGCCCGTTTCTGGGCCGCGCGTCTGCGCTGGTGGGGCAGCCGAACCAGTTGGCCATCTTCGCAGTGATGGCTTGGTGCGCCGCGTTCTACCTGTGGTGGCGCGGCGTGCTGCCCGCCTGGGCACATGCGCTGGCCTCGCTGATGGTGGCCTGCCTGGTGACGGCCTCCGGTTCGCGCTCGGGCAGCCTGGCCTGGTTGCTGTCGCTGTCGATGTCGATGCTGGCGCTGCGCGCGCATGCCGACAAGCGCAGCGGACAGCGCTTGGTGTGGCTGGCGGTGGCCGTCTTTGCAGCCGCCCAGTGGGCCTGGGGGCCAAGTGGACTGGCGGGACATTTCCTGTCCAGTGAGGCCGGCAGTGGCGCCGTGACTTCCATCGTTCGGGAAGGCCGGGAAGGCCGCCTGGAGTTGTGGCGCGACAGCCTTCAACTGATAGCCCAGCACCCGTTGTACGGCGTTGGCTGGCGCAATTTTTCGGCAGCGCGTTGGAATGAGTTGTCTACGCCGATGTTGGAGCCGAATATGGCACATGCCCATAATCTGGTGCTGAACCTCGCGGTGGAATTTGGCATCATCGGGGCGCTGCTCATATTGGTGCCGCTTGTTTGGGCGCTGTGGTCAGGAGTTCAAGCCGCTTGCCGTCGGCGGGTTTTAGCCCATGAGTGGTTTGTCGGCGCCCTGCTGTTGGTGATTTCTGTTTACAGCATGCTGGAATTTCCGCTATGGTATCTGTACTTTCTCTTGCCATTTGCGCTTGCACTGGGGTTTTCAACTGGACCGGTGCTCGCGATACCGATCGGTCGGCCAGCGCGTCCGGCCCACATTGCGCTGGCATCGGTTGCAATGGCTATTTGCTTCTTGATTGGCTGGGACTACAGTCGGGTCGAGAAAAGCTATACCGACGCTGCCCTGAGTGTGCGGTCTGACAAGCCCGGCGCAGCACTGGTAGAGACCAGAACAGTCACAGAAATAGCATTGCTCACTTCGATCGATCTATATGCGGAAATGATGTTCGTGCGGGTGCTCGCACCGGACGGCTTGTTGATGGCGGAAAAACTGCAAATCAGCGAGCGCGTTGTGGGCGGATTGACCACAAAAGAGAGTGTCGCCCGACACATCGCGTTTTTACTGGCCGCCGGCAACGCGGCTGAGGCAGAGGCGGTCTTCAAGCGGGCGGGCAGAAGCCCAAACCTACAGACTGATGCGTTGACGGTTCTTGGCCGATTGGCTGAGCCTCATCCTGCTCTCAGGCCATTCGTAGACAAGCATCGTCAAAGTCGAGCAGAGGACGTGGCAGCGCCTGGTTTGTGAACCACGTTCAGGGCTGGTATTGCCGGCCTCGCCTCCAAAAAGTGATCAGAGTTGCACCGTTTAAGATCGGCGTCGGCGTCGGCACATCCGCGCAATGCCAGGCGCCGGGCGATCCGGGTAGCTGACGTCTCCGAAGCCATCGCCTTGGTGATCGACGCGCCTTCGGAATCGGCCGTGTGCCAAGGCCGGTCTCGCGGTTCAGTCTCGTTGCCGGTCACGTCGATGACGTGCTGCGTGAAGGTGGCCAGGGTCGCCAAGGTGGCGCGGAGGGACGCGCGTGCGGAGCATCTGGTACCTTCGCCGGACACTGTTCGATGGTTGCCAATGTCGGGTGTGATCGCACCGGACGGCGACGGCATCGCGGCCCATGTCCGCCTGCGCCCGCGCCGCCGCCTGAACCCGGGGCCTGAGCGGCATCGCAGGGGCTCCAGCCGCAGGCCAGCCCTTGACCGCTCCGCCGCTGACCTGTGCAGCGCCGCTAGCGTTTGTCAGATATATACTTGATATATTATTTTGCCAGCGAGCCACACCATGCAATCAGCCAAGCTCTTTTTGAACGGGCGCAGCCAGGCGGTGCGCCTGCCCAAGGCGTTCCGCTTCGAGGGCATGACCGAGGTGTTCATCGAGCGTGATGGCCAACGGGTCATCCTCAGCCCCTCACGCCGGCCGTCGCTCGACGGCCTGATCCAGGCCTTGGGGGAATTCGAGTCGTTGCCGGACCGGGTGCAGCCCGATCGGGCCGACCCGCGTGAGTCGTTCTGACCGGGTGCGAAGGTCGCCATGCGTTTCATGCTCGACACGAACGTCTGCATCTATGCGATCAAGCACCGGCCGCCCGAGGTGGTCGCCGCGCTGCGGGCGCATGAGTCGGCCGGTCTGGGCTTGTCGAGCATCACGGTGGCCGAGTTGTACTTTGGCGTCGCCAAGTCGGGCTCGACACGCAATGCGGCGGCGCTGGAGCGGTTTCTGGCGCCGTTGGAACTGGTGGACTTCGACCGCAGTGCCGCAGCGGCCTACGGCAAGCTGCGCGCCGCGCTGGAAGCGGCTGGCACACCCATCGGCCCGCTCGACACCCAGATTGCCGCCCATGCGCTGGCACTGGGCGTGACCTTGGTCAGCAACAACACCCGTGAATTTGCCCGCGTGCCCGGCTTGCGGCTGGAAAATTGGGTGGGCTTGTAGCCGCCGACCGACTGCCACCTGCCCACCACCGACCCACCACCGACCCGCCGTCCGAGTCGGTTGCCCTGCCACCTGTGGTGTACTGCCCGCGCCTTGACCCACGCGGCCCGCCGCAGCCCCGCCCCGATGTTGTCTGCCCACCCCCCGGCGCCCACCGCGCCTGACAGCCGCCTGCTTGCCTGCTCGCTGCTGCTGCTGCCCGCCGCACTGCTGGCCGCCGTTGTGCCCACCCTGCTGGCCTACCACCAGCCGCCATCGGCCACCTTGCTCAACCAATGCCTGGCCGTCGCGCTTTGGGGCGCGGTCGCCGCGCTGCTGGCGCCGGCGCGCCTGCACAGGTCGACCGGCCCGCTGCTCGCCGCGTTGGCCTTGGTGGCCGCCGCCGCCACCGCGTCGTCCGCACTGGGCTCGCTGCCGCCGTCACTGGCCTTGCAGGCCATCGGCCTGCTGGCGGCGGCCGGTGTGATGGTCGTGGCCGGCGCCGATGCCGCGCGACGGCCCAGCGGCCCCGCGGCCTTCGCCGCACTCGCCTGGGCCCTGCTGGTCGCGGGCGTGGCCAGCAGCGGGGTGGCGCTGATCCAGGTGTTTCTGCCCGGCTGGGCCGACAGCGGCTGGGTCGCCCCGTCTGGCCTGGTCGGCCGGGCCGTCGGCAACCTGCGCCAGCCCAACCACCTGTGCAGCCTGCTGCTGTGGGCGCTGGTGGCCGCGGCGGGGCTGCATGAGCTGCGCCGCCTGCCGCGCGCCGCGCTGTGGGCGGTCGCCGCGCTGCTGGTGTTCGCGATCGAGCTGACCGCCTCGCGAACCGGTGCGGTGGGCCTGCTGCTGCTGCTGCTGTGGGGCGCGCTCGACCGGCGCCTGTCGCCCGGCACCCGGGTGTTGCTGGCCGTCACGCCGCTGCTTTACGCATTGGCCTATGGCGCGATGGCCTGGCTGGGCGAGCTCAGCCACCTGGCCGTCGGCGCCGGCGCGCGGCTGGCCGACAGCGGCGGCCTGTCGGACCTGACCGCCGGCGGCAGCAGCCCCAACTCGCGCCTCAACATCGCCCGCAACACCTGGGCGCTGATCGCGGCGCAGCCGCTGCTGGGCGTGGGCTTCGGTGAGTTCAATTTCGCCTGGTCGCTGACCGCGTTCACCGGCCGGCCGACCGCTTTTTTCGACCACACCCACAACCTGCTGCTGCAGCTGGCGGTCGAGCTGGGCCTGCCGCTGGCCGGCTTGGTGGTGGCGCTGCTGCTGGCCGCGCTGGTGCAGGCCTGGCGGCGGGCGGTTCTGGCGGCGGCCGATGCCGCCACCGCAGCCCGGGCTGCGCTGATGCTGGTGCTGCTGATCGGCCTGCACAGCCTGGTCGAGTACCCGCTGTGGTACGCCTACTTTCTGCTGCCAGCGGCCCTGGCCTGGGGCTTTGCGCTGGGCACGCCGGCAGGCGACGCTGACGTTGACGCTGGAGCCGGAGTCGGAACCGGGGCCGGGTCCGGGTCCGGGTCCGGGGCCTGGGCCCGGCAACCCGCTGAGCCTGCCCACCACCGGCCGCCCGATCGCCACGCCTGGCGGGGCGTGGCCGCCGGTCTGCTGGTCAGCGCAGGCGGCCTGCTGGCCGCGCTGGACTACCAGTGTGCGGTGGCGATCTACGCCCCCGGTGATGGCGCGGCGTCGCTGGCCGAGCGGGTGGCCGACGGCCAGCGCAGCCCGCTGTTCGCCCACCATGCCGACTACGCCGCAGCCACCAACCCGGTGCCGCCCGGCAGCGCCGCGCTGGGCTTTCAGCGGGCGCCGCATTCGCTGCTCGACACCCGGCTGATGGTCGCCTGGGCGCGCCACCTGGCCGCCACCGGCGAGGTCGACCGTGCCCGCTGGCTGGCGCAGCGCCTGCGCGAGTTTCGCAACCCCGATGCCGAGGCCTTTTTCGCGCCTTGCGAGGCCGTCGCGCAGCTTGAATTTCAGTGCCAGGCACCCGAGTCGGCCCACGATTGGCGAGAGTTCGCC
>JBBQVF010000130.1:0-11721 GCA_038211805.1 Burkholderiales bacterium | reverse complement strand
CATGCCGACGAAGCCGCCCTCGATCGGGATATCGACCGTGACCGCGGCGGGCGAGACCATGCGGGCGGCGGTGGCGCGGGCCACCAGCATCGCGTCGGGGATTGCAAAGTCGTCGATCAGGCGGGTCGGGATCGCGCCGCCGCAGGGCTTGATGCGGCCGGCACGGTCGAGCAGCAGCACCTGCAGCCCTCGGCTGGCCAGGTCATCGGCTGCGGTGGCGCCGGCGGGGCCGCCGCCAACCACCACCACGTCATAGTCGGCGCGCAGAGGGCTGTTCATGGTGTGCTTTCAAGCTGCCTGAAGATGATCGGGCGGGTGGTTTCACCGGACTCGACCCGGGCCGCCAGTCGGGCGGCCCAGACGAAGACTGCGGCGTCGAGCAGGAACACCAGGGCATAGGCCAGGCCCGCATCGGCCAGCAGCCAGCGCGTCAGGTCGCTGGCGGCCGTGCCCAGCAGGCCGCCCGACGCGAAGGCGATGGCCTGCGCGGCGCCCCACAAGCCCATGCGAACGCCCTCGCGCCCGGGTGCGCCGGCGCCGGCCAGGCCCAGCATCGAGCCGATCGCGGCAATCGAAAAAGCGCCGGTCGACAGCCCCAGCGCGAAGACATTGGCTTGCAGCGGCCAGCCCGGGCCCACCAGACCGGCACCGACCAGGCCGCCCAGGGCCAGTGCCGAGGCCACGCAGCCCCACACCGTCCATTGCTGCAAAGTGCCCCAGCGCCGGCCGGCCCACTGGCTGCCGGCCGCGGCCGCCAGCAGCATGCCGACCAGCGCGCCGCCATGCTGGGTGCCGGACAGCTGGGTGGTCGCGCCGGGGCTGAGGCCGAACACCAGGCCGGCAAACGGCTCGAGGATCAGGTCTTGCATGCTGAAGGCCAGCATCGAGACGAAGACGAACACCGTGAAGCGGCGCGCCCGCGGCTCGGCCCAGGCTTCACCGAGCGCGCGCTGGAAGCTGCCCGGGGTGGGCCGTTCAGCGCGCGCGGCCAGGTCGGGCTGCCGCCCTTCCAGCCCCAGCAAGGCCAGCACGGTCAGCATGACCGCGGCCGCGGCCACGCCCCCGGCCACCGCCAGCAGACGCTCGGGCGAATAGGGGTCGAGCAGGCGACCGGCGACGGTGGCCGTCACCACGAAGCCGGCGATCATCATGATCCAGACCGTGGTCGCGGCGGCGGCACGGCGATCGGGGGCCACCCGCTTGGCCAGCAGCACCAGCAGCGAGGTGCCGCTGGCGGCCACGCCCAGGCCGATCAGGCTGTAGGCCAGCACCGCCAGCGCGATGCCTGCGATCGGCCGGCTGGCCATCCAGACGGTGGCCAGCGCCGCCAGCCAGCCGCCCAGGGCCAGGGTCAGCATGCCGCCGATGATCCAGGGCGTGCGGCGCTGTCCCAGGTCGGAGCCATGGCCCATCCGCGGCCGGCTGATCTGCACCGCGTAGTGCAGCGCCAGCAGCAGGCCGGGCAGCAGCGCCGGCAAGGCCATCTCGACCACCATCACGCGGTTCAGCGTCGAGGTGGTGAGCACCACGATGGCGCCCAGGCTGGCCTGCACCAGCCCCAGCCGCAGCACGCCGAGCCAGCCGAAGGCCGGGCTGCCGGCACCTTTCACTGAACTGCCCTCCGCGCTGCGCGCGCCGGGATTTGCGCTGTGGAGCGGCCACGCGCGCTCATGGCCCCAGCCCCCGCAGCGCAAAGGCGCTGACCAGCATGCCGGCAACGAACAGCGGCACACCCGTGCCGCTGTACCAGACAGCGCGCTCCACCGGCTGGGCCACGAAGCGCTTCATCATCAGTGCCTGCACCGCAACCAGCCCGGCCACGGCCAGTGCATGCCAGCCTTGGCCCCAATGCCAGAGCAGCAGGGCCACGACCACCTGCGCGGCCGCCATCACGATGCAAGCGACATGAGCCGCGCCCTTTGCCCCCAGCATCACCGGCAGCGAGTCGATGCCCATCTGGCGGTCGCCCTTGATCGACTTGAAGTCGTTCAAGGTCATGATGCCGTGCGCCCCCAGGCTGTAGAGCAGCGCCAGCGCCATCGAGCGCCCACCCGGCCATTCGCCCATCGTCATCACCGCCGCGCCGGTGATCCAGGCCAGTCCTTCATAGCAGAGGCCACAAGCCGCATTGCCCCACCAGCCGTTGCGCTTCAGACGCAGCGGCGGCGCGCTGTAGGCCCAGGCCAGCAGCAGACCAAACAACGCCGCCAGAAAGCCGGCAGTGCCGAGCTGCCAGGCCAGCAGCAGCGAGAGCACCGTCCAGATCAGCGCGATGTACAGGCCCCAGCGGCCCGGCATGCGGCCCGAGGGAATCGGCCGCTGCGGCTCGTTGATCGCGTCGACATGGCGGTCGAACCAGTCGTTGACGGCCTGGCTGGTGGCGCAGACGAATGGCCCCGCCAGCAGCACCCCGGCGATGATCAGCGGCCAGCGCCCTTCGGCTGGCAGACCCGAGGCCACCACGCCGCAGGCGAAGGCCCACATCGGCGGGAACCAGGTGATCGGTTTGAGCAGTTCGGCGACGGTCGAAAGAGCAGGGCGCTGCATCGGCCCATTTTCAACTGACGCAATAAGATGTCAAGCCGGGCTTACACTTTTGCGCGACCGTCCAGGGTCAGTTGCTGCCGGGTGCGCCCATGTCCTGGATGCCATACCGCCGCAGCTTGACGTAGAGGCTCTGGCGGGACAGGCCCAGCATTTCGGCGGCAGACGCACGGTTGTCGCGGGTCAGTTCCAGCGCCGCCTCGATGCACAGGCGCTCAATCAGGTCGGTGGTCTCGCCGACGATGTCCTTGAGTGGCAGTCGACCCACCAGCCCGGTGAGTTGGTCGGCCGAGCGCGGCAACTGGCGGTTCGAGCGCCCTTCGACCGGCAGGCGCCGGGCGACATCGCGGATCGAGAAGCCGAGGCAGGCCTGCGGCCCATCGGGCACCGCCACGGCCGAGATCTCGACCGCACTTGGCTCGCCGTAACCGCTGCGCAGGGTGGTCGGGAACAGGCGCAGCACGCCATGCTGACGCAGGTTGCCGATCAGCACGTTGAGGTCGACCGAGGAGCGGCCCAGCCAGCGGTCCAGCGATTGGCCCTGTACCGCTTCGCCCACCGCGAGCTGCAGCATGTCGCTGAACGCCTGGTTGGCGCTGACGATGCGGCCCTGCATGTCGGTGAGCACAAACGCGTCGGGCATCGCGTTGACGACGTTCAGCAGCGACAGCGCCTCGCCAGCCCGGCTGGTCGACGGGCCTTGTCCCGCGGCATGCGCCGGCGACAGACGCACCAGCAGTGATGTCGTGCTGTCCTGCTTGAACAGCGTGGCGGCGAGTTTCAGCTCGACCGTGCCGTTGGCCAGGCGCACCAGCATGTCCTGGCTGCGGCCGGTGCTGCGGGCCTGCGAGAACTTGGCATACGACCCGGCCTGGCTCTCCACCGCCAGCAGTTCGGTGAAGCTGCGGCCGACGATGCGCTTGCTCGAATCACCCAGCAGCCGGGCGGCGGCCGCGTTGTGTTCGAACACGACCAGCGAGGCGGCGTCGAGCACCAGCACCGCTTCATCGACCGCTTCGAACAACAGGCGGTAACGGGCCTCGGTGTGGCGCAGGCGCAGGTAGTCGCGTTCCATCGATTGCTGGGCATCGACCAGACGCTGTTGCACCGAAGCCACCTCGCGCAGATCGCGCCCCAGCGCCAGCATGCGACCCTGCGCGCCCATCGAGACGATGCTGTAGCTGACCGGTAATTCCACCCCGCCCGACAGGGCGTGGTTGACCTGACGCTCAGGGCGCTGACCCTGGCTCTCGGGGCCGGCCCCTACCGCCGCAGCCGCCAGCATGGCGGTGACCTTGCCGCGGTTCTCGATCGTGACCGTCTCGGCCCACCGCCGTCCCACCCACTGGCGCAACTCGTCCAGTTCCCTGGTGTGGCTGGTGCCCATTGAGATGTCGCGAATCACGCCCTGGCTGTCCAGCACCAGGGCCAGATCGGCCGAGGCCGACACCACCGCGGCCAGGACGTCGGCACTCAGGTCAGCGAAGTAGAGCTCGGGGGCTTTGAATCGCTGATCAGCTGATGTGCCAAGCGTGTGCATCGAGCTCCCTGGACAGCAAGGGGCGGCACCGGGATGCCGCCGCGACGAATGAAGGATGGAAGGTGAGACCCGAGGCTAGTGCGGCCGCTTGACGTCAAGCTTGCTTGACGTGTCTGCCGACACCGCTGTTGGCCGTTTCGACCGCATGGGTGGCCTCGCACGCCATGGCATCAGCGCCGCACAGGGCGGCCAGATCGGGCAGCTGCGCCGCCATCGGCCCCCCGACCATCACGAAAAGCTGCGGGTTGGCCGAGGACTCGCGCATGTCGAGAATAGCAGAGGCGACATGGGCAATGCTGTCGCCGGTGGCGATGGACAGTCCGAACATGTCGAACCAGTTTCCGGTCAGGCGGCTCTGCAGGTCACGCCAACTGGCCTTGGGTTCACATTCGACGTCCCAGCCGGCCCGGCTGAAGAACTCGGCCGCCATGACCACTCCAAATGTATGTTGCGCGCCCGGCACGGCGGCCAGCAGGGCGCGATGGCCGTCGGCGTCGGGCCGGGCCACTGGATTGAAACGGCTGCCCTGCTCATGCAGGACGCGCTGCAAGCGCCACAGGCCTATCGTCACCTGCGAGAAGTCGTAGCGGTCGTCGTCCCAGAGCTCGCCCAGCCAGCGCGCGCACGGGGCCAGCAGATCCAGGAAGACCTGCTCCTGCGAGGCGCCCGCATCGAGCAGGGCACGCACATAGCTGCTGGCGCTGTCCGCATCGCCTTCGGCGGCCAGGCGGGCCAAGGTGTGGACATGCTCGTCCGTCAACACCAGCGCAGGCAACGGCGGGCGGTCCTGCAGCGGCTGCGCGCTGTGCATCAGCATCAGCCGGGGAATGATCTCCAGCTCGACGATCCGCGACAGCTGCATGTCCTGCGACGTGTTGCTGGACACCAGATGGGGTGCGCCCGGCCGCGGCCGTTCGTCTGCAGCGCCCGCGGGTCGGCCGGTGCCGGGCAGTGGTGCCTGCTGGCCCGCCAACCGCTCGGCCAAGGTGGGGGGGTCGGGTCGGTACGACTCGACGCCCGTCGCGGCATCGTGCAGACCGTTGGCCAGGGGCGGCAATGTTTGCCGGCGCTTGGCCAGTCGTTGGGTTGTCCATTCAGCCACCACGTGTCTCCTCGTGGGCGGATTGGCAGCCAGGATCCTTCAGCACCTGCCGATGACATCGGCTCGGGAACACGACGCAACGCTGCGTCAGGAATCGCGACTGCAAACCGTGATTGATCTCTCAGAACCTGTTTTTGTTGTGCCTGCGGCGGGCCCGGTCAACTGGCGTTGACAGACCGGCATAGCGCGAAACTGTCGTTGCCGCCTTGTGCCACGTCAAGCTGGATTTCCCCCATCCCGCCGAAAATGTCCAGTTAGGTTTACGTCAATCACAATTGACATCTGATCGGCGCCGGCCTAGATTGGCGGTCATGATGGATCAAGCCCTTCCGGCGGTCGCCCCGAGTCCAGGTTCGCACCCCGCCCGTGCGCGCCCTCCGCTCTACACCCCGCAACAGCGTGCACGTCGCGACGCCAGTGTCTGGACGCTGGTGCAAGGCCTGTTGGCACCACTGCAGTTTCTGGTGTTCCTGGTCAGCCTGGCGCTGGTGCTGCGCTTCCTGGCCACCGGCCAGGGCGAGCAAGTGGCGGCGCTGTCGGTGCTGGTGAAGACGCTGACGCTCTACACCATCATGGTGACCGGCTGCATCTGGGAGAAGGCGGTCTTCGACCGCTGGCTGTTCGCGCCGGCCTTCTACTGGGAAGACCTGTTCAGCATGCTGGTGCTGGCCTTGCACAGCGCGTATGTCGTCGCCTGGTATGTCGGCTGGCTCAGCGTCGAACAGCAGATGTGGCTGGCACTGGCCGCTTATGCCAGCTATGCCATCAACGCCAGCCAGTTCATCCTGAAACTGCGCGCGGCCCGGCTCGACCATGTCGCCAGCCTGGCAGCAGCCGGTAGGGCAGCATGATCCAAGGGCCTGGCAGCCTGCAGGGCGAACACCGCGGTGCGCAGCACGGCGGTGAGTCCGGCGGCGCGGTGATCGCGATCCGGGCCGAAGCCGGCTGCAGCAATGCGCCGGTGTTGAAGGAGCGTGGCCAGCGCGAGGTGTTCTGCGGCCTGACCGGCATCATCTGGCTGCACCGCAAGATGCAGGACGCCTTCTTCCTGGTCGTCGGCTCGCGCACCTGCGCCCATCTGATCCAGTCGGCGGCGGGGGTGATGATCTTCGCCGAACCGCGCTTTGCCACCGCCATCCTCGACGAACGCGACCTGGCCGGCCTCGCCGACGCGCAGGACGAGCTCGACCGGGTGGTCAAGCGCCTGCTGGAACGCCGGCCCGACATTCGCCTGCTGTTCCTGGTCGGCTCCTGCCCGTCAGAGGTCATCAAGCTCGATCTGTCGCGGGCCGCCAGCCGCCTGAGCGAGCGCTTCATGCCCCAGGTGCGGGTGCTCAACTATTCCGGCAGCGGCATCGAGACCACCTTCACTCAGGGCGAGGATGCCTGCCTGGCGGCGCTGGTGCCTGTGTTGCCCGCTTGGCCCGCCGCAGCGCCGCAGCCGGCGCCGGAACTGCTGGTGGTCGGCGCGCTGGCCGACGTGGTCGAAGACCAGTTCAGCCGCCTGTTCGAGGCCATGGGCCTGACCCGCTTCGCTTTCTTTCCGGCCCGCCGCTCGACCGCCTTGCCGGCGGTGGGCCCGCAGACGCGTTTCCTGCTGGCCCAGCCCTTTCTGGGCGACACCGCCAAGGCGCTGGAGTCGCGCGGCGCGTGCCGCATCGCCAGCCCGTTTCCGCTGGGCGCCGAGGGCAGCGCGGCCTGGATGCACGCGGCCGGTGCGGCGATGGGCCTGCCGGCCGACGTGGTCGAGCGCGCCATCGCGCCGGCCCGACAACGGGCTGAGCGGGCGCTGGCCGCACCCCGCGAGTTGCTGCGCGGCAAGCGCATCTTCTTCTTTCCCGATTCGCAGCTGGAAGTGCCACTGGCGCGGTTTCTGGCGCGTGAACTGGGCATGCAGCTGACCGAGGTCGGCACGCCCTACCTGCACCGCCAACACCTGGCCGAAGAGCTGGCCTGGCTGCCCGCCGGCACCAGCCTGTCTGAAGGGCAGGACGTCGACAAGCAGCTCGACCGCTGTCGCGTCGCCCGGCCCGACCTGGTGGTCTGCGGCCTGGGCCTGGCCAACCCGCTGGAGGCCGAGGGCTTCACGACCAAGTGGGCCATCGAATTGGTCTTCACGCCAATCCAGGGCTTCGAGCAGGCGGGCGACCTGGCCGGCCTGTTCGCCCGGCCCCTCATCCGCCGCCAGTTGCTGGCCGCCTGAGAAACAAGCCATGCAACTGACGCTCTGGACCTACGAAGGCCCGCCGCACGTCGGCGCGATGCGCGTCGCCACGGCGATGCAAGGCGTGCATTACGTGCTGCACGCGCCGCAGGGCGACACCTACGCCGACCTGCTGTTCACGATGATCGAGCGCGCGCCGCGGCGCCCGCCGGTGACCTACACCACCTTCCAGGCGCGCGACCTGGGCAGCGACACCGCGCAACTGTTCAAGGATGCCGTCAGCGATGCCTACGCCCGCTTCAAGCCGCAGGCCCTGCTGGTCGGTGCGTCGTGCACGGCCGAGCTGATCCAGGACGACCCGGGTGGCCTGGCCGAGGCCTTGAAGCTGCCGGTGCCGGTGATCCCGCTGGAATTGCCGGCCTACCAGCGCAAGGAAAACTGGGGCGCCGCCGAGACCTTCTACCAGCTGGTGCGCACGCTGGCCGTCAAGCCGGCGCAGCCGCGTGCGTCGCGCCAGAGGCCTGGCGCGGCACCCGGCAGCACGCCGGCCGCGGCACCCGGCAGCATGCCGGCCGCGGCACCCGGCAGCATGCCGGCCGCGGCATCCGGCAGCTCACCGCGCTGCAACATCCTGGGCCCGACGGCGCTGGGGTTCCGTCACCGCGACGACGTGCAGGAGATCCGGCGCTTGCTGGAATCGCTCGGCATCACCGTCAACGTCGTCGCGCCGCTGGGCGCGTCGCCGCAAGACCTGGCGCGTCTGGCCGACGCCGATTTCAACGTCGTGCTTTACCCGGAGGTCGCCCAGCTCGCCGCCGGCTGGCTGACCCGCAACCTGGGCCAGCCGGCGACCAGGACGATCCCGATCGGTGCCACGGCCACGCGCGCGTTCATCCGCGAGGTGGTCGCGCTGGCCGGGCTCGACCCAGCCACCCCGGCCCTGAACGCGGTGATCGAAGCGCAGTCCCGCTCGCCCTGGTATGCCCGGTCGGTCGACGCCAACTACCTCACCGGCAAGCGGGTGTTCGTCTTCGGCGACGCCAGCCACGCCATCGCCGCCGCCCGGGTGGCGGCCAGCGAGTTCGGCTTTCAGGTCGTCGGCCTGGGCAGCTACAGCCGCGAGTTCGCCCGCGAGGTGCGCGAAGCCGCCGCGCTGTACGGCGTCGAGGCCTTGATCAGCGACGACTACCTGGAGGTCGAGGCCGCCATAACCGCCGCCGGCCCCGAGCTGGTGCTGGGCACGCAGATGGAGCGCCACATCGCCAAGCGCCTGGGCCTGCCCTGCGCGGTGATCTCGGCGCCGGTGCATGTGCAGGACTTTCCGGCGCGCTACTCGCCGCAGATGGGTTTCGAGGGCGCCAACGTGCTGTTCGACACCTGGGTCCATCCGCTGATGATGGGCCTGGAGGAGCATCTGATCGGCATGTTCCGCGGCGACTTCGAGTTCCACGAGGATGCCGCGCCCTCGCACCTGGGCAGCAGCGCCCGCCCGCCCGCCAGCGGCCCGGCGTTGATCGAGCTGCCGGTCAGCCAGCCACCAGGCCACGCGGACCACCCCGGCGGCCTGGACCAGCCGAACCACCCGGACAGCCTGGCCGTGCCGCCGGCCCTTGCCGACACGAGCCCGGCGCCCTGGGCCCCGGATGCCGAGAAAGAGCTTCGCAAGATCCCCTTCTTCGTGCGCGGCAAGGCCCGCCGCAACACCGAGGCCTATGCCCTCAGCCAGCGTGTGCCGGTGATCACCATCGAGACCCTCTATGACGCCAAAGCCCACTTCAGCCGCTAGCGACCGCCGCCCTGCACCGGCCGCGATGAACGTGGTCGTGGTGACCATGGACAGCCACCTGGCCAGCGCCACCGAGCGTGCCAACACGAACTTGTCCAAGGCGTTGCCGGGCTTGCGGCTGACGGTGCATGCCGCTGCCGAATGGGGCGACAACCCGACCGCGCTGGCCCGCTGCAAGGCCGACATCGCACAGGGCGACATCGTCATCGCGTCGATGCTGTTCCTGGAAGACCACTTCCTGCCGATCCTGGGCGACCTGCAGGCCCGGCGCGGCCAGTGCGATGCGATGGTCTGCGCGATGTCGGCGGCCGAGGTCACCAAGCTGACCCGCATGGGCAAGTTCGACATGTCGGCACCCGCCACCGGCGCGATGGCCTTCCTGAAGCGCCTGCGCGGCAAGCCGCCGGGCAAGGACGACGGCAACAAAGGCAAGGGCCAGGGAACGGCGGGCGCGCAGCAGATGAAGACGCTGCGCCGGCTGCCCAAGATCCTGCGCTTCATCCCGGGCACCGCGCAGGACGTGCGGGCCTACTTCCTGACGCTGCAGTACTGGCTGGCCGGCTCGCAGGACAACATCGACAACATGGTGCGCTTGCTGGTCGAACGTTATGCCGAAGGCCCGCGCAAGGCCTTGCGCGCCAGCGCCAAGCCGCAGCAGCCGATCGAGTACCCGGAAGTCGGCCTCTACCACCCGAAGATGGCGGCCCACCCCGGCGCCGTCGGCCTGATGGCGAGCGACGTCGACGCGCTGCCCAAGGTGGCCACCACCGGCACGCGCGGCACGGTCGGCCTGCTGCTGATGCGCAGCTACGTGCTGGCCGGCAATGCCGACCACTACAACGGCGTCATCACCGCGCTGGAGGCGCGTGGCCTGCGGGTGATCCCGGCCTTCGCCACCGGGCTCGATCAGCGGCCCGCCATCGCCGCCTACTTTCATGACACCGATGGCCGCACCAAGATCGACGCGCTGGTCTCGCTGACCGGCTTCTCGCTGGTCGGTGGCCCGGCCTACAACGATGCCCAGGCGGCCGAGGACATCCTGGCGCAGCTCGACGTGCCCTACCTCGCGGTGCACCCGGTCGAGTTCCAGACGCTGGACCAGTGGGGCGGCTCCTCGCGCGGCCTGCTGCCGGTGGAGTCGACCATCATGGTGGCAATCCCCGAGCTGGACGGCGCCACCGGCGCGATGGTGTTCGGCGGCCGTGCCAACGCGGCGCACCTGGCCTGCACCGGCTGCCCCCAGGCCTGCCGCTTCGAGAACGAGATCGACTCGCACGACATGCACACCTGCATCGAGCGCGCCGACATGCTGGCCGCACGGGTCGGCAAGCTGGTCGACCTGCGCCGCTCCGAACGCGCCGAGCGCCGGGTGGCCGCGGTGGTCTTCAACTTTCCGCCCAACGCCGGCGCCACCGGCACGGCCGCCTTCCTGTCGGTGTTCGAGTCGTTGTTCAACACCCTGGGTGCGCTGGCCCGGGCGGGCTACACCGTCGAGCTGCCGGCCTCGGTGGATGACTTGCGCGAACGCATCATCACCGGCAACGCGGCGCGCTTCGGTGCGATGGCCAATGTGTTCCACCGCATCCCCGCCAACGAGCACCTGCGGCGCGAAAAGCACCTGAAGGAAATCGAGGCCCAGTGGGGCCCGTCGCCCGGCAAGCAGCAAAGCGACGGCAGCCACATTTTTGTGCTGGGCGAGCGCTTCGGCAATGTCTTCGTCGGCATACAGCCGGCCTTCGGTTACGAAGGCGATCCGATGCGCCTGCTGTTCGAGCAGGGCTTTGCGCCGACCCATGCTTTCTCGGCCTTCTACCGCTGGCTGCGCGAAGACTTCAACGCCCACGCGGTGCTGCACTTCGGCACCCACGGCGCGCTGGAATTCATGCCTGGCAAGCAAGCCGGCCTGTCGGCCACCTGCTGGCCCGACCGGCTGATCGGCGACTTGCCCAACCTGTACCTCTACGCCTCCAACAACCCGTCCGAAGGCACCATCGCCAAGCGCCGCGCCGCCGCCACGCTGATCAGCTACCTGACGCCGCCTGTCGCCGAAGCCGGTCTCTACAAAGGCCTGGTGGATCTGAAGGAGGCGCTGGAGCGCTTCCGCAGCCTGGAGCCCGAAGCGCAGCGCGAACGCAGCGAGCTGGGCGTGATGATCCAGTCCCAGGCCGCCGAGCTCGACCTCGCGCCAGCCGAGCCGGCCTGGGGCGACGCGGCCGAAAGCCGCATCGCCCAGCTCAACGCCGCCGTGCTGGAGCTGGAATACACCCTGATCCCCTACGGCCTGCATGTCGTCGGCCAGGCGCCCAGCGCGGCCGAGCGGGTCGACCTGCTGCTGTCGTGCGCCGAAGCCTCGCACGGGGTCAAACCGGCGCGGGCGGTGATCGAGGCGCTGGTCGGCCACGGCCTGTCGGCCGCGTTGGCCGAGGCCGAGGACCAGCCCGACTTGGTGGCGGTGCTGCCGCCACTGGCCGCACTCGACCGGCTGATGGCCGAGGACCACGAGATCGATGGCATTCTGCGGGCGCTCGACGGCCGCTTCCTGCGGCCTGCGCCGGGCGGCGATCTGCTGCGCACGCCGGCCATCC
>JBBQVF010000129.1:0-12006 GCA_038211805.1 Burkholderiales bacterium | reverse complement strand
ACTGGCCGAAAACGGCGCCGAGGACGTCACCGGCGTGCGCACCGGCTTCTACGACATGGACCGCATGACCGCGGGCCTGCAGAAGGGCGACCTGATCATCCTGGCCGCACGGCCGTCGATGGGCAAGACCGCCTTTGCGCTGAACATCGCCGAGTACGTGGCGGTCAGCGAAGAGCTGCCGGTGCTGGTGTTCTCGATGGAAATGGGCGCTTCGCAACTGGCGCTGCGCATGGTCGGCTCGCTGGGCCGGATCGACCAATCGGGCCTGCGCACCGGCCGCCTGCGCGACGACGAATGGACCCGGCTGACCGAAGCCGCCGAAAAGCTCGGCAAGGCGCAGCTGTTCATCGACGAATCCCCGGCGCTGAACCCGGCCGAGTTGCGTGCCCGCTCGCGCCGCATGGCACGGCAGTTCGGCGGCACGCTGGGCCTGATCGTCGTCGACTACCTGCAGCTGATGAGCGGCACGGGCAAGAGCGACGGCGAGAACCGCGCCACCGAGATCAGCGAGATCTCGCGCGGGCTGAAGGCGCTGGCCAAGGAGCTGCAGTGCCCGGTGATCGCGCTGTCGCAGCTGAACCGCTCGGTCGAGACCCGAACCGACAAGCGGCCGATGATGAGCGACCTGCGGGAATCGGGCGCGATCGAGCAGGATGCCGATGTCATCATGTTCATCTACCGTGACGAGTATTACACCAAGGACCAGTGCAAGGAGCCGGGCATCGCCGAGATCATCATCGGCAAGCAGCGCAACGGACCCGTGGGCACCGTCAAGCTCACCTTCCTGAAGCCGCTGACCAAGTTCGACAACCTGGCGCCGGGCAGCAGCGGCAGCGGCGAGTACTGAGCACCCGACAGCGGGCGCCACGCCCGATGGAGGGGGTTCAAGAGGCTGGACGAATGAACAGGTGCTGTATATATTGACAGCATGCGAAGCATCCCCATCCATCCTGCCTCCGCGCCGGTTCAGCGCCCCCAACCCGCCGCCGCGCCACTGGTTAAGGGCCGTGGCACGGCGTGGTCGCTGGCCCATCGGTTCTCGAAAGATGAGCGAGCGGCCTACGACGACGGTTGGGGCACGCTGGACCAGGCGGTGCTGGAGCAGCCACTGCCGCCGACCACCCAGGTGCTGGAGGAGCGGGTCAAGACCATCCTGGCGGGCAACGATTCGCCCGACATCGGCTTCGACCTGTCGGTCAATCCGTACCGGGGCTGCGAGCACGGCTGCATCTATTGCTACGCACGGCCGACCCACAGCTACCTGAACCTGTCGCCGGGCATCGACTTCGAGACCCGCATCATCGCCAAGGTCAATGCCGCGCAGCGGCTGCGCGAGGCGTTCTCGGCACGCGGCTACACGCCGCTGTCGCTGAACATCGGCTCGGTCACCGACGCCTACCAACCCGCCGAGCGCAAGCTGGGCATCACCCGGCAGGTGCTGGAGGTTTGCCGCGACTTTCGCCACCCGTTTTCACTGATCACCAAGAGCGCGGGTGTCGAGCGCGACATCGACCTGATCGCGCCGATGGCGGCCGACCGGCTGGCGGCGGTGTACGTGTCGATCACCACGCTCGACCCGGCACTGGCCCGGGTGATGGAGCCGCGCGCGGCGGCGCCTGAGCGTCGCCTGCGCACGATCGAGCGATTGGCCAAGGCGGGCATTCCAGTGGGCGTGAGCGTATCGCCGGTGATTCCTTTCCTCAACGAGCCCGAGCTCGAACGCATCCTCGAAGCGGCGCGTGACGCCGGCGCCACGTCGGCTTTCAGCATCGTCATCCGCCTGCCCTGGGAGGTGAACCCGCTGTTCCAGCAATGGTTGGCGCAGCATTTCCCCGATCGGGCGGCGCGGGTGATGGCGCGCATCCGCGAGATGCGGGGCGGCGCCGACAACAGCAGCCAGTTCGGTGAGCGCATGACCGGCAGCGGCATCTGGGCGCAGTTGCTGCGCCAGCGCTTCCACAAGGCGAGCGCCCGGCTGCGGCTGAACCGTGCGCGGACGGAACTGGACCTGACCCAGTTCCGCCGCGCCAGCCCGTCGGTCGAAGCGCCGGCACAAGCCAGTCTGTTCTGACCGGCCGCGCCGACGCAGCGCTGCGACGTCGTCCATGAGAAAGGGCCGCTGACGCGGCCCTTCGTGGTGCGCCTGGCGCCGGCGGGACGCCGGCACGGGCTTACTTGAACAAGTCCTTGACCCGGTCGGTCCAGCTCTTGGCGTTGGGCGAGTGTTTCTCACCGCCCTTTTTCAGCGACTCGTCCAGTTCCTTCAGCAGCTTGCGCTGGTGCTCCGTCAGTTTGACGGGTGTCTCCACCGACACATGGGCGTACAGGTCGCCCGGGTAGCTGCTGCGCAGGCCCTTGATGCCCTT
The DNA here is from genome assembly GCA_038211805.1 of Burkholderiales bacterium. Classification (GTDB taxonomy): domain Bacteria; phylum Pseudomonadota; class Gammaproteobacteria; order Burkholderiales; family Burkholderiaceae_C; genus Pseudaquabacterium. The sequence continues at coordinate 9,640 of JBBQVF010000129.1, read as the reverse complement.
GCCGCGCAGGCGGAAGGTCTTGCCGTGCTGCGTGCCTTCGGGCAGTTCAATCTCGGCCTTGCCGGCCAGCGTGGGCACTTCGATCGCGCCGCCCAGCGCCACGGTGGTGAACGACACCGGCACGGTGCAGTGCAGGTCGTCGCCGTCGCGCTCGAAGATGTCGTGTTCCTTGATGCGGATCTCGATGTAGAGATCGCCGGCCGGGCCGCCGTTGGTGCCAGGCTCGCCGTTGCCGGCCGAGCGGATGCGCATGCCTTCGTTGATGCCGCCGGGGATCTTCACCTCCAGCGTCTTCTGCCGCTTGATCTTGCCGGCGCCTGAGCAGGTGGTACAGGGCTCGGGGATGATCTTGCCGCTGCCGTGGCAGTTCGGGCAGGTCTGCTGGATGCTGAAGAAACCCTGCCGCATGTGCACCGTGCCGGCACCGTTGCAGGTGCTGCAGGTCTTGGCGCTGGTGCCGGGCTTGGCGCCGGTGCCGTGGCAGGTGTCGCAGGAGTCCCAGCTGGGGATGCGGATCTGCGCGTCCTTGCCGTGGGCGGCCTCTTCGAGGCTGATCTCCATCGCATAGCTCAGGTCGCTGCCGCGGAAGACCTGCTGGCCGCCGCCACCTCCACCACGCCGGCCGCCGTTGAAGATGTCGCCGAAGATGTCCCCGAACGCCTCGGCGAAGCCACCCATGCCCTCGGCACCAGGGCCGCCGCCGCGGTTGGGATCGACGCCGGCATGGCCGTGCTGGTCGTAGGCGGCGCGCTTCTGGCCGTCCGAGAGCATCTCGTAGGCCTCCTTGGCTTCCTTGAACTTCTCTTCGGACTTTTTCGCGTCGTCACCCTCGCCCTGGTTGCGGTCGGGGTGGTGCTTCATGGCCAGCTTGCGGTAGGCCTTCTTGATGTCTTCTTCGGTGGCGTTCTTGGGCACACCGAGGATGTCGTAATAGTCGCGCTTGGCCATGAAAGAGTCTCAGTACATCGAAATGTCGAACGCCGCGTTGAGCGGCAGACAGGGTCTGCCGTTCAAACGCGGCGAGATGGCACGGCAGCCCGCGAGGGCCTGCCGGCTTGTCACTTCTTGACTTCCTTGAACTCCGCGTCGACCACGTTGTCGTCGGCCGCCGCGCCGGACTTGGACGATCCGGCATCGGCCTTCGGCGCTTCGCCACCCGGCGCGGCACCCGGCCCACCGGCTGCGGCAGCCGCTGCGGCCTGCTCGGCATACACCTTCTCGCCCAGCTTCTGGCTGGCGGTCATCAGCGCTTCGGTCTTGGCATCGATCGCAGCCTTGTCCTCGCCCTTGATGGCTTCCTCGGCCTCTTTCAGCGCGGTCTCGATCGAGGCCTTCTCGCCGGCTTCCAACTTGTCGCCATGCTCGCCCAGGCTCTTGCGCACCGAGTGGATCATGCCGTCGGCCTGGTTGCGGGCCTGCACCAACTCGACCTTCTTGGCGTCTTCGACCGCGTTGGCCTCGGCGTCCTTGACCATCTTCTCGATCTCGGCCTCGCTCAAGCCCGAGTTCGCCTTGATGGTGATCTTGTTTTCCTTGCCAGTGGCCTTGTCCTTGGCGCCGACGTGCAGGATGCCGTTGGCGTCGATGTCGAAGGTCACCTCGATCTGCGGCAGGCCGCGCGGCGACGGCGGAATGCCTTCGAGGTTGAACTCGCCCAGGCTCTTGTTGCCCGAGGCCAGCTCGCGCTCGCCCTGATAGACCTTGATGGTCACGGCCGGCTGGTTGTCGTCGGCGGTGGAAAAAGTCTGCGCAAACTTGGTCGGGATGGTCGTGTTCTTCTTGATCATCTTGGTCATCACGCCGCCGAGCGTTTCGATGCCCAGGCTCAGCGGGGTGACGTCGAGAAGCAACACGTCCTTGCGCTCACCGCCCAGCACCTGGCCCTGGATCGCGGCACCGACGGCCACGGCCTCGTCGGGGTTCACATCTTTGCGCGGCTCCTTGCCGAAGAACTCCTTGACCATCTCCTGCACCTTGGGCATGCGGCTCTGGCCGCCGACCAGGATCACGTCGTCGATCTCGGACACCTTGACGCCGGCGTCCTTGATGGCGATGCGGCAGGGCTCGATGATGCGCTGGATCAACTCGTCGACCAGGCTTTCCAGCTTGGCGCGGGTGAGCTTGATGTTCAGGTGGCGGGGCCCCGAGGCATCGGCCGTGATGTAGGGCAGGTTGACGTCGGTCTGGGTGTTGCTCGACAGCTCGATCTTGGCCTTCTCAGCCGCCTCTTTCAGGCGCTGCAGGGCCAGCACGTCCTTGGTCAGGTCGACGCCTTGTTCTTTCTTGAACTCGGTGACGATGTAGTCGATCAGGCGCTGGTCGAAGTCTTCACCACCCAGGAAGGTGTCGCCGTTGGTCGACAGCACTTCGAACTGCTTTTCACCGTCGACATCGGCGATCTCGATGATCGAGATGTCGAAGGTGCCGCCGCCGAGGTCGAACACTGCGATCTTGCGGTCGCCCTTGCCGTGTTTGTCCAGGCCGAACGCGAGGGCTGCGGCGGTGGGCTCGTTGATGATGCGCTTGACGTCCAGGCCGGCAATGCGGCCGGCGTCTTTCGTCGCCTGACGCTGGCTGTCGTTGAAGTAGGCCGGCACGGTGATCACCGCCTCAGTCACTTCTTCGCCCAGGTAGTCCTCGGCGGTCTTCTTCATCTTGCGCAGCACTTCGGCGCTGATCTGCGGCGGCGCGATCTTCTTGCCGCGCACTTCCACCCAGGCGTCGCCGTTGTCGGCCGCGGCAATGGTGTAGGGCATCAGGTTGATGTCCTTCTGCACTTCCTTCTCGGCGAACTTGCGGCCGATCAGGCGCTTCACCGCGTACAGCGTGTTGCGCGGGTTGGTGACAGCCTGACGCTTGGCCGAGGCACCGACCAGCACCTCGCCGTCTTCCTGGTAGGCAATGATCGACGGCGTGGTGCGCGCACCTTCGCTGTTCTCGATCACCTTGGTGGTGTTGCCTTCCATGATCGCGACGCACGAATTGGTCGTGCCGAGGTCGATGCCGATGATCTTGCCCATGGTCTGGTGCTCCTGAAAAAGGTGTTTGCTTGGATTCGAGATGCGGTTGCGGCCGGCGCTTTCAAGAGCGCTGTCAGCCTGCTTCGCATCGGATTTGTGCTGGATCAGCCCGCGGTTCGCCGGCCCATCACTTGGGTGCGGTCACCGTCACCAGCGCCGGGCGCAGCACCCGGTCGTTGATCAGGTAGCCCTTTTGCAGCACGGCGACCACGGTGTTGGCGTCCTGCTCGGCCGGCACCACGCTGATGGCCTGGTGCTGGTGCGGGTCGAACTTCGTGCCCGCCGGCGGCGCGATGGCGACCACCTTGTTGCGCTCGAGCGCGGCGCTCAACTGGCGCAGCGTGGCGTGCACACCTTCGAGCACGGCTTCGACCTTGGCGTCGGGCATGGCGATGGCGGCCTGCAAGCTGTCGACCACCGGCAACAGGCTCTCCGCGAAGGCCTCGACCGCGAACTTGCGTGCCTTGCTGACTTCTTCTTCAGCCCGGCGGCGGGTGTTCTCGGCCTCGGCCTTGGCCCGCAGAAAGGCGTCGGATGCCTCGCTGGCCTTGGCTTCCAGTTCAGCCACCCGCAGCGTCAGCTGCTGCTCCAGGCTGAGCGGGGTGGCGGGCTCGGTCGTCGGCTCAACGCCGGGTTCGTGGGAGGGGTTTTGCACGGTGGGATCGTTCTCCGGCGTCGGCATGTCGGGCGCTCTTCGGGTTTTTTTGAAAGGGTTGAACACGGTATCGGTGAAATATGGGGGTTCTATCCCGTGGTTCAAGAGGGGGTATTGCTGCGCGCGGCCAGGCTTTGCCGCGGGCTGTGTGCGCCTGGTGACGACGCGATGTCAGGTGTCGTCGAGCGATGCGCTCCAGCGCTGCCAGTCGTGCTGGGTGCGCTCGATGTCGCGGCGGTCGCGCTTGGTGGGCCGGCCCTGCTCGATGCTCAGCGCCGGCTCGGCAGCCAGGCGGCGGGCTTCGGCGGCACGGCTGCGCGCGGCCAGGCTGTCGGCGGTTTCGACGTACAAGGCCTGTGCCACCGGTGCCGGGCCGCGCAGCGCGCTCAAGGCCTGCACGACGACGGTGCGCTGCACGGGGCCTTGCCGCATCGCCAGCGTGTCGCCCACCCGCAATTCGCGCGATGCCTTGGCCACCTGGCCGTTGACGCTGACCCGGCCCTTGCCGATGTCGTCGACCGCCAGGCCACGGGTCTTGTAGAAGCGGGCCACCCAAAGCCATTTGTCCAGCCGCATGCCGTCGGCAGCGGGGGGGCCTGGTTTGTCGGGGCGGCTCATGCGATCGGATTGTCGGCGACGGCGTGCCCTGCCGGGGCCGACAGGGGTGGCGCCAACGGCAGCCGCACGGTGGCGTCCAGCCCGACGGTCCGGCCTTGCTGCACCCGGTTGACCAGCGACAGGCTGCCGCCCAGCGACTGCACGATCTCCTGGCAGATCGCCAGACCAAGGCCCGCGCCCGCGGTCATGCCACCACCGCCAGGCCGGCCGGCGCCCGGCTCACCCGCGGCAAACGGCTGCATCAGCCGCGGCCGCAGGGCATCGGCAATGCCGGGCCCGCTGTCGGCCACCGTCAACGCCGCCCACCGGCCATCGGCCGTGGCCCGCAGCACCAGCCGCAGTGTCAGCAGCCCGCCCGCCGGGCTGTGCTTCAGCGCGTTGTGCAGCAGGTTGCGGGTGAGCTCGCGCAGCGCCCAGGCATGGCCCCTCACCAGGGCCGGCACGGTGGCCAGCTCGAAGTCGAGGCCGGCCTCGGCGATCAGCGGCGCCAGGTCCAGCGCCACCTCGCGCACGCTGCCTGCCCAGTCGGTCAGCGCGGTCATTTCGGTCATTTCGAGACTGGCCTGCTGGCGCAGCTGTTCCACCTTGGCCAGCGCCAGCATCTGGTTGGCCAGCCGGGTGGCGCTGTCGACCGTCTGGCCGATCTCGGCCAGCGCCTGCGCCGGCGGCAGATCACCGCGCTGGGCCGATTGCACCTGCACCTTCAGCACCGCCAGCGGCGTGCGCAGTTGGTGCGAGGCGTCGCGCACGAAGCGCTTCTGGTGCGCCAGCAACCGGGCCTGGCGTTCGAGCGCGTCGTTGGTGGCGGCGATCAGCGGCATCAGTTCGCGCGGTGCCTGCGGCGCCTCGATCGGCGACAGGTCGTCGGCGTCGCGGGCGGCGATCGCCGCGCTGAGCGCGCGCACCGGCCGGGTGGCGCGCTGCACCACCACCCACACCACCGCGGCGATCACCGCCAGCAGCGCGGCTTGCCGCCACAGCGTGTCGATCAGCACCTGCCGGGCCAGTGTGCGGCGCAGCTCCAGCGTCTCGGCAACCTGGATCGTCGCCATGCCCTGACCCACCTGCCCGGCCACCGGCTGCAGCAGCACGGCCACCCGCACCGGTTGGCCGCGGTAGGTGTCGTCGTAGAAATCGACCAGCGCGGCGTAGATGCCGCGGTCGGGGATCTTGCCGCGCCAGGCCGGCAGGTCCTCGAAGCCGGACACCACCTCGCCTTGAAAGCCGCTGACCTTGAAATAGAGGCGGCTGCGGTTGTCGGCCTCGAAGGCTTCGAGTGCCGAGTAAGGCACGGTGGCCAGCAAGCGCGGCGATTCGGCGGTGCCAGCCACGTCCAGCAACTCGCCGATGGCCTTGGCCGACGCCAGCAGGGTGCGGTCGTAAGCGGTGTTGGCGGCCTGCTCGGTCTGGCGGTACAGCGTGGCGGTGTTGATCGCCACCAGCAGCCCCACCGGCAGCAGGATGCCCCACAGCAGCCGGCCGCGCATCGACATGCCGGCCCCTCGCTCGACCAGGCCGTTGAACGACCTCCCAGGGGGAAGGCGGGCCGGGCTGGAAGCGACCTGGCGCTCGGCCCGCCTTGGGGCGCTCATCAGGCCTCGGCTTTCAGCAAGTAGCCCAGCCCGCGCAGCGTGACCAGCCGCGCCGGCGTGGCCGCCAGCTTCTTGCGCAGCCGGTAGGCCACCACCTCGATCGCGTCGGGCTGCACGTCGGCCTCGCCCGAGAACACCAGTTCGAACAGCCGCTCCTTGGCAACCGCCTGGCCGGGCTTGGTCAGCAACGCGCGCAGCAGGGCGCCTTCGCGCGGCGCCAGGTCCAGCGGCGTGCCCTGGAAGTAGACGGCGCCGCTGTCGGCAGCGGCGCGCAAGCCGCAAAAGGCGGGCGGCTCATGCCGCAGATCGCCGTGCGGGTCGGCGCCTGCGGCCCGCGTGCCGCGCCGGGCCAGGGCACGCACCCGCGCCTCCAGTTCGTCCAGGTCGAAGGGCTTGGGCAGGTAGTCGTCGGCGCCGGTGTTCAAGCCCAGGATGCGGTCGCCCACCGTGCCGCGGGCAGTGAGGATGATCACCGGCGTGGTCAGGCCGTCAGCACGGGCATCAGCCAGCACCTGCAGGCCATCGCGGCCGGGCAGGCTCAAGTCGAGCAGCACGACGTCGGGCACGCTGGCCCGCCAGCGGTCGAGTGCCCGGTGGCCGTCACTGCAAGTGGTCACGGCCATACCGCGACGCTCGAAACTGCGCTGCAGCGTGGCCTGCATCGTGGCGTTGTCTTCTATCAGCAGCAGCTTCATCGGCCGGGTGTTTTCCCCAGGTTTCTGGACAGCGGTTCGACAGCCCCAGCGGTCAACATCGCATTCTGTCTGTTATCCGACAGGCCCTGGCGCACCGCTGCCAGGCCCCACCCCCAGGAGACCCGCCATGCGCCGTGACACCTTCCTCCGCTCGATGGCCGCGCTGGCCGCAGCCGGCAGCTTGCCGATGGCCGCACGCGCCGCCGGCGCCAATGTCAAGATGATGATCCCCGCCAACCCGGGCGGCGGCTGGGACAGCACCGGCCGCGCGCTGGGCAAGGCCCTGCAAGATGCCGGCGCCGCCGCCACGGTGAGCTACGACAACAAGGGCGGCGCGGCCGGTGCCATCGGCCTGGCCCAGTTCGTCAACGCCAACAAGGGCAATGGCGACGCGCTGATGGTGATGGGCGCGGTGATGCTGGGCGGCATCATCACCGGCAAGCCGCCGGTGAGCTTGAGCCAGGCCACGCCGATCGCCCGCCTGACCAGCGAGTACAACGTGTTTGTGCTGCCGGCCAATTCACCGCACAAGAGCATGGCCGACGTGGTCGAGCAGATGAAGAAAGACCCGGGCAGCGTCAAGTGGGGCGGTGGCTCGCGTGGCTCGACCGAGCACATCGCCGCGGCGATGATCGCCCGCGCCGTGGGTGTCGACCCCAGCAAGATCAACTACGTCGCCTTCCGGGGCGGCGGCGAGGCCACGGCGGCCATCCTCGGCGGCAACGTCACGGTGGGCGGCAGCGGCTACAGCGAGTTCGCCGAGTACATCAAGACCGGCAAGATGAAGGCGATCGCCGTCACGTCCCAGACCCGCCTGAAGGGCATCGACGTGCCCACGCTGAAAGAGCAGGGCATCGACGTGGTGATCGGCAACTGGCGCGGCGTGTTCGGCGCACCCGGCATCACGCCCGAGCAGCGCAAGGCGCTGACCGAGATGATCGTCCAGGCCAGCAAGAGCAAGGCCTGGGCCGAATCGATGGAGAAGAACCAGTGGACCCCGGCGCTGCTGACCGGCCCGGCGTTCGACAAGTTCGTCGACGACGAGTTCGCCAGCCTGCGGGCGGTGATGGTCAAGAGCGGGATGATCTGATGATCCCGGCGCGCGGCCGCCCGCAGGCGGGATCGATCCGGCCGGGCGGGAGGGCGCGCAGCGCCCGGGCTGCCCCATGACTGCGAAGGTCATGCAGACGGCGGTGGCGGCCGGGGTCTTGATCACCGGCGCCTTGCTGGCCTTCGGCGCGCTGACGATCCCGTCGGACGCCGGCTACGCCGGTGTCGGCCCCAACTTTCTGCCTTGGGTGGTGGCCAGCTTGCTGCTGCTGTGTGGCGGCTTCCTCGTCTGGGAAGCCCAGAGCGGCGGCTTCCGCCAGATGGACGACCCGGACGGTGCCGAACACGGCCACTGGCCCGGCTTCGTCTGGGTGTCGGCCGGCATCCTGGCCAACGCGGCGCTGATCACCACCATCGGCTTCATCCTCAGCTGCTCGCTGTGCTTCGTGCTGGCGGTGCGCGGCTTCAAGTCGGCCGAAGGGCGGTTGGACATGAGCGCCCGCGCCTGGATCACTGACGCGCTGACCGGCATGGCCATCGCCGCACCGGTGTTCTGGATGTTCACCAAGGCGCTGGCGATCAACCTGCCGGGTCTGACGACAACAGGGTGGTTGTGATGGACTTGTGGAACAACCTGCTGCAAGGCTTCATCACCGCCGGCACGCCGATCAACCTGCTGTGGGCGCTGGTCGGTTGCACCATCGGCACGGCGGTGGGCGTGCTGCCCGGTATCGGGCCGGCCACCGCGGTGGCGATGCTGCTGCCGATCACGCTGAAGGTCGAGGCCACCGCGTCGATGATCTTCTTCGCCGGCATCTACTACGGCGCGATGTACGGCGGCTCGACCACCTCGATCCTGCTGAACACGCCGGGCGAGGCCGGCTCGATGGTGACCGCGCTGGAGGGCAACAAGATGGCCAAGAGCGGGCGTGCCGGTGCGGCGCTGGCCACGGCGGCCATCGGCTCCTTCGTGGCCGGCACCATCTGCACCGTGCTGGTCACCTTGTTTGCGCCGCTGGTGGCCGAATACGCCATCCGCCTGGGCCCGCCCGAGTACTTCTTGTTGATGGTGCTGGCCTTTTGCACGGTGAGCGCGGTGCTGGGCCAAAGCACGGTGCGCGGCCTCACCGCGCTGGGCATTGGCTTGGCGATGGGCCTGGTGGGCATCGACCAGATCAGCGGCCAGGCGCGCTACACCGGCGGCGTGCCCGAGCTGATGGACGGGCTGGAGGTGGTGCTGATCGCGGTGGGCCTGTTTGCGGTGGCCGAGGCGCTGTACGCCGTGCTCTACCAGGGCAAGGTGGCCGAGACCCGGAACAAGATGAGCTCGGTGCACATGACACGCGCCGAATGGCGCCGCTCCTGGCCGGCCTGGATGCGCGCCACGGCGATCGGCTTCCCGTTCGGCTGCATCCCGGCCGGCGGCAGCGAGATCCCCACCTTCATCAGCTACGCCACCGAGAAAAAGCTCAGCAAGCACCCCGAGGAGTTCGGCACCACCGGGGCGATCGAAGGCGTGGCCGGCCCCGAGGCGGCCAACAACGCGGCCGTCACCGCCACGCTGATCCCGCTGCTGACACTCGGCATCCCCACCAGCAACACCACCGCCATCCTGCTGGGCGCGTTCCAGAACTACGGCATCCAGCCCGGGCCGCAGCTGTTCGACAAGAACGGCGCGCTGGTGTGGGCGCTGATCGCCTCGATGTACATCGGCAACGTGATGCTGCTGATCCTGAACCTGCCGCTGGTGGGCCTGTGGGTCAAATTGCTGAAGATCCCCAAGCCGCCGCTCTACGCCGGCATCCTGATCTTTGCCACGGTGGGCGTGTACGGCATGCGGCAGAGCGCGTTCGATCTGGTGCTGCTGTACGCGATCGGCATCCTGGGCGTGGTGATGCGGCGCTTCAGCTTCCCGACCGCGCCGGTGGTGGTCGGCATGATTTTGGGGCCGCTGGCCGAAGCGCAGATGCGCAACGCGCTGTCGATCGGCGAAGGCCACTGGGGCGTGTT
>JBBQVF010000128.1:0-12009 GCA_038211805.1 Burkholderiales bacterium | reverse complement strand
CCCGGTGCGGGCTGGTGGGCGGCGGCCAAGGCGCTGGGGGTGATCGCCGCCATCATCCTCGGCGGGCGGCTGTTGCTGCGCCCGGCGCTGCGCTGGATCGCACGCAGCGACACGCCCGAGATCTTCACCGCCGCCGCGCTGCTGCTGGTGGTGGCCACCGCGGCGCTGATGCAGTCGGTCGGCCTGAGCATGGCGCTGGGGGCCTTCCTGGCCGGCGTGCTGCTGGCCGAGAGCGAATACCGCCGCGAACTGGAAACCGACCTCGAACCCTTCAAGGGCTTGCTGCTGGGCCTGTTTTTCATCGCCGTGGGCATGAGCATCGACTTTGCGGTGGTGCTGGCCCACCCGGGGCTGATGGCCGCGGCGGTGCTCGGCTTCCTGGCGCTGAAAGCCGCCGTGCTGTGGGGCCTGGCGCGCAGCATCGGCCTGCCACTGCTGGAGCGGCCGGTCTATCTGGTGCTGTTGGCCCAGGGCGGCGAGTTCGGCTTCGTCGTCTTCCAGACCGCCCGGCAGTCGGCGGTGATCGACGCGCCGACCGCGTCGTTCCTGGTCGCCGCGGTGGCGGTGTCGATGCTGTTGACGCCGCTGCTGCTGCTGGGCGCCGACCGCTGGTGGGTGCCGCGGCTCACCGAGCGGGCCGCCCGCGCACGCGCCGGCCCTGGCGGCGCGCCCAGGCCGGCCGAGATCGACGAGCCGCAGACCGCGCCGGTGATCATTGCCGGCTTCGGCCGCTACGGCCAGATCGTCGGCCGGCTGCTCAACGCCAACGGCCTGTCGGCCACCGTGCTGGAGCACGACGCCGACCAGGTCGAGACGGTGCGCCGATTCGGCTGGCCGGTGTTCTATGGCGACGCCACGCGGCTCGACCTGCTGCGCACCGCCGGCGCGGCCCACGCCCGGGTGCTGGTGCTGGCGATCGACGACGTGGAGCAGAGCCTGAAGCTGGCGGCGCTGGCGCTCGAGCACTTTCCGCAGCTCAGCGTGGTGGCGCGGGCGCGCAACGTGACCCACTACTACCGGCTGCGCCAGCTGGGCGTCACGCAGATCGAGCGCGAGACACTGGACGCGTCATTGATGAGCGGGCGGCGGGTGCTCGAACTGATGGGCTGGCAGCCGCACAGCGCGCGCAACCAGGCGCTGCGCTTTCGCGCCCACAACATCGCGCTGCTGGAGCAGATGGCACCGCACCTGGGCGACGAGCAGAAGCTGATCGCGCTGTCCAAGCAGGGCCGACAGCAGCTGGAGACGATGTGGGCCCAGGAACGCGCCGAACAGGCCGACCGCCGCAACCGCCAGGGTTGGCAGGCCGACGACGGGGCCGGCCCGGCGCCCTGAAGCGGTGGCAGCCGGCGCCGGCCGCCACCCGGCGGCTGCGGCCGGCATCCACGCGGGCGGCCCGGCTTGCGTCAACGCAAGCCGCTGGAGCGCTGTCGGCCGAAGAATGACCACCACTCAAGCCAACCAGCCGATCGGAGACAAGATGGCCCACATCGTGATCATGGGTGCCGGGCTGGGAGGCATGCCCGCCGCTTACGAGATGCGCGAGATGCTGCCCAGGCAGCACCGCATCACCGTCGTCAGCGCGGTCGACTACTTCCAGTTCGTGCCGTCCAACCCCTGGGTGGCGGTGGGCTGGCGCAGCCGTGACGACATCGTGCTGAAGGTGGCCCCGTTGCTGGAGCGCAAGGGCATCGGCTTCATCGCGCAGGCGGTGCAGCAGATCGACGCCTCCGCCAACCGCCTGACGCTGGCCGACGCGCAGACGCTGGACTACGACTACCTGGTCATCACCACCGGCCCCAAACTCAGCTTTGCCGAGGTGCCGGGCGCCGGCCCGGTGCACTCGGGCGGCGGCGGCTTCACCCATTCGGTGTGCTCGGTCGACCATGCCGAGGCCTTCTGGGCCGATTACCAGGGCTTCCTGGAGGCGCCCGGCCCGGTGATCGTCGGCGCGATGCCGATGGCCAGTTGCTTCGGCCCGGCCTATGAATTCGCCTTCATCCTGGACGCCGACCTGCGCAAGCGCAAATTGCGCCACAAGGTGCCGATCACCTTCGTCACCTCCGAGCCCTACATCGGCCACCTGGGGCTGGGCGGCGTGGGCGACTCCAAGTCGATGATGGAGTCCGAGATGCGCGGCCACGACATGAAGTGGATCACCAATGCCAAGACCACCCGGGTCGAGGCCGGCAAGCTGTTCGTGACCCAGGTCGACGACCTGGGCAAGGACTACAAGGACCACGAGCTGCCGTTCAAGCTGGCGATGATGCTGCCGGCCTTCAAGGGCGTTGATGTGGTGGCCGCGGTGCACGGCCTGTGCAACCCGCGCGGCTTCGTGCTGATCGACGAATTCCAGCGCAGCAAGGCGCACCGCAACATCTTCGCCGCCGGCGTCTGCGTGGCGATCCCGCCGGTCGAGGTGACACCGGTGCCCACCGGCGCGCCCAAGACCGGCTACATGATCGAGACCATGGTCTCGGCCATCGCCCACAACATCCACGACGAGCTGGCCGGCCAGCCGGCCACCGCGCAAGGCACCTGGAACGCGATCTGCCTGGCCGACATGGGTGACACCGGCGCGGCCTTCGTGGCGCTGCCGCAGATCCCGCCGCGCAACGTCAACTGGTTCAAGAAGGGCAAGTGGGTGCACCTGGCCAAGATCGCCTTCGAGAAGTATTTCCTCGCGAAAATGAAGTCGGGCAATGCCGAGCCGGTCTACGAGAAGTACGTGCTCAAGCTGCTGGGCATCGTGCGGCTGACCGACCGCTGAGCCAGCGCCATCGCCGACATCACACCAGCGCGCAAGCCTCGTCGAACGACAGCCGCGGGCTGCGCCCGAACAGCTTGGCCGGGTCGCCATGGCCCAGCGTGCAGATGAAGTTGGTCTTGACCGCCGTGCCGGCCCAGAACGCGGCATCCATCTTGGCGGCGTCGAAACCGCTCATCGGCCCGCAATCCAGCCCCAGCGCGCGCGCCGCGATGATCAGGTAGCCGCCCTGCAGGCTGCTGTTGCGGAACGCCGTGTCCTGGATCGCGGCCGGCTTGCCGGCAAACCAGGCGCGGGCGTCGGCATGCGGAAACAGCTGCGGCAGTTTCTCGAAGAACTCGAGGTCCATGCCGACGATCACGGTCACCGGCGCCTGCTCGATCTTGGCCACGTTGGTCGGCGACACGCAGGCCAGCAGCCGGGCCCTGGCCTCGGCCGAGCGCACGAACTGAAACCGCGCCGGGCAGCTGTTGGCCGCCGTCGGGCCGAACTTCAACAGGTCGTAGAGCGCGTGCAACTGCGCGTCGGGAACCGATTGGTCGAGGTAGCCGTTCTGGGTGCGGGCGTCGGTGAACAGTTGGGCGGTGGTCAGGGTCATGGGGTTGCTTGCATCTGCAAAGGTGGGAAGAACGACAATTGTGGGATGTTCCAACCCTCCCAGCACGACGTACGCCGATTCTTCTGCGAGACCTGGCGCAAGCAGCGCGACGGCCTGCCGCTGACGCCGATGGAGGCGATGGCCGCCGACTGGATCAGCGAGCACCCCGAATACCACGCCGACCTGGCCGACGCCGACGCGGCGGTGGCGGCCAGCTACTCGGTGGAAGACGGTCGCACCAACCCGTTTTTGCACCTGTCGATGCACCTGTCGATCGCCGAGCAGTGCGGCATCGACCAGCCCACCGGCATCCGCCAGGCGGTGTCTCTGCTGGCCGCGCGCCGCAACGCGCTGCACGCGGCCCACCACGAGGTGATGGAGTGCTTGGGCGAGATGATCTGGGCCAGCCAGCGCAGCGGCTTGCCGCCTGACGGCCAGGCCTACATCGATGCCGTGCGTCGCCGCGCCACCCGCTGAAGGCAGGCCGCCTGATCGCTGGCCGCCTGATCGCTGGCCGCATGCTCGCAGGCCGAGCGCTCAGTGGCCGCTGGCGCTGCCATCCGCAGCCGCCAGTGTCACCGCCCGCGTCGCCGTCCGCGTCACCACCTCCGTGGCCGTCCCCCAGGCCGCCTGGTGGAAGGCATGGCCACCGCCAGCCCGCTTGGCGCGGTACATCGCGGCGTCGGCATGTTGCAGCAGCACCTCCGAGCTGACGCCATCGGCGGGCGCCACCACCAGGCCGATGCTGGGGCGGATGCTGAACTGGACCGCGCCGATCTGCATCGGCACCGACACCGCGTCGTCCAGCCGGCGAGCCGCCTGCGCCAGCACGCCTGGATCGCTGTCGACCAGCAGCAGGCCGGCGAATTCGTCGCCGCCCCAGCGGCAGACCATGTCCTCGGCCCGCAGCGCGCGCGCCAGCCGGCTGGCGACGATGCGCAGCACGTCGTCGCCCACGGCATGGCCATGGTCGTCGTTGATCTGCTTGAAGCCGTCCAGGTCGAGGAAGAACACCACCAGCTGAGATGGCTTGGTCTGCGGATGGCCCAGCGCCAAATCAAGGCGATCACGGAAGTAGCGGCGGTTGGGCAGCCCTGTCAAACCGTCGTGCAGGGCCTGGCGTCGAGCCTGCAGTTCACCGGCCCGCGTGCCGGCCAGCTCGGCGCGCGCCTGCGACAGCCCGGTTTGCAGATCGAAGACTTCCAGTTCCAGCCGCGGCCGGCGCGCCAGCTCATGCACCAGGGTGGCCTGCAACTGGTCCAGCGCGGCCACGCATTCGCGCAAGCCGTCGCCCACCGTGGCCAGCGACAGCGCAGCGGAGGCACCAGCGGGCAACGGCTGGTCGGCCAGGCGTTCAAGCCGGTCCTTCACCGCGCTCATCAGGGCAGACCAGTCAACCAGGGCGACGTCGGTCGGCACTGCGCCCTCAGCGGCCGTACGCGCCGGCGCGAACGGCAAATCCTCCGGCATGGCCGCCGCCGTGGCCGTCAGCGGCAGTCGGGGTGCGGCACGGTCGGCGCATGACGACGGGTTGAGGGAACCAGCGCCAGCGGGTTGGAAGGGCATCATCATTCGGTGCTCCGGCAGGGGTTGAAGCAGTCAGGCGACGGGCCATCGGGGCGCCCGGCCAGCTCAAGCGCCAAGTGTTGCCGCGCGGCCCACGCCCGTCTGTTCGAAAGCGCACGCTGGACAGCGCACTTTCGACCCGGTGTTCATGCCAGCCGCCCGGCATCGGCCTGGCGGTCGATGGCATAACAACTGCAAGCGACGGCCTCAAGCCCGGGGCGGTCGAGCACCCTCAAATGGCCGCGGTGGTATTCGATCAGCCCGAGGCGCTGCAGGTTGCCGGCGGCAGTGGTGATGCCGACCCGCCGAACGCCCAGCAGCTGGGCGAGGAATTCCTGCGTGACACTGAAATCGTCGCCCGCGGCGCGGTCCTGGCGCATCAGCAGCCAACGTGCCAGGCGCGGGCCGATCAGGTGGAAGCGCAGACAGGCGGCCGACACCGCCAGCTGCGCCATGCAGGCCGCCAGGTAGCCGTGCACCACGCGCCGCAGTGCGTCGCTGCGGGCCAATTCGGCGACGAAGGTGTCGGCGCCGATCCGCCATGCAGTGCCCGGTCCTTGCACCACCGCGCACAGCGGGGACCGCAGCACGCCCAGTGCCAGTTGCGCCCCCAGCATGCCTTCGCGTCCGACCATGCCCACCTCCAGCCCCCGGTGGTGGTCCAGCCGGGTCACCTGCGCCACCATGCCGCTGATCGGAAAGCAGACGTCGCGCACCAGATCACCGGGCTCGTGCAGCACTTCGGCCGGCGCCAAGGTGGCGGGTTCGCACAGCGCCAGCAGATGCTTGCGGTCTGCCCTGGGCAGCAACTCGATGAGGTGGTTTTCGACGCGTGCCAAGGTTCAGTTCGGGTGGAGTGGCCAATGCGGGCAAGGCCAGCGTTGCGGGCGGCGCCGGCGATCAGTTTTCGCCGCGGCTGCGCTGCAGTGTGGCGGTTGACGCTGCCGCTGACGGTGGTCTAACGCACACAACCGCCGCCACCGCCGCGAAGACCATTTCATCGACGCCATGCGTTGCGAGCCGGCCATTGAATTTCACGCCGCGAGCCGCTGCCAGCAAAGGCTTCACAGGCTCGTGCCGACAGCCGCCATCAAAGTCTCGCGGGCGGCGGTGCGGTCCTGCCCAGCCGCCCTCCCCTCTCTGCTAGCGGGCCAAGGCACGCGCCACTGCAATCGCCGTGAGCGGGTGGTGCTGGCCAAAATACATCGGCGGCACCTCCAGCGACGGCTTGACGAATGCTTTCACCGCCTGGATCGCGCCCAGCACGCTGTACTCAGTGGTGAACACGATGCCGTCGGGAATCTCTACGAACTGGCCGAGCAGCGCGAAGTTCTTTGAACCCTCCGGCACCACCGCAGGCCGGTCGCCCTGGGCTCTGCCAAGAAACTGGCTGGTGCTGTACGGCAGCAGGCAGGGGATGCAGGTGGCGGTGTCGAGGATCTCGTTCTTGTCCCCCTCGTGCTGGTCGAATTGCAGGTGACCCAGCAACTCTTCCAGCATCTCGCGGCCGGTGCACTCGGGCATGGTCTTCTTCACGAACCTGCCGATCTGGTCACTGCCCAGCGCCGTCACCCAGATGACGCAGGTATTGCGGGGCTGGTCGGGAAACAGCGGCTGGCGGTAGGTGTGCAGGTGCAGGATCCACGGCGATGCGGTCAGCGGCAGGGGGCTCTGGCGACCCATCTGGCGCTCCACCAACCACTCGAACTTGCGCTCGAACAAGCCGCCGCGGAAGGTGACGGTGAAGGTCATCATCGTGGACTGCGAAGGGTCGCGCAGAAACCGGTCAGGGCGGCCGAAGCCGGGCTGCTTGGCGGCGATCTTCTGCCACAGTGTCCACGCGCCGCCCAGGTTCTCGCCGTCGACCGCGGGCCTGTCCACAGGGCGGTCATGGGCGCCAAACGATGCGTTGCTGACGATGGAGCCGATGGTCAGGAAGACAAGGTCGGTGTCACGCACCGGAATCGAAGGCTTGGGCACGCCGCTCCCGCTCTCGAGGTGGATGCGCTCAATCCACCTCTTCTCGGTCCCCGGGTCGGCCTTGAAGTCGACATCCGGGATCCTGGTGTCGTAGTGCACGTTCACACCCTTCCTCTGCATGAAGCGCAAGGCGGGCAGGATGAACGAGTGGAAGTTGGTGTAGCGGGTGCGCTCCAGGGCCACCATGGTGTTCATGTTCGGCATCTCGTGAAAGAAGAGACGCATGTAGCGCTTCATCTCAACCGCAGAATGCCAGGGCTGAAAAGCGAACATCGCCCGCCACATGTACCAGTAGTTGCTGGTGAAGAACGTTTCTCCGAAGATGTCCGTGATCTTTGCGCCGTCAGGAATCAAGGATTCAGGTGTGGCCAGGAGTTTGGCCATCTTCAATTCTTCAGCCGTGTCCAGACCCAGGTGATATCCGGTGTCCTTCTCACCGTTCGCGTGCAGTAGGCGAACGACCGTGTGAACCCTGCATTCATCACGGTTCTTCTGATGGTCTTGCAGACACGATTCATCATCGGTGTATGGAATGATGGACCACAGTTCTTTGGTGCACGGGTACGCCTTGTCTTCGAACTCGCGGCTGCCTTGCATGAAGTAGGCCGGCTGGCCGTTCACCATCACCTCGGAGGCATCACAGCTCCCGCCCACAAGCTGCTTGTCGCCCATTTGCTCGAAGATGTGGATATTGGATGGATTGAAGTCTGCCTTCTGGATCAAATACATCGCGGCCGCAATGGAGCCCAGGCCGAGACCATTCAGATAGACGTTGACAGAGGATTCGGTTTCGTTTTTCACTTTGGCGTACCTGTCCATTCTTGAAAGTTCTCTGCAAGAGTCACAAATCTGAGTTCGCAGCGATGCGGTGCGCTCAGTCGCCCCCGACAAGCTTGAACTCCCGCAGCAGCGCGCCGATCTGGGTCTTGTCGAGTTCCTTCATCAGCAGGTTGCGCACGAACGCGGGGCCCGGGATGTCGAGTTCCTTGCCGTCGCGCAGACGGCCGGACGCGGCCAGCAACATGCGGATGTCGTAGGTGGAGTTGAAGACCTCGGGCACGCCCCGCTCAACCGCGAGCAGCGTGTAGACGGCTTCCATCGGCGTGCGAACCGAGTATTCGGTGGTGAAGATGCAATCGCGTTGCCGCGACTCTGCGAACTGGCCGATGAAGGCGAAGTTGACCGCGCCCGCGGGCACCACGTCCGGCCGATCGCCGGCCTGGCGCGGCATGAAGAACGCGGTGATGTACGGCATCATCACCGGCACCGTGCTGGCACCGGTGGCGGCCAGTTCGGGAATGTCCTCGACCGGCACGCCCATGTGGTACAGCCACTCCTGGGTGATCTCTTCGCCGGTGCAGTCCTGCATCGGCTTGTTCACATAGTCACCGGGCTTGTCGACGAACAGGCCGTAGACCCAGACCACGATCTGGTCCTTGGGCTGGGCCTTGAAGTGCGGCTGGCGGTTCACCGTCCAGCTCATCAGCCATGACGAGTCCTTCGCCGTCACGATGCCGCCGGTGACCACCTTGCCACTGAACGGATCGCGCTTGGCGATCTTGCCGATGTACCTCGGGATGCGTTCGTCGAGCGTGGTGACGGTGGCCGATTCCCACTTGGTTTCGGGGATGTGCGCGCCGAACACGTCGGGGCGGCCGAACGACGGGTCCTTCGCGGCGATGCGCCGCCACAAATCCCAGGCCGGCGCCGGCCCGGTATCGAGCTTGGCCGGGGTGTGGTGGTCGCCGTTGTCGGAGTTCTCGGTCAGCGAGCCGATGGTCGTGAACAGCAGGTCATCGGGGCCGAGGTCGACACCGCCTTCGACAATGCCTCCAGCACCCTTGCTGCGCCAGTGGATGCGGGTGGCCTGCTTGCGGCCGGGTGCGATGTCGAAATCGACATCGGTGACCTCGGTGCCGTAGCGGAACACCACGCCGTGGCCCAGCAGCCAGGTGACCAGTGGCAGCACCAGCGACTCGTATTGGTTGAATCTGGTGAACTTCAGCGTGGAGAAGTCCGGCATGCCGGCGATCTGGTGGATGAAGCGGTGCAGGTACAGCTTCATCTCCAGCGCCGAATGCCATTCCTCGAAGGCGAACATCGTGCGCCAGTACAGCCAGAAGTTGCTGCCGAGAAATTCCTCGCCGAAGACCTCGTCGATGCGCTTGTTCTCCATCTCCTCGCGGGTGGCCAGGAACAGCTTGATGATCTCTTTCAGCGCCCGCTCGCTGAGCGTGAACAGGCCGTCGGTGTGCGCGTCCTCACCGCGGTTCACCGTGGCGCGTTGCAGGGAGAGGTTGGGGTCGTCCTTGTCGAGCCGATAGAACTCGTCGAGCACGCTGGCACCGTCGGTCTCCAGCGACGGGATCGAGCGGTACAGGTCCCACAGGCATTCGAAGTGTTCTTCCATCTCGCGCCCGCCGCGGATCACGAAGCCCTTCTCGGGTTCTTTGATGCCGTCCAGCGCGCCGCCGGGCAACTGCTGCTGCTCCAGGATGGTGATCCGGTGGCCCGCCATCTGTCCGTCGCGGATCAGGAAGGCCGCGCCGGCCAATGCCGCCAGCCCCGAGCCGACGAACCAGGCCGTCTTGTTCGCCACGCCCCGGGGTTTGCGCGGGCGTGCAAACGCCTCGTAGTTGCCGCTGCTGTAGTACATGCGAATTCCTTGGTTGAGCTTGCAGCGGCCACGGTGGTGCGCCGCACGGACTGGAGGTGACTCAAGCGGTCGGCACGGCAGTTGGCCTGCGCCGCGCCACCGACCGATGTGGTGGTGCTGTGGTGGTGCTGTGGTGGCGCTGTGGTGGCGCTGCGGTGGCGCTGTGGTGGCGTTCAGCCTGGCCTCACCCCGCCGGGCTTCAAGGCGCCAATGCTTGCGTGGTCAGGCTCCAGGCCTGGGACAGCTTGGCGCTGCGCGCGTGATGCGCGCTCTTGACCCGCTTCATGCGTTCTTCGATCCGGGCCTTGACGTCACCCTTGGCCAGACTCAGTTGCAACTTCAGCGTTTCGGCCTTGGCATCGGCTTCCTGCTTCAGCATGTCGACACGCTGCTGGGCCCGATGCACTGCGCTGTCGAGGCTGGCCTTGGCAGCATCGAGCTTGGCCTGCAACTGGGCCTTGGCCGCGCCGCTGGCGTGCGACGCTTCGGCTTCAAGTTCGTTGATCTCGGACTCGAAGGCCACGATGTCGTGGTCGAACTGCGCTTGCGCCACTTCGGTGCGGGTGCGGCGCAAGACCTGGCCGCCGGCGGCCTGCAAAGCCGAGTCCGCCGGAATGACCCACGCTTCCACGATCTCGGCCACCAGCGCCACCTTGCCAGGCTGCAGATGCTGGGTGGCTTGTTCGATGAAGTCCAGGCCGACGCCAGCCGCCCAAAAATCGCGCACGGCTCCGACCACAGTGCCAGTCAAGGCGCCAACGGCCACGCCGGCCGGTCCGCCGAGCAGGCCGATCAGGCTGCCGACCGCCAGACCCGTGGCCGTGCCGACGGGCCCGGAATCCATCGACTGCTTGACGCTGACCAGGCCCTTGGCGTCCTTGGCGAGCACGGCAGTGGCAAACAGCGTGATGTCGCCGGCAGCGTGCAGGTTGCGCAGCGCAGTCAGGCCCGAATTGGCAGCCGTTTCAGTGTCGAAGGTGGTGACCAAAAACTTGTTCATGTGCACTCCTGTTCAGTGGTGTTGAAGCCGTACCCGGAGGGGCGCAGCTGCGCTCATCCGGCAGACTTCTCGATCGACTTGCGCAGGCGAGCCGTTGCGGCGCTGACATCGGCCTCGAACTCCCGCCAGCGAACGGCACCGGCCTTGTTCATCGCGGACAGCTTGGCCTCGGCCGACTTCACGTCCGATTGCAGCGCGGTGATCTCCGCGTCGATCTTGGCCCTTGCATCGGCGCCGGCGGCACCGGCCTTCTTCTCGAGATTGGTGACCGCAGCCCGGCCTTGGGCGATGTCTTCGTTGGCCGCAGCGACGAAGGCGTCGCGCTTGGTGGTGTCAGTGGCATAGGTGAACTGCGGCATGCCCTTGATCGTGTCCTTGGTCGCACCCGTCATCACGAGCTTGCCGGCCTTGTCCTGGATCTGGGTGACCGGAATCGCCACGTCATGCCTGCCGATGCCGACAAAGCCGCCGGCGCCGACGATCACGTACGACACGTTCGTGTCGGGCGAGATGATCAGGTCTTCCACCCTGCCCACCTTCTGGCCGGCGTCGTTGTAGATGGTCTTGCCCAGAAGCGCCTTCTTCACACTCCACCCCATGGCGAGTTGCGTCATGACGCTGACGCCGACGGTGGTGCTGCCACCAGCGACCTGGGCTGCAGCGGGTCCTGTACTGCAAAGCGCGCCGACGACTGTGAGCGTCGCAAGAGTCAGGCTGGAAAGGTTTTTCTTCATGATCTGGGTCCTCTTGTGTGGGTGCCACCAAGCCACTGATGGCAGATGTATGGCAGATGTCAGTCCATCAATAAATTCTCATGGATATCGAGCCGGCCCGTCTGTTCGCTAGCGCACACAGCGGCCGGCGCCCTTGATCGCGCGCCGCAAAAAGACATGGCGTCGCACGCACCCGAGCACACGTCTTGATGGCGGTCAAGCCGACCAGCACCGCATCGAACGGCGGTCACCCGGCCGAGGGATTGCGCTGCGTGGCTTACGCCGAAGCTGCAGCGGAACTGCGTTCTTCGGTGACCCGCCATCAAGGCCTCAATGTCGCGGGTGCACCGATTGCGACGCTCTGCCCGGCGATGCAGACCCTGCTCAAGCGCCTGCTGCACGAGGACGGCCCGGTGGCAGCCGGTCTTGCCGCTGTTCGTGGCCGCGGCACCGTTGCCCGCGGTGCAGGGCTATGCCGACAACACGCGTGAGCTCTCGCCCACGCTGGAGCGGCTGCGCGCCCGTGCGCGACATGGCCCTTAGCGGCGTGCAGTCGGCCGACGCGGCTTGGCGCCCGCAGATCTACGGCTTCCGCAGCGATAACCTGAACTCGCGCCATGCACTGCTGCCCGACCCCGACTGGATCGTCGGCATCGGCGTGCACTTCACCCTCAGCGGCAACATCGACCGCAGCCAGGCTCAGGGTGCCGCCCGCGCGCGAGCCCTGGC
>JBBQVF010000127.1:0-12028 GCA_038211805.1 Burkholderiales bacterium | reverse complement strand
GCGCATCGCCGACCCGCTGATGCACCTGGTGCGCAATGGCCTCGATCACGGCCTGGAGACGCCCGCCGCCCGCCAGGCCGCCGGCAAGCCGGCGCAGGGCAAGCTCACGCTGTCGGCCTGCCATGAATCGGGCGGCATCCTCATCCGCATCCAGGACGACGGCCGCGGCATCTCGCGCGACAAGGTGCTGGCCCGCGCCTGGGAGCGTGGCATCGTCGAGCATGGCGTGGTGCCCCCCGACAGCGAGATCCTCAAGCTGATCTTCGAGGCCGGTTTTTCTACCGCCGAGTCCGTCACCAACCTGTCGGGCCGCGGTGTGGGCATGGATGTGGTGCGTCGCAACATCGAGGCCCTGCGCGGCACGGTGACCCTCCACAGCACTGAAGGCACGGGCAGCACGATCGACATCCGCCTGCCGCTGACACTGGCCATCATCGACGGTTTCCTGATCGGCGCGGGCAGCACCAAGTTCATCTTCCCGCTGGAAACGGTGGTCGAGGTGATCGAGGCCCGCAGCTCGGCGATGCAAGCCGACAGCAACGGCCGCAGCTGCGTCGAGCTGCGCGGCCGGGTACTGCCGGTGGTCGACCTGCGCGCACTCTATGCGCTGGATTCGGCCCCGCCCCCGCGCGTCTCGGTGGTGGTGATCAACGCCGATGGCCGCCCGTTCGGCGTGATGGTCGACGTGCTGCTGGGCCAGCATCAGACCGTGATCAAACCGCTGAGCCGGATGTTCCGCAGCCTGCGCGGCATCTCGGGCTCTACCATCCTGGGCAGCGGCGAAGTGGCGCTGATCTTCGACGTCAACTCGCTGAGCCAGCTGGCCTCGACCGACATCGCCAAGCGTGACGGTCGCGACGGTCGCGGCGCCCGCGGCGCGCCGGCCACCGCAGCGGCCGGCGCCATGCGCAACAGCGCCGAGGAACGCCATGTCTGATCGCGCTGGCCGTGCCTTGTTGCAGCCCGCCGAACTGCCGCCGCTGAGAGGCGCCTGAATGCCCACCCTGTCGCCCACCCGCTCATCCCCCATGTCATCCCCCCCCGCGGCCCCCGTCGCCCAATCCCGAAGCACCTCCATGACCCTTTCGAACTTCAAGATTGGTCTGCGCCTGGGCGCGGCCTTCGCTCTGGTCCTGACCCTGCTGCTCGGCATCACCGGGCTCAGCGTCTACAACCTGGGCAAGGTCAACGAGGCGCTCGACTTTGCCGTCAACAACACGTCGCGCAAGACGGAGTTGCTCAACGCCATGTCTGAGAACGTGCACGTGGTGCAGCGCGTGGTCCGCACCATGGTGCTGCAGAACGACAAAGCGGGCATGGAGACCGAGCGCGCCAAGGTCACCTCTGCCCGCTCGGCTTACGATGCCGCGCAGGCCACGCTGGAGGGCATGGGCCTGACCGATGAAGGCAAACGCTTCATCGCCGCCATCAAGGAGGCTGCCGGCCCGTCGCGCAGCAGCATCGACCAGGTGCTCGAGCAAGCCCTGGCCAACCGCGACGCCGAGGCCACGGTGTTGCTGCTGCAGACCGCCGGACCGGCGGCGCAGAAGTGGCAGGAGGCGATCGACAAGTTCACCGAATACCAGCTGGGCCGCTCCAAAGCCGGCTTCGAGCAGGCCAACAAGGACTACGCGGCGGCGCTCTGGCTGATGCTGGGTCTGGCCGGCACGGCATTGGTGGTGGGAGCGAGCGCCGCCTGGCTGGTGACGCGCAGCATCACCCGGCCGCTGGCATGGGCGATCACGGCCGCCGACGCGGTGGGCTCCGGCAAGCTCGACAACCTGATCGACAGCAGTGCCCGCGACGAGACCGGCCAACTGATGACCGCACTGTCGAACATGCAGACCGCCTTGCTGGACCGCAACGAGACCGATGCCCGCGCCGCCGCTGAAACCATGCGCGTCAAGAACGCGCTCGACAAGTGCAGCACCAACGTGATGATCGCTGACGCCAACAACCGGATCATCTACATGAACGAGACGGTGACGGCGATGATGCAGGGCAACGAGGCCGAGCTGCGCAAGAGCTTGCCGAACTTCAATGCCCGCGCGCTGTTGGGCGCGGACAGCGACGTCTTCCAAAAGAGCCAGGGCATGCTGGCAGACCTGCGCACGACCCACCGGAGCCAGATCACCGTCGGCCAGCTGTACTTCGGCCTGATCGCCAACCCGATCATCGACGGCCAGGGCAACCGCGCCGGCACCGTCCTCGAATGGGCCGACCGCACCGCGGAAGTGGGCGTGGAGAACGAAGTCGCCGCCATCGTCAAAGCCGCTTCCGAAGGCAACTTCGCCGAACGCCTGCCGACCCAGGGCAAGACCGGCTTCTTCGCCAACTTGAGCAGCGGCATGAACCAGCTGCTCGAGACCAGCGAACAAGGTTTGACCGACGTCGCCGAGGTGCTGGCCGCCTTTGCCGAAGGCGACCTCAGCAAGCGCATCGAGCGCGACTACCAAGGCCTGTTCGGCAAGGTCAAGGAAAGTGCCAACACCACTGCCGACAACCTGACCCGGGTGATGGGCGAAGTGCGTGCCGCGGCCGATGCGCTCACCGGCGCGGCCAACCAGGTCAGCGCCACGGCGCAGAACCTGTCGCAGGCGGCCAGCGAACAGGCATCCAGCGTCGAGGAGACGACGGCGTCGATCGACACCATGTCGGCCTCGATCACCCAGAACAGCGACAACGCGAAGGTCACCAACGGCATGGCGACCAAGGCCAGCAAGGAGGCTGGTGAAGGTGGCGCGGCGGTGACCCAGACAGTGGCCGCGATGAAGCAGATCGCGCAGAAGATCTCGATCGTCGACGACATTGCCTACCAGACCAACTTGCTGGCCCTCAACGCGGCGATCGAAGCGGCGCGGGCCGGTGAGCACGGCAAGGGCTTCGCCGTGGTGGCCGCCGAGGTCCGCAAGCTGGCCGAGCGCAGCCAGGAGGCCGCCAAGGAAATCGGCGACCTGGCCGGCAACAGCGTGTCCACCGCCGAGCGGGCGGGCAAGCTGCTCGACGAGATCGTGCCGTCGATCCAGAAGACCAGCGAGCTGGTCGAGGAGATCGCCGCGGCGTCTCAGGAGCAGAGCCAGTCGGTGACGCAGATCGGCAGTGCGATGGGCCAGCTCAGCAAGGCCACGCAGCAAAACGCCTCGGCCTCCGAAGAGCTGGCAGCGACCAGCGAAGAGTTGTCCGGGCAGGCCGAGCAGCTGCAGCAGTCGGTGGCCTTCTTCAGCCTGGGCGGCGACTCGGCACCGATGAAGAAGGGCCGGCACGAGGCCAATGCGGCGCCGGATCGTCGTGCCACGCACTCGCCGATGCGGGGCGCAGCCAAGGGGGTGGCGACACCGTCGCGCGCCACCGGCACGCAAGGCGCGGGCGGCATGACCGGCACGACAGCCACAAGCGGCAACTTCCGCCCTTACTGAGGAGCCAGCCATGACCACCGAACGATCCGCCCACAAGGCCGCCCCCGCGGCGATGGCCGCCGGCGAGCCCACGGCCCAGTACCTGACCTTCACCCTCGGCGAGGGCGTGTTCGCGATGGACATCCGTACCGTGCGCGAGATCATCCAGTACGGTCCGATGACCGCGGTGCCGCTGATGCCCGACTTTGTGCGCGGCGTCATCAACCTGCGCGGTGCGGTGGTGCCGGTGATCGACCTGCAGGCGCGCTTCGGCCGACCGGCCGCAGAGGTGGGCAAGAAGACCTGCATCGTGATCTTCGACTCGCTGCGCCAGGACGAACGGGTCGAACTGGGCCTGCTGGTCGACGCTGTCAGCGAAGTGATCGACATCGCGACGAACGAGATCGAGCCGCCACCGAACTTCGGCGCCACGGTGCGCCGCGACTTCATCCGGGGCATGGGCAAGGTCGCCAACCGCTTCGTCATCATCCTCGAGCCCGACAAGGCCTTCGACGTAGGCGAGATGGCCGAGCTGTGCGAAACGGCCCAGGAAACATCGACCTCCTGAGCGTTTCAAACCCTGGCGACCGACATGAACGAGACACCGATGGTCGAGCGACATGGCCAAGACCATCCTGATGGTCGACGACTCGAGCTCGCTGCGCACCGGCATCCCCTTCGTCGGCCAGCGCAAGCAGCACCCGCGCCACCGCTTTACCCCCGTGAACATGCTGACCACCGAAGTCCAGGCCGCCAAGAAGGAACAAGGCCACGCCGCCGGCGGCAAGTTCCGCAGCCTGCGCGGCATCTCCGGATCGACGATCCTCGGCAGCGGCGAGGTAGCGCTGATCTTCGACCTTGTTTCCCTGAGCCAGCCAGCCGCCGAGCAGCCAGGCTCGCCCCCGGCGCTACGAGCCAAACAGGCCCCTTCGGCCTTGCCTTGACATCCACCTGACGGAAAGACTCCCACATGAACCACGCTGAACTCTCATGGATCACCCGCCTGGTGGCGGGCGCCGAACTCGACCAGGCCAACACCGCGTTGACCCAGGCCCAAGCCGAGCTGCAACAACAAGCCACCGCCCGCGCCGCCGCCGAGGCCAGCCTGGCCGATACCGAGGCCACGCTGGGCCAGATCAAGGCCCGGCTCGATGCGGTGGAGTCCGAGCTGCAGGTGCGCACCGACATCATGAACCTGACCAGCATCGTCTCCGAGGCCGACAAGAAGGGCGACATCCTGTCGGTCAACGAGAAGTTTCTTGAAGTCTCGAAGTACCCGAAGAACGAGCTCATCGGCCGCGGCC
This sequence comes from Burkholderiales bacterium, assembly GCA_038211805.1. GTDB lineage: Bacteria > Pseudomonadota > Gammaproteobacteria > Burkholderiales > Burkholderiaceae_C > Pseudaquabacterium. The sequence goes on along the minus strand of JBBQVF010000127.1, from coordinate 7,329 downwards.
ACAACACCACCCGGCACCCCGACATGCCCAAGGAGGTGTTCAAGCAGATGTGGGCCACGATCGGCCGCGGCGACATCTTCCGCGGCATGGTCAAGAACCGCGCCAAGGACGGCACGCCCTACTACGTCGACGCGGTCATCGCGCCGATCCTGGGCGAGAACGGCAAGCCGATGAAGTACCTCGGTGTGCGCTACGACATCACCGCCGCCGAGATCGAGCGGCAGAACGCCCGCGGCATCATCGCAGCGATCGACAACAGCTACGCCTTCATCGAGTTCGACCTGGGCGGCCACGTGCTCGGCGCCAACCGCAACTTTCTGCAGGTGCTGGGCTACCAGCTCGAAGAGATCACCGGCAAGCACCACCGCATGTTCACCGAGTCTGCAGCGGCGATGTCGCCGGCCTACGCCCAGTTCTGGCGCGACTTGAACGACGGCAAGGCACAGAGCGACGTCTTCAAGCGGGTCGGCAAGGCGGGCAACGAGATCTGGATCCAGGCCGTCTACGCGCCGGTCAAGGACGAGATGGGTCGGGTCTTCAAGGTGGTCAAGATCGCCACCGACGTGACGGCGCAGGTCAGTGCCACCAACATGCTCAAGGAGGCGGTCGAACAGGCCCAGGGCGTGACCGCCGCGGCCAGCCGGGGCGACCTCGCCCAGCGCATCCCGCTGGAAGGCAAGAGCGGGCCGATCCGCGCACTGTGCGAGGGCGTCAATGCGCTGATGGAGACCACCTCGGTGATCTTCAACGATGTCGGCCGGGTGTTCGGTGCGCTGTCGGCCGGCGACCTGACGCAACGCATCACCAGTCACTACACCGGCACCTTCGGCCAGGTCAAGGACGATGCCAACGACACCAGCAAGAAGCTGTCGGCGATCATCGAGGACGTCGGCCGGGTTTTCGGCGGGCTGGCCAGCGGCGACCTCAGCCAGCGCATCACCCGCGATGCCGAAGGCACCTTCGACCAAGTCAAGATCGACGCCAACACGACCAGCGAGAAGCTGTCGGAGATCATCCAGGAAGTGCGCGCAGCCGCCGACGCGTTGACCGGTGCGGCCAACCAGGTCAGTGCCACCGCGCAGAGCCTGTCGCAATCGGCCAGCGAACAGGCCAGCTCGGTCGAGGAGACCACCGCCTCGATCGACCTGATTTCGGCCAGCATCTCGCAGAACAGCGACAACGCCCGGGTGACCGACGGCATGGCCACCAAGGCCAGCAAGGAGGCCGGCCAGGGCGGCGCGGCGGTGACGCAGACGGTGGCCGCGATGAAACAGATCGCCGCCAAGATCTCGATCGTCGACGACATCGCCTACCAGACCAACCTGCTGGCTTTGAACGCCGCGATCGAGGCCGCCCGCGCCGGCGAGCACGGCAAGGGCTTCGCTGTGGTGGCCGCCGAAGTGCGCAAGCTGGCCGAGCGCAGCCAGGAGGCGGCGCGCGAGATCGGCGACCTGGCCGGCAACTCGGTGAGCACCGCCGAGCGCGCCGGCAAGCTGCTCGACGAGATCGTGCCATCGATCCAGAAGACCAGCGAGCTGGTGCAGGAGATCGCCGCCGCGTCGGCCGAGCAGAGCCAGTCGGTCAGCCAGATCGGCGGCGCGATGTCGCAGCTGAGCAAGGCGACGTCGCAGAACGCGTCGGCGTCCGAAGAGCTGGCGGCCACGTCCGAGGAGCTGTCCGGCCAGGCCGAGCAGTTGCAACAATCGGTGGCCTTCTTCAGCCTGGGCGGCGATGTGGCGCCCACGCCGGCGCGCCGCGGCAGCAAGCCCGAGGCCGACTTCAGCGCCAAGCGGCGTGCACCGGCCGCGGCGGCGCCGTCGCGCGCAGGAAGTGCGGCCGGGGGCAAGGCCGGCGGCAGCAACTTCCGCCCCTACTGAGCGCGGCCGCCATGACGCCCGAGCCCCTCGGCAGCAGCCCGGCCGCAGAGGGTGGCCACTTCCTCACCTTCCTGCTCGGCGACGAGCTGTTCGCCGCCGACATCCGCATCGTGCGCGAGATCATCCAGCACGGCCCGATGACGGCCATGCCGCTGATGCCGCTCTTCGTGCGCGGCGTCATCAACCTGCGCGGCGCGGTGGTGCCGGTGATCGACCTGCAGGCCCGCTTCGGCCGGCCGCCCGCACGGCTGGGCAAGAAGACCTGCATCGTGATGGTGGATGCGGTGCGCGAGGGCGAACGCATCGAGCTGGGGTTGCTGGTGGACGCCGTCAGCGCGGTGGTCGAGATCCCCGCCACCGCCATCGAGCCCGCACCCAGCTTCGGCGCCACGGTGCGGCGCGACTTCATCCGCAGCATGGGCCGGCTGGGCTTGCGCTTCGTCGTCATCCTGGCGCCCGACAAGGCCTTCGACATCGACGAGATGGCGCAGCTGTGCGACTCGGCGCTGGACGCACCGGCGGCCTGAACCTGGCGCAGCCCACGGGCCTGCGGGCTCTAGCAATACAACAACAAGCACACCATGCAAGTCCTGCGCGACGACACCTTCCAGGCGCTCAGCCGCCTGATGTACGAGGCCATCGGCCTGCACTTCACCGACAGCAAGAAGCCGCTGATCGCCTCGCGGCTGGGGCCGCGCATCCAGAAGCTGGGGCTGAGCGGTTACGAGGACTATGTCGGGCTGATCACCGGTGACCAGGATGGCGGCGAGTTCCAGATGGCGGTCGACCTGCTGACCACCAACGAGACCTACTTCTTCCGCGAACCGGCGCACTACGAGCTGATCGCGCAGGAGGTGAGCCAAACCAAGCCGAAGGCGCTGGCGGTGTGGAGCGCCGCGTCGTCGTTCGGCGACGAGGCCTACAGCATCGCGATGCTGCTGGCCGACCTGCAGCAGCAGGGCCGGCTGGATGCCGAATGGTCGATCCTGGGCACCGACATAAGCGATCGCGTGCTGCACAGTGCGGTGGCTGCGGTCTACCCCGAGGACCGGCTGCGCAACGTCTCGCCCGAGCGGCTGAAACGCTATTGCCTGCGCGGCGACGGCGCGTCCGACGGCCTGGTGCAGATCAGCCCGAAGCTGCGCGACCGCGTGCGCTTCGGCCAGTTGAACCTGTGTCTGCCGATTGAGCACCTGGGGCCGTTCGACATCGTGCTGCTGCGCAACGTGCTGATCTATTTCGACGCGCCGACCAAGGCGGCGGTGGTCGACCGGGTGCTGACCCAGCTCAAGCCGGGCGGGCTGTTCTTCATCGGCACGGCCGAGGGCCGGGTGGCTTGCTCGACGCCGCTGAAATCCATCGGGCCGGGCGCGTTCCGCAAGGTGGCGGCTTGACCGCACGCCCGGCGTGCAGCCGGCCGGTGGCAGCGCTGATCTCGATGGCATCGACATTGCCGCGCCTGCACGCCCTGCACCCCGGCGACGTGGCCTTTGCCGAGCGCGGCGACCGCCTGGAGACCCTGCTCGGGTCGTGCGTGGCGATCATCCTGACCGACCCTCGGCGCACCGTGGCCGCGATGTGCCACGTGGTGCACTCGCGCCTGCCGGCCGATGGCCAGCAAGCCGGCAACACCGCCTACGGCGAAGCCGCGCTGGCTGCCATGGCCCGCCTGCTGCTGGCTCGCGGCATCGCGCCCAACTTGTGCGAAGCGATCGTGGCGGGCGGCGGCAACATGTTTCCGGCGCTGGTCAGCGAAGCTCACGTCGGCGACCACAACGTGCACTGGGCGCTGGCGGCGCTGGCCCGCACCCGGGTGCGGGTGGTGTGGCAGGACACCGGCGGCGTCGCCTACCGCCGCATCGGCTGGACGGTGGGGCCGGGTTCGCCCGACCTCGCCGCCGTGCCAGTCTGATCTCAAGGAACGACGATGGTCATCAAGGTCTATGTGGTGGACGATTCGGCGGTGGTGCGGCAGACGCTGATGCACCTGCTGGCCGGCGATGCGGAGATCGAGCTGATGGGCAGTGCGCCCAACCCGCTGATCGCCGGCCCGGTGATCCGCAAGACACGGCCCGACGTGCTGCTGCTCGACATCGAGATGCCGGGCATGGACGGGCTGACCTTCCTGCGCCAGGTGATGGAAGAGATGCCGATCCCCACCGTAATCTGCTCGACCCTGACCGAGAAGGGCAGCAAGGTGGCGCTGGAAGCGCTGGCGGCCGGGGCGGTGGCGGTGGTGGCCAAGCCGCGGCTGGGGCTCAAGCAGTTTCTCGAGGAATCGCGACGCGAGCTGCTGCAGACGCTGAAGACCGCGGCCAGGTCGCGGCCGCGGGCAGCGACGGCGGCCAAGCCGCCGCTGGCGGCCGGTGCGGCGCCTCCCGGCCCGGCCACGGTGCGGCCGGCCCACGCACGGCCGGCGATCAACGGCCTGCACGCGCTGGCGATGAACAAACCAGTGGTCATCGGCAGCAGCACCGGCGGCACCCAGGCGCTGGAGCTGGTGCTGACCGCGCTGCCGGCCGACGCGCCGGGCATCGCGATCACCCAGCACATGCCGGAGAAGTTCACCGCGATGTACGCCCAGCGGCTGGACGGCCTGTGCGCGATGAACGTGCGCGAGGCCCGCGACGGCGACCGGCTGGAGCGCGGCACGGTGCTGATTGCGCCGGGCGGCAAACACCTGCAGCTGCGCAAGGCCGGCGGCCAGTACTTCGCCAAGGTCATCGACGGCCCGCCGGTGAACCGCCACAAGCCGTCGGTGGACGTGCTGTTTCGCTCGGCCGCCGACTGCGCCGGCCGCGACGTGCTGGCGATCATGCTCACCGGCATGGGCGACGACGGCGCGCGGGCGATGAAGCAGCTGCACGACCTGGGCGCCCGCACCATCGCCCAGGATGAAGCCACCTGCGTCGTCTTCGGCATGCCCAAGGAAGCCATTGCGCTGGGCGCGGTCGACGAGGTGATGCCGATCCAGCAGGTCGCCCGCGCGATTCTGGCGTTCGACGCCCGGGGCTGATCGGCGCCCGCCTGGCCGGGCTGGGCCGGGCGGCGACGCTGCGCTGATCGGACGCCGAAGCGGCTGCGGAGTCAGCGGGCTGGGGCGGCCTGGGTCGGCCTGGGACGGGTGGGGGTGGGGGTGGGGGTGGGGGGGTGGCCTGAGTAGTGACCCCATGGCGCAAGCCCCCGGCGTCGCACAGCATGGCAGCTTCCCTGCCGACAACACCCCCGCCGCCATGCCGCCCCTGCTCTCGCCGACCGACCTGCACCCGTTCAACCGCTTCGACGTGCCCAGCCTGCTGGCGATGCGCGCGGCCCGCCGCCGCGACCACCCGTTCATCGTCTGGCAGCCGTTCGACGGCCCTGCCCAGACGTGGACTTATGGCCAGTTCCACGACCAGGTCGGCCGCATCGCCGGTGGCCTGGCGCGGCGCGGCGTGGTCGCTTGCGACCGGGTGCTGATCCACCTCGACAACTGCCCCGAGACCTTGCTGGCCTGGTATGCCTGCAGCTGGCTGGGCGCCGTGGCCGTGACCACCAACGCCCGCGCTGCCGACGACGAGCTGGCCTACTACGCCGACCATTGCGGCGCGGTGGCGGCGATCACGCAGCCCAGGTTTGCCGACCGCGTGGCCGCCCATTGCCGCGCCCTGCGCTGGATCGTCGTCACCGACACCGACAACGGCAGCACGCCGGCCCGGCCGGTCGAGCCCGGCCAGCGTTTCGCCACGCTGGACGCCGAGCCACCGCCGCGCCGCATGCCCGATCCGCTGCACCCGTGCAGCGTGCAGTACACCTCGGGCACCACCAGCCGGCCCAAGGCGGTGCTGTGGAGCCATGCCAACGCGCTGTGGGGCGCGCGCATCAACGCCGTGCACGAGGGCCTGCAGCCCGGCGACGTGCACCTGGTGCACCTGCCGCTGTTCCACACCAATGCGCAGGCCTACTCGGTGCTGGCCACGCTGTGGGCCGGCGGCACGGCGGTGGTGCTGCCGCGCTTTTCGGCCAGCCGGTTCTGGCCGGTCTCGATCAAGCACGGCTGCACCTGGGTGTCGATGATCCCGTTCTGCATCAAGGCGCTGATGGCGCACGAGGTGCCGGCGCAGCACACCTACCGGCGGTGGGGCGCGGCTGCCAACGACCTGCCCAGCGACCCGCACTTCCGGGTACAGACGATGGGCTGGTGGGGCATGACCGAGACCATCAGCCACGGCATCGTCAGCAGCGTTGATGTGCCCAGCCCGGCGCTGGCGATCGGCCGGCCGGCGCCCGAGTACGGCATCGCCATCGTCGACGACGACGAGGGGCCGCTGGCGCAGGCCCGCGCCATCGAGCCCGGCGGCTCGGGCCAGTTGCTGGTGAAGGGTGTGCGCGGCTTGAGCCTGTTTCAGGAATACCTGGGCAACGCCGCCGCCACCGCGGCCAGCTTCACCGCCGACGGCTGGTTCCGCACCGGGGACCGGGTGGACTTGCTCGAGGACGGCTCGATCCGCTTCGGCGACCGCAGCAAGGACATGCTGAAGGTGGGCGGCGAAAACGTCGCCGCCAGCGAGATCGAGCGGGTGATCGCCGCCGTGGCGGGGGTGCATGAATGCGCGGTGGTGGCGCGCCGGCACCGCATGCTCGACGAGGTGCCGGTGGTCTTCGTGCTGCCGGCCCAAGCGCTGCGCGCATCACCCCAGGCGCGGGCCGAATTGGCCGACCGGGTGCGTGCGGCCTGTGTGGCGCAACTGGCCGACTTCAAGCGCCCGCACGAAGTGCGGCTGGTCGACAGCCTGCCGCGCAGCACGCTGGAGAAGATCGCCAAGGCCCAGTTGCGGGCCACGTTGGCGGCCGAAGGCGATGCGGGTTGAGTTGCTGGCGATGCCGCTCCCTGCTTGATCGACGGACGGCAAGCGGCTCGTTGCTGACTTTGAAAGTCTTCTTCGTGCCTGGTTGTCCAGCGGCGCCATGGCGCGTCCGGGCAGGCCGTGGCGCTTCACTGCGGCGGTCGTCGCTGCGCGCCGACTGCCTTGCGGTGCTCAGGCTTGCGGCCCGGTGCGCAACTCGCTACGCGCCCGCTGCGAGGGCGCTGCGCTCGAACAAGCGCACCGAGTCAGATGCCAACTCGCGCTGCGCGCGAGGCCGCAAGCCTTCCGCTCCTCAGCGCCGCACAGGCGCGCCACAGCCTGCCCGAACGCGCCATGGCGTCGATGCAAGGGTTGTTTGCCACGGGAACAAAAGACCGTTGGTGCGCGGCAGGCGGTGCCCGGTGGCGGCGCTGTGTGGGGCGGCGAGGAGCGCAGATTCGGGGTCGGCGCGCGCAGCGCGCTTCGTCAACATGCTCGCCGCGATTGTTGGAGCGCAGCGCCGGCACGGCGCGTAGCGAGTTTCGCGGCGCGACCCCGAATCGATGCACTGAGCCCGGACACAAACAGTCCTGAGGACTGTTTGTGCCTGGCGAAGGCCCGGGGCC
>JBBQVF010000126.1:0-12394 GCA_038211805.1 Burkholderiales bacterium | reverse complement strand
ACGAAAGAGCACTGCAAGGCGCCGGCAGCAACGCGCTGACGCTTGCACGGCCTGCGCCGCTCCTTCTCGCTGCTGGGCGAGGCGGCAGGCGCCCCGGCCGGCGCCATCGCGCAGGTGATGGGCCATCGCCCCAGCGCCACCGCCGAGGGCTATCGGCCACGCAGTGTGGACGCGCTGCGGCCGTTCCTGCTGTGTGGCAGCGACAAGGGCGACCAGGACCGCGCCATCCGGCAGGCTATCGGGTATCTGAACGACTGGAAGCAAAGGGGCAAGCCATGAACGCACCGCGAGACAGCAGCTATGAAGCATCCTTGCTTCGGAGCCTGAAAGACCCCGAGGAAGCTGCTGCCTACCTTGATGCCGTCATGGCGCTGGAAGACCCAGCCACGCTGCTGGTAGCTCTGCGACAGGTTGCCAAGGCGCACGGCATGGCCGAAGTGGCCCGCCGCGCCGACGTGGGCGACAAGACCCTGTTTCGCGCCCTGAGCGAGAACGGCAATCCGACCCTGGACACCGTGACCAAGGTGTTGCACGCGGTGGGCCTGCGGCTGAGCGTGACGCCGTGGCAGGCGGCGCAGTGAAGGGTTGACGCCGCAAGTTCAAGGTGTCGGGGCTGTGGGCGGTACAGCGCAGGTATGGCCGGCCCGGACAGCAAAGCGCCCCGACTGGCGGGGCGCTGACTTCATCGCTAAGTGTTGATGCGCTTAGCTTGTTTATGGTGCCCGAGACCGGATTCGAACTGGTGACCTTCGCATTACGAATGCGCTGCTCTACCAACTGAGCTACACGGGCGACAGCCCACTATTATAGCCGCCAATTCAACACCGGAGAACCAGCGATTGATCACGGCGGGCAGTGGTCTCAAAGGCAGGTTTCAGCCCGGCGCGGGCACCGCCTCGGCGGTGTGGTACTCAGTGGCGCGCTGCACTTCGTGCTTCGAGCCCAGGATCACGCTCACCCGCTCGTGCAGTTTGGTCGGCACGATGTCCAGGATGCGCTGCTTGCCGTTGGTGGCGGTGCCGCCGGCCTGCTCGACGAGGAAGGCCATCGGGTTGGCCTCGTACATCAGCCGCAGCTTGCCAGGCTTGTCGGGCTCACGCTGGTCCCAGGGGTAGAGGAAGACGCCGCCGCGGCTGAGGATGCGGTGCACGTCGGCCACCATGCTGGCCACCCAGCGCATGTTGAAGTCCTTGCCGCGCGGGCCGTCCTTGCCGGCCAGGCATTCGTCGATGTAGCGGCGCACCGGCGGCGCCCAGTGGCGCAGGTTCGACATGTTGATGGCGAACTCCTTGGTGTCGGGCGGGATCGCCAGCTCACGTTGCGTCAGCACCCACGAGCCGGTTTCGCGGTCCAGCGTGAACATCACCACACCGTCGCCCACCGTCAAGACCAGCGTGGTTTGCGGGCCGTATACGCAGTAACCGGCGGCGGCCTGGGCGCGGCCGGGTTGCAAAAAATCCTCTTCACTGACGCCACGGTGGTGGCCCACCTTGCGCAGCACCGAGAAGATGGTGCCGATCGACACGTTGACGTCGATGTTGCTGCTGCCGTCGAGCGGGTCGAACAGCAGCAGGTACTCGCCCTGCGGGTAGCGGTCGGGCACGACGTGGATCGAGTCCATCTCCTCGCTGGCCATCGCTGCCAGGTGGCCGCCCCACACATTGGCCTCGATCAGCACCTCGTTGGCGATCACGTCCAGCTTCTTCTGCACCTCGCCCTGCACGTTTTCGCTGCTGTCGTCGGTGGTGCCCAGCACGTCGCCCAGCGCGCCCTTGTTGACCGAGATCGCGATGCGCTTGCAGGCGCGGGCCACGGTCTCGATCAGCAGCCGCAGCGGCGGCGGGATCTGGCCGCGGTCACGCTGCTGTTCGACGAGGTACTGGGTCAGGCTGATGCGTTTCATGGCGGGTCGGTGCGGTTCGGGGCAGGTCAGGATTCGAGGGACTTGGCGACGATCTCGCGCACATCGTCGCTGAGCTTGGGTGCGGCGGCCACGCGCGACACAGCTTCGCGGGCTGCGCTGCGCCAGGGTTCGGCCAACACGCTCCAGCGGTCCATCGCACGCGCCAGCCGGGCCGACAGCTGCGGGTTGATGGCGTCGATCTCCAGCACCCGATCGGCCCAGAACACATAGCCCGCGGCGTCGGCGCGGTGGAAGGCGGCCGGGTTCATGCGGCAGTAGCCCATCAGCAGGCTGCGTGCCCGGTTGGGGTTCTTCAGCGAGAAGTCGGGGTGCTGCATCAGCGCCTTGACGCGCGCCAGCACGCTGAGCGCCGCTGTGCCGGCGGCGCCGGTCGACGGTGCCAGCGGCTCGCTGGCGCGGGCCTGCAACTGGAACCACTTGTCGATCACCAGGTCATCGTCGGCGAACAGCGCATGGAAGCGTGCCAGCGCCGGTGCCGCATGCGGAGAATGGCCTTGCACCAGCGCCGACAGCGCACCGAGGCGATCGGTCATCTGCGCAGCGTCCTTGAAGCGCTGGTAGGCCCGGCCCGGCCACACGTCATCGCCCCGTTGCACCGCGTCGGCCACGCACATCTGCAAAGCCAGGTTGGCCAGCGCACGTTGGCCGGCCTGGTCGGCGTTGGGCCGGTAGGCTTCGCGCACCTGATGGGCCTCGAAGGCGATGGCCCAGTCGTCGCGCAGTGCGGCCGCCAGTTGCAGCCGCATCTGCTCGCGCAGGCGGTGGATGCGCGGCGGGTCGACCCGTTCGCAGCACTCGGCGATGTAGGCTTCGTCGGGCAGGGTCAGCGCCAGCTGCTTGAAGGCCGGGTCCAGCGTGGCATCGCGCAGCACACCGCGCATCGCCTCGATGAAACCGGTGTCCAGCGTGGCCAGGTCGCTGTTCCCCGGCAGCGCCGCCAGCAGCCGGTTCAGTGCCAGGCGCTGGCTGGCTTCCCAGCGGTTGAAGGCGTCGCCATCGTGGCGCAGCAGCAGCAGCAGCGCGTTGTCGTCGAGGCCGTCGTCCAGGTGTGCCGGCGCTGACAGGCCGCGCAGCAGCGAGGGCACGGGCTCGGTGGCTACGTCGACGAAGGTGAAGTGCTGCTCGGCCTCGCTCAGCACCAGCACGCGCTCGAAGCCTGCGCTCGAGGCTTCGCCTTCCAGCTGCAAGGGCAGGGCGCGGCCATCGTCGGCGGCCAGCAGGCCCATCAGCACCGGCAGCAGGAAGGGCTGCTTGGCAGCCTGGCCGGGCGAGGGTGGGGCGGTCTGGCTCAGCGTCAGCGTGTAGCGGCGTGCCTGCGCGTCGTACTGGCCGCGTGAGCGCAGCGTGGGCGTGCCGGCCTGGCTGTACCAGCGTTTGAAGACCTCCAGCTGGCCGGCCAGCGCGCTGGTCGGGTTGGCATCGGCGATGGCCTGGACGAAATCGTCGCAGGTGACGGCCTGGCCGTCGTGGCGCTGGAAGTACAGATCCATGCCGCGGCGGAAGCCCCCGCGGCCGACCAGCGTGGCCATCATGCGCACCACCTCGGCGCCTTTTTCGTAGACCGTCGCGGTGTAGAAGTTGTTGATCTCGACGAAACTGTCGGGCCGCACCGGGTGGGCCATCGGACCGGCATCTTCGGGAAACTGCGCTGCGCGCAGGTCTTCGACGGATTTGATGCGCCGCACCGCGCGGGCCGACACGCTGCCGGCCATGTCCATCGAGAATTCCTGGTCGCGGTAGACCGTCAGGCCTTCTTTCAGGCTCAGCTGGAACCAGTCGCGGCAGGTGATGCGGTTGCCGGTCCAGTTGTGGAAATACTCGTGGGCGACCACGCTCTCGATGCCGTCGAAGTCGTCGTCGGTGGCGGTGGCCGGGCTGGCCAGCACGAACTTGGTGTTGAAGATGTTCAACCCCTTGTTCTCCATCGCGCCCATGTTGAAGTCGCCCACCGCGACGATCATGAAGCGCTCCAGGTCCAGCGGCAGGCCGAAGCGGGCTTCGTCCCAGGCCACCGACGCGATCAGCGAGTTCATCGCGTGCTCGGTCTTGTCGAGGTCGCCGCGGCGCACGTAGACCTGCAGCAGGTGGTCTTTGCCCGACCGTGTGGTGATGCGCTGCTCGCGCGCCACCAGGTCGGCCGCCACCAGCGCGAACAAATAGCTGGGCTTGGGGAAGGGGTCGTGCCACTTCACGCCGTGCCGGCCGTTGTCCAGCGTGAAGGTGTCGAGCAGGTTGCCGTTGCTCAGCAGCACCGGGTACTTCGCCTTGTCGGCGCGCAGCGTGACGGTGTAGGCCGCCATCACGTCGGGCCGGTCCAGAAAGTAGGTGATGCGGCGGAAGCCTTCGGCCTCGCACTGCGTGAAGAAGCCGCCACTGCTGGTGTACAGCCCCGACAACTGGGTGTTCTTCTCGGGCGCGCAGGTGTTGCGGATCTCCAGCGTGAAGGTCGGCTTGTCGGGCGGGTTGTCGATCACCAGGCAGCCGTCCTCGTGGCGGAACGACACGCTCTCGCCATCGGCCAGGCAGCGCAGCAGCGTCAGGTCGTCGCCGTGCAACTTCAGCGGTTGGCCGGGCGCGGCATCGGCGTTGCGCTCGATGGCCATCTTGCTGGCGACGATGGTCTTGGCCGGGTCGAGGTCGAAGACCAGGTCGACGCTGCGGATCCAGAACGCCGGGGCGGTGTAGTCCTCACGGCGGATCACGCTGGCAGGTCCTTCACGCATGGGGGGGCCTCTTGGGGGGAATTCGTGGGTGGGGTGCCGGCAGGCCGGCGATGGCCGCCGACGCGTTGCCGCGCCGGCTCACAGTCGATCAGAGTCCGGACTTCAGGCTGGCCTCGATAAAGGCATCGAGGTCGCCGTCCAGCACCTTCTGGGTATTGCTGATCTCGACGTTGGTGCGCAAATCCTTGATGCGGCTGTTGTCCAGCACGTAGCTGCGGATCTGGTGGCCCCAGCCGACATCGGTCTTGGTGTCCTCGAGCTTCTGCTGCTCTTCCATCCGCTTGCGCATCTCATGGTCGTACAGCCGCGAGCGCAGGCGTTTCCACGCCACGTCGCGGTTGCTGTGCTGGCTGCGGCCGTCCTGGCACTGCACCACGATGCCGGTGGGCAGGTGGGTCAGTCGCACTGCCGAATCGGTCTTGTTGATGTGCTGGCCGCCGGCGCCGCTGGCGCGGAAGGTGTCGACCCGCACGTCCGACGGGTTGATGTCGATCTCGATCGAGTCGTCCACCTCGGGGTAGACGAACAGGCTGGCAAAGCTGGTGTGGCGACCGCCCGCCGAATCGAACGGGCTCTTGCGCACCAGGCGGTGCACGCCGGTTTCGGTGCGCAGGTGGCCGAAGGCGTAGTCGCCCTCGATCTTGATCGTGGCGCTCTTGATGCCGGCGATTTCACCCGGTGTCTCGTCTTCGACCGTGGCCTTGAAGCCCTTGCGCTCGGCATACTTCAGGTACTGGCGCAGCAGCATGCCGGCCCAGTCGCAGGCCTCGGTGCCGCCGGCGCCGGCCTGGATGTCGACGAAGCAGTTCAGCGGATCGGCCGGGTTGCTGAACATGCGGCGGAACTCGAGCCCTTCGACGGTTCTGCGCAAGTCGGCCGCATCGGCCTCGATCGCGGTCAGGTCGTCGTAGGCCTCGTCGGCCTTGGACATCTCGTACAACTCGGTGTTGTCCGACAGGTTGCTTTTGAGGTGGTCGATGGTGGCGACCACGTCCTCGAGCGATTTCTTCTCGCGGCCCAGGTCCTGGGCGCGCTTGGGTTCGTTCCAGACGCCGGGGTTCTCCAGCGCTGCAATGACTTCATTCAACCGCAGGGATTTGCGGTCGTAGTCAAAGATACCCCCGGAGCTGCTCGGTACGGGCGCTCAGGTCGGCGAGCAGCGTGCCGATGGCGTTGACTTGTTCGATGTCCATGGACAGTGGGCTTCAGGCGGTTGGCAATTGAGGGCTGGATTCTCGCATGGGGTCTGTACCGGGTTGCCCTGGAAAGGGCTCGGCTAGCATGGCTGCCGATGGCCGCCGATCCGCCCGCCCACAGCCCCTACTGGCGCAAGACCTTGCGCCTGAGCGGCAGCGTGCTCGCCGTCTGGCTGCTGGTCACGCTGGGCGTGGGCCTGTTCGGACGCGACATGGATTTCCGCCTCTTCGGCTGGCCATTCGGCTTCTGGGTGACGGCGCAGCTGTCCCTGGTGGTCTATTGCGTGCTGGTCTGGATCTATGCGCTGGCGATGGACCGGCTGGACCAGGAACACGGCGACCACACCGGTGACTGACGCAAACCCTGGCGCAATGACTGGCGCAATGACTGGTGCAATGACTGGTGCAGCGACCGACGCCGCGGCTGGCGGTGCCGGCCGGTGCCGGTCTGGCCTGTAACGCCCGGGCGGGCAGCGGTTCAGCGTGCCGCCGGCCCGCTGGCGCTGGCCGCCGCGGCGATGCCGCGCGGCACGTCCACCAGCGCCAGCAGCCCCAGGCCCAGCAAGAAGAACACGCCGGTCGAGCCGATCGCCAACCGGTGGTTGCCGTCGGTCGCCAGCGTGACCAGGCCGTAGGTCATCGGCCCCAGGATGGCCGACAAGCGCACCGCAAAAGTCCACAACCCGTAGAACTCGGCGCGCTGGGCCACCGGCGAAAACACACCGGCCAGTGCCCGGCCGGCTGATTGGCTGCTGCCCATGCACAGGCCGGCCAGCACGGCCGCCGCCCAGAACAGGCCTTGGCCAGTGGCCAGGCCGGCCATCGCGGTCATCACCACCCAGCCTGCCAGCGTGATGCCCAGCGCGGGCCGATGGCCGATGCGGTCCTGCACATAGCCCCAGGCAAAGGCACCGACGGCCGCGGCGATGTTGACGATGAAAATCAGCGCCATGGTCTGGGTCTGGGTGAACTGCAGCACCTGCTGGGCATAGACTGCGGCCAGGGCGATCACAACCGAGATGCCGGCCTGGTAGGCCACCGCGCAGGTCAGCAGCGCACGAAAGTCGCGAAAGCGCCGCGCCTGGCGCCAGGTGGACATCAACCGCGTCAGCGAAGCGCGCCAACCCGCCTCGCGTTGCGCGGCCTGCGGCTGTGGCGCGGCGCGTTCCTTCAGCAGTGCGAAGGTCGCCAGCGACGCCAATCCGTAGACCGCCGCGGTGATCAGCATCGTCACCGGCACGTACTGGGCGGCCGGTAGGTCCAGGCTCTGGGCGTGCAGCACGTAGGCCAGGCTCAAGCCCAGCGTGAGCATGCCGCCGAAGTAGCCGAAGCTCCAGCCCCAGCCCGAGACACGGCCCAGGCTGTCGGGCTGCGCCAACTCGGGCAGGAAGGCGGCGATCAGCGACTCGCCATAGCTATAGAAGATGTTCGACAGCACGATCGCCACCACCGCCCAGGCGATATCGCCCGGCCCGACGCCGGCCAGTGCCGTGGTAGCCGCCACGCAACCCAGCGTCGACAGCAGCAGCAAGCGCTTCTTGGCCGCCCGCAGGTCGGCATAGGCGCCCAGGGCGGGCATGGTCAGCATCACCACCAGGCTCGACAGTGCCAGCGCGCTGGTCCAGGCCAGCGTGGCCCAGGGCGCACCGCCGGCCACGCCGCCGACGAAGTAGGCGCTGAACACCGCCGTCAACACCACCGTGGTGTAGCCGGAGTTGGCAAAGTCGTACATCGCCCAGCCGAACAGTTCGCGCTTGCGCACGCCCGGGTTCAACGCGTCTTGGGGAAACAGGGCCATGGCGTGGTTCTCGCGGTCGGGGGCACGCCGTGGAGTATCAACGAGCCCGCGCCTTCGAGAAGGGCAAGTCGGATGCGCGATGATCCATACCCTGTTTTTATCGGGAGTCCGTGATGTCCAAGAGTCTTGCTCCGACCGCCGCGACGCAGGCCGGTTGGCGGCTTTCGGCGGTGCGTGCCGGGCTGCTGTTGCCCCTGGCGCTGCTGGTGGCCTGTGCCGGCCCGCAAGTGATGAAGGTCGGCCCCGGCCAGACCGAGGCCGAGATGTTGGCCGCGATGGGCGCCCCCAGCGGGCGTTACCCGCTGCCTGATGGCGCCCAGCGGGTCGAATATGCCAAGGGCCCGATGGGCCGGGTCACCTTCCTGTTCGACGTCGACAGCAGTGGTCGCATCAAGACAGCCGAGCAGGTGCTGACGCGGCAGAGTTTCGGCAAGATCCGCCCGAACATGACCAAGGACGAGGTGCAGTTCATCCTGGGCCGGCCGGGCGAGCGCCAGCGCGAGTACATGAACAAGGAAACCTGGTCCTGGCGTTATGAAAACTACGAGTGCCTGTGGGCGCAGGTGACCTTCAATCCCAGTGGCTTCGCGACGACCGGCATCTCGTACGGCGAAGACCCGCGCTGCGACGCCACACGCTGACCCCCGCTGACCAGCTCGCGTGACGCGATGACCTTGACCGTTTACGGCATCCCCAACTGCGACAGCGTCAAGCGCGCCCGAGCCTGGCTGACCGGGCACGGCCTCGACGCGGCGTTCCACGACTTCAAGCAGGCCGGCGTGCCGGCCGATGCGCTGGACGCCTGGATCGCTGCGCTGGGCTGGGATCGCCTGCTCAACCGCCAGGGCACGACCTGGCGCAAGCTGGATGACGCCACCCGCGCCGCGGTGGTCGATGCAGCCAGCGCCCGGGCGCTGATGCTGGCGCAGGCCAGCGTGGTCAAGCGGCCGGTGGTCGCCTGGCCCGACGGCGGTTTCACCGTCGGCTTCGATGCCCAGGTTTTCACCGACCGGATCTGATCGCGCTGCGCCACGGCTGGCTCGGGCCGCCCCTGCGTCGCGCAGCGCCGCTGCGTGGATGTTGCCGGCCGGCGTCATCGGCTGGGCCTCGCGCAGGCTGACCTGGCGCGGCAGCCTGTCGTCGGCCGCGCTCAAGCCCACCACGGCCACACCGTCCTTGGCCGCCGCACAGAACCCGGAACCGCACCCGGGCGGCGGGGTGGCGAAGAGCGTGCGCATCGGGGGCTGCGTGGCGGCGGCCACGGACAGCCGTGGCGCCCGCGGCATGGCAGCCGCCAGTGCGCCGGCCGACATCGTCGCTTTCGACGATTCATGCGTCGGGGTCGATCTTGCACACTCGGCATTTGCCCCGGTGTGGTGGCGTGCGGATAGACACTTGAGTGGAGACTGGCCCCGATGGCGCATGACCTGAGCCCGGCCGACGCGGCCTTCCGCGACGAGGTGCGCCGCTTCCTGGCCACCGCACTCACGCCCGAGCTGCGGCGGGCCGGCCGCCGCACCGCCGGCATCTTCACCGACCACGACGACGGCCAGGCCTGGTTCCGCATCCTCGCCAAACAGGGCTGGAGCGTGCCGAACTGGCCGCTCGAATGGGGCGGCTGCGGCTGGACGCCGCGCCAGGCCGACCTCTTCTCCAGCGAGCTGGCGGCCGCCGGTGCGCCCGTGCTGGCGCCGCAGGGTGTGCGCATGGTGGCGCCGGTGGTGCTGGCCTTCGGCACGCCCGAGCAGCAGGCGATGTGGCTGCCCGCCATCCGCAACGGCGACGACTACTGGTGCCAGGGCTACAGCGAACCGGGCGCGGGCTCCGACCTGGCCTCGCTGCAGTGCCGCGCCGTGCGGCTGCCCGACGCGCAGGGTGGCGGCTTCGTCATCAACGGCACCAAGCTCTGGACCACCCATGCGCAGTGGGCCAACAAGATCTTCTGCCTGGTGCGCACCGACCGCTCGGGCAAGGCCCAGCAGGGCATCAGCTTCCTGCTGTTCGACATGGCCCTGCCCGGCATCACCGTGCGGCCGATCATCAGCCTCTCGGGCGACCACGAGCTGAACCAGGTGTTCTTCGACGATGTTCGGGTGCCGGCCAGTGCGCTGCTGGGCGAGGAGAACCGCGGCTGGACCATCGCCAAGTACCTGCTGGTGCACGAGCGGGGCGGCACCTACACGCCGATGCTGCGGGCCCGGCTGGCGCGGCTGCAGGCGGGCTGGCGCCAGGCCTTTGCCGACCGGCCGGCCGACGACGACGAGCGCAGCGATTGCGCCCGCGCGCTGGCCGATGCCGAATGCCGCATCGACGCGCTGCACGCGCTGGAGCAGCAGGTGCTGGCCGCCCGCATCCGCGGCGAGGAAATCCCGGTCGCGCCGTCGATGGGCAAGCTGCTGGGCACCGAGCTGAAGCAGTTCCTCACCGAGATCGGCGTCAGCCTGGCCGGGGCCTACGGTGCTGCGCGTCTGCCGCTGGCCGACTGCGCTGCCCACGTGCTTGCGATGCCCGAGGACGCGGTGTTCGCGATGAGCAGCTACCTCAACGACCGCGCCGCGTCGATCTACGCCGGCACCAACGAGGTCCAGCGCAACCTGATCGCCCAGCACCTGCTGGCGAGCTGAAGGCCTGCCGCCATGACCACGCCCGCTACCTCGCCCGGGATGTTCCCGCTGGCCGACACCCAGATCCAGCTGCAGGACAGCCTGTCGCGCTGGCTGGCCGACCACGCGCCCTTCGAGCGCCGCGCTGCGCTGCTGGCCACGCCCGAAGCCATCGCGCCGCTGTGGCGCGGCCTGTCGCATGAGCTGGGCCTGCTGGGCGCCGCGTTGCCCGAAGGCGCCGGCGGCTTGGGCGGCGGCCTGGCGGTTCATTTGGTGATCCTGCAGGCGCTGGGCCATGCGCTGCTGCCCGAGCCTTACACCGCCTGCGCCGTCACCGGCGCCGGCCTGCTGCAGCGACTGCCGGGTGAACCACCGCGGCAACTGCTGGCCGGCCTGGTCGACGGCGCAGTGCGGCCGGTGCTGGCCGCGCTGGAGCCCGGTGCCCGGCATGACCTGGCGCAGGTGCGCAGCCGGCTCACCGGCCCGGCCGACGCGCTTCGTCTCAGCGGCCGCAAGGCCGTGGTGCGCGCCGCACCGCACGCCACGCATTGGCTGGTGAGCGCCCGCGATGCCGCCGGCGGGCTGCGGCTGGCCGGGGTGATGCCTGGCGCCCCCGGCGTCAGCCGGCGCGACCTGCGGCTGGCCGACGGCAGCTGGGCCGCCGAACTGGGTTTCGACAACGCCCCCGTCGACGCGCTGCTGGGCGAGCCCGGCGCCGATGTGCTGGCGTTGCTGGAGCAAGTGACCGACGAAGCCCAGCTGGCCACCGGCGCCGAGGCCATCGGCGTGATGCAGCGCCTGCTGCGCGACACGCTGGACCACGTGCGCCAGCGCCGGCAGTTCGGCGTGCCGCTGGCCAGCTTCCAGGTGTTGCAGCACCGGCTGGCCGACATGCACATGGCACTGCTGCAGGCCAACGCGCTGGTCGGTGCCACGCTGGCCGAGATGGCCGGCCCGCCGGCGCAACGCCGCCGCGCGGTGGCATCGGCCCAGGTGGCGGTGGCGCGGGCGGCGCGCAGCGTGGGCCAGGGCGCGGTGCAGCTGCACGGCGGCATGGGCATGACCGATGAGCTGGTCATCGGCCACGGCTTCAAGCGGCTGACGCTGATCGAACAACTGATGGGCGGGGTCGACGTGCACCTGCGCCAGGTGGCCCGCCACGGCGCATTAGCCGTACCGAGCGCAGCACTGAGCGCAGCACCGAGCGCAGCGTTGGACGCAACGCCTTAGCCCACTGCCTGCGTGGCTACCTGCCGGGCCGGTCGGCTGCGGGGCCGCAGGGTTGCTGCGGCCGGTCCAGAATCTGAACGAACGAATTTTTCTTGACGGAGTTTTGCCATGGCCTTGGACCTCACCCGCAGCTGGACCGACGAAGACCTCGACCGCTGGCGCGACACCTGCGTGCGCTTCGTCGAGGACGAACTGCTGCCCGACGACGAAGCCGCCCGAAAGCGCGGCAACGTCGGGCATGCCGTCTGGCGCAAGGCCGGTGAACTGGGCCTGCTGTGCACCGACGTGCCCGAGGAATTCGGCGGCGGCGGCGGCGATTTCCGCCACGAGGCGGTGCTGTACGAAGAATGCGCCCGCCGGGGCCTGAGCGGCTGGGCCAATTCGGTGCACACCATCGTCGCGCACTACTTCCTGAACCACGGCACCGACGAGCAGAAGCGCAAGTACCTGCCGCGCCTGTGCCGCGGTGAGCTGGTCGGCGCGATCGCGATGACCGAGCCCGGCGCCGGCAGCGACCTGCAGGGCATCCGCAGCAAGGCCGAGAAAGTGTCGACACCCCAGGGCGACCATTACCTGCTCAACGGCAGCAAGACCTTCATCACCAACGGCTTCCTGGCCGGCCTGGTGCTGGTGGTCTGCAAGACCGACCCGGCGCAGGGTGCGCGTGGCACCTCGATCCTGATCGTCGAGACCGAGCATTGCACCGGCTTTCGGGTCGGCCGCGTGCTCGACAAGCTGGGCATGAAGTCGCAGGACACATCCGAGCTGTTCTTCGACGATGTCACCGTGCCGGCGGCCAACCTGCTGGGCGGCGCGGTCGGCCAGGGCTTCTACCAGCTGATGGGCGACTTGCCGTACGAGCGGCTGATCATCGGCATCACCGCGCTGGCCGGCATGGAGGGCGCCTACCAGGCCACGCT
>JBBQVF010000125.1:0-12563 GCA_038211805.1 Burkholderiales bacterium | reverse complement strand
TGGCGCGCTCATTGGCCGAGTCCAGCGCCGACGTGGCCTCGTCAAAAATCACCACCGGCGGGTTTTTCAGCAGCGTGCGGGCAATCGCCACGCGCTGTTTCTCGCCGCCCGACAGCTTCAAGCCCCGCTCACCCACCATCGTCGCGTAGCCCTTCGGCGTGCCGGCGATGAAGTCGTGGATGTGCGCTGCCCTTGCCGCCGCCTCCACCTCGGCCTGCGACGCTCCGGCGCGGCCATAACCGATGTTGTAGCCCACCGTGTCGTTGAACAGCACGGTGTCCTGCGGCACGATGCCGATCGCCCGCCGCAGGCTGGCCTGGGTGACCTGGCGGATGTCCTGGCCGTCGATGGTGATGCGCCCGCCGCTGACGTCGTAAAACCGATACAGCAGCCGCGCCAGCGTGCTCTTCCCGGCGCCCGAGGCACCCACCACCGCCACTGTCTTGCCGGCCGGGATCTCGAAACTGACGCCGTGCAGGATGGACCGCGCCAGCTGGGTTTCGCCATCGGGATGGCGTTGGCCTGCCGGACCGGGCGCGCCTTCGGCCCGGTCGTAAGTGAACAACACGTTCTCGAACCGCACGACGCCCTCGGTCACCACCAGGTCGGGCGCACCGGGCACATCGGCCACTTCGCGCTCACGCTCCAGCAGCACGAACATGCGGTCCAGGTCGGTCAGGCTCTGCTTGACCTCGCGGTACAGCACGCCCAGGAAGTTCAGCGGGATGTAGAGCTGGATCATGAAGGCGTTGACCATCACGAAATCGCCCAAGGTGAGGCGGCCATCCACCACGCCCTGGGTCGCCCGCCACAGCATCGCCACCAAGCTGGTCGCGATGATCAGCTGCTGGCCGGTGTTCAGCAGCGACAACGTGGTCTGGCTCTTCACCTGGGCGCGGCGGAACGACTCCAGCCCCTGCTCGTAGCGCTGGGCCTCGTAGGCTTCGTTGTTGAAGTACTTGACGGTTTCGTAGTTCAGCAGCGCGTCGATGGCCCGGCTGTGGGCCTTGGAATCGAGCTCGTTCATCTCGCGGCGGAACTGGTTGCGCCACTCGGTCACCGTGACGGTGAAGGTGATGTAGAACACCAGCGCGGTGAGCGTGATCCAGACGTAGCCCATGTCGAAGCGCCAGCCCAGGATGGCCAGCACCAGCACCACCTCGACCAGCGTGGGCACGATGGTGTAGAGCGAATACGACACCAGCGACTGCAGCGCCCGGGTGCCGCGCTCGATGTCGCGCGACATGCCGCCGGTCTGGCGCTCCAGGTGGAAGCGCAGGCTCAGCGCATGCAGGTGGCCGAACACCTCCAGCGCGATCTGCTTGCTGGCACCGAACGACACCTTGGCGAACACCAGTTCGCGCAACTCGGTGAACAGGCTGGTCGACAGCCGCAGGCCGGCATAGGCCATCAACAAGGCGACCGGCACCACCAGCAGTGCGCGGGGGTCGCCGGGTTTCAGAACGAGCGCATCGACCAGGTGCTTGAGCAGCAGCGGCACGCTGACGT
Source organism: Burkholderiales bacterium (assembly GCA_038211805.1). GTDB lineage: Bacteria > Pseudomonadota > Gammaproteobacteria > Burkholderiales > Burkholderiaceae_C > Pseudaquabacterium. Next base: position 11,054 of record JBBQVF010000125.1, on the reverse strand, counting down.
TCGCCCCCTTGGCTGCCAGCAGAAAGCCCAGCGCCAGCGCCACCCGCCAGCGGTATTGCCACAGGTAGGGCAGCAGCTTGCGCAGCGTTTGCCAGTCAGATCGGGGTGCGCCAGCGGTGGCGGGGTTGGGCAGGGCAAGACCGGGGGCGGAATGACGCATGGGCAGGGAACGGTGAGCAGACAGGCAGCGTGGAAGAATGGGCTGCCACAACCCGTGACAGGTGATGCCGATGAGCGACTCCACAACCCCCCGGCAGCCCCTGAGCGGCCCCACCAGTTTGCCTGACGGCAGCGAGCTGGTGCTGCGGGTGATGCCGCTGCCGGCCGACGTCAACGGCAATGGCGACATCTTCGGCGGCTGGCTGATGGCGCAAGTCGACCTGGCCGGCGCGGTGCTGCCCTCGCGCATCGCCAAGGGCCGCATCGCCACCGTGGCGGTCAACGAGTTCATCTTCAAGCAGCCGGTGTCGGTGGGCGACCTGGTCAGCTTCTACGCCCGCGTCACGCGGGTGGGCAACACCTCGATCACCGTGCATGTCGAGGTGTTTGCCGAGCGCAACCCGGCCAACCTGCAGACGGTGAAGGTGACCGAGGCCAACCTCACCTACGTGGCAATCGACAGCCACGGCAAGCCGCGCGCCGTGCCAAAGGATTGATCACGGTTTTCGCCGTCGTTTGGCCCGACCGGTTCAGAGCCGGGGCCAGACGGCGTCGGCGATGTGCGCGGCCAGCGCATCGCCCCAAAGCCGGTACAGCGGCGCGCCGGGATGGAAGCCATCGCTTGCCAGCAGCGCCGGATCGTCCAGTGGCAACTCGAACGGCAGGTGGCTGACGCCCGGCTGCTGCGCCGCCCAGCGCGCCAGGGCGCGCTCGTGCGCCGCCGCATCGCGCCCGGCCAGCAAGCGCAGCGGCTGCGGCAGGCCGGTGAAGCCCTGCATCGGCGGCACCGGCGTCATCACCGTGTGGCGGATGCCGGCGCGCTGCTGCAGCGCGGCCAGCAGCCGGGCACGGGCGGCCAGCGCGGTGGCCGGGCGCACCTGATCGACCACGTCGTTGACGCCGGTGACCACCACCGCCACGTCGGCCGCATCGGCATCGTCCAGCAGGTCGATCGCCTGCGCCGTCGTGACACCCGACAACGCGCACAGTTGCCAGCGCACCCTGCCGCCCAGGCGCTGCGCCAGCGCGCGGCTCAGGCGGCCGGCCAGCGCCTCGGCCTGCGTGTCCACGCCCACGCCTGCAGCCGAGGAGTCACCGACGATCAGCAGGCCCAGCCCGGGGCCGCCCCGGCCCACGCTGCCCTGACGCGGGCCGCTGGCCTCGGGCAGTTTCGGCGTCGTGCGCCGGGTGTGCACCGCCTGCGCCAGCAGCAGCGGGCTCAGCGCCAGCTTGATCACCAGGGACATGGCAGGGGATGGGCCCGGCGTCGGTGGCGTCAGAACTGGCTGAAGTCGGGCTTGCGCTTCTGGAAGAAGGCCTGGAAGGCCTCCATCGCCTCGGGGCTGCGCAGCCGGCCGGCGAACAGCGCGCCTTCGGTGGCCATCACCTCGCGGATGCGCGCGCGCAGCGGCTCGCGCATCAGGCGTTTGGTCTCGCGCACGGCGCTGGGCGCCAGCGCGTTGAAGCGCTCGGCCATGCGGCGGGCATGGTTGACCACCTCGCCGGCGGGCAGCACCGCGTTGGCGATGCCGCAATCCACCGCGTCAGCGCCGGTGAAGGGCTCGCCCAGCATCAGCTTCTCGGCCGCCTTGGCGTGGCCCATCAATGCCGGCAGCAGCAGGCTGCTGGCGTACTCGGGCACCAGGCCCAGGCTGACGAAGGGCATCGCCAGCCGTGCTTCGTCGCTGACATAGACCAGGTCGCAATGCAGCAGCAGCGTGGTGCCGATGCCGATCGCCGCACCGGTGACGGCGGCGACCACCGGCTTGTCGCAGTCGAGCAGCGCGTTCATGAAACGCGCCACCGGCGACATGTCGTCGCCTTGCGGCGGGCGCTGCATGAAGTCCTCGATGTCGTTGCCCGAGGTGAAGATGCCAGGCTGGCCGGTGATCAGCACCGCGCGCACGCCGGCGTCGGCGGTGGCGGCGATCAGCGCCTCGGCCATCGCGGTGTACATCGCCTGCGTCAGCGCGTTTTTTTTCTCGGGGCGGGCGATCTCGATCGTGAGCACGCGGTTCAGCGTGGCGGTGCGGATGGTCATGGATGGCTCTCCAGTGCGTGCTCTAGAACACAGGTCATTGAGGCGCTACGCGAACACGCAGCGGTGCAACCAAGTGGCCGCCGCGGAACCGGCTATGCCGGGCCGCTGGCGGCGCCAGTCGGCAAGCATGCCCATTGGCCCTTGCAGGCGCGAAACAGTCCGCAGGGACTGGTGCACGTCCGGGCTCGGCCCCCTGGGGGGACGCGACCGCAGGTCGCTGCGGGGGGAATCACATTCTCTCGAAGATGCCGGCCGCGCCCTGGCCGGTGCCCACGCACATCGTGACCATGCCGTACTTCAGGTTGTGGCGGCGTAGCGCATGCACCACGGTGGCCGCGCGGATGGCGCCGGTGGCGCCCAGCGGGTGGCCCAGCGCGATGGCGCCGCCCATCGGGTTGACGACCTTCGGGTCCAGGCCGACGGTCTGGATCACCGCCAGCGCCTGCGCGGCGAAGGCCTCGTTCAGCTCGATCCAGCCCATGTCGGCCAGGCTCAGGCCGGCGTACTTCAGCGCGGCGGGAATGGCCTCGATCGGGCCGATGCCCATGATCTCGGGCGGCACGCCGCGCGACGCGAAGCTGACGAAGCGCGCCAGCGGCGTCAGGCCGTGTTGCTTGACCGCTTTCTCGCTGGCCAGGATCAGGCAGCCCGCGCCGTCGCTGGTCTGCGAGCTGTTGCCCGCCGTCACGCTGCCCTTGGCAGCAAACACCGCGCGCAGCTTGGCCAGCGCTTCCAGCGTGGTTTCGGCGCGCGGGCCTTCGTCCAGGCTGACGGTGCGGGCTCGGATGTTGACCTCGCCGCTGTCCAGGTGCGGCGAGCGGTCCAGCACCTGCACCGGCGTGATCTCGTCGCTGAAGGCGCCGGCCTGCTGCGCGGCCAGCGCCTTCAGGTGGCTTTGCAGCGCGAACTCGTCCTGCGCCTCGCGCGAGACCTTCCACTGCTGCGCCACCTTTTCGGCGGTCAGGCCCATGCCGTAGGCGATGCCGATGTTCTCGTCCTTGGCGAACACCGCCGGGTTGAAGCTGGGCTTGTTGCCGCTCATCGGCACCATGCTCATGCTCTCGGCGCCGGCGGCGATCATCACGTCGGCCTCGCCGACGCGGATGCGGTCGGCGGCCATCTGGATCGCCGACAGGCCCGACGCGCAGAAACGGTTGACGGTGACGCCGCCCACGCTGTTGGGCAACCCGGCCAGCAGCGCGCCGATGCGGGCGATGTTCATGCCCTGCTCGCCTTCGGGCATCGCGCAGCCGACGATGGCGTCTTCAATCGCCTTGGGGTCCAGCCCTGGCACCTGCTTCAGCGCGGCCTGGATGGCGGCGACCAGCAGGTCGTCGGGCCGGGTGTTGCGGAACATGCCGCGGTGGCTCTTGCCGATAGGCGTGCGGCTGGCCGCGACGATGTAGGCTTCTTGCAGTTGTTTGCTCATGTGAGTTCTCCGCGGGTCAGTTGCGAACGGGCTTGCCCGTTTGAAGCAGGCCCATGATCCGCTCCTGCGATTTCGGGTGTTCGAGCAGGCTGCAGAAGTGCTTGCGCTCCAGCGCCATCAAGTACTCCTCGTTGACCAGCGAGCCGGCCTCCACCTCGCCGCCGCACACCACGTCGGCGATCAGGCTGGCGATGTGGAAGTCGTGGGCGCTGATGAAGCCGCCGTCGCGCATCCCCACCAGTTGCGCCTTGATGGTGGCGATGCCCGAGCGGCCCGCCACCGCGAACAGGCCCTTCAGCGGCGCGCGCCAGTTCGACGCCGCCATCGCCTTGGCCTGCGCGATGGCGATGAACAACAACTCGTCCTTGTGCGCCACCACCACGTCGTCGGCCAGCAGGTAGCCCAGCCGCCGGCTGTCGATCGCGCTGGTGCCCACGGTGGCGGTGGCCGCCGCCTGGAAACCATCCTTCACGAAGGCCAGCAGGTCGGTGCTGCCGGCCAACGCCGCGTTCTCGGCCGCGCGGCGCGCGATGTAGGTCAGGCCGCCACCACCGGGCACCAGGCCCACCCCCACTTCGACCAGGCCGACATAGGTTTCCAGGTGCGCCACGCGCCTGGCACAGTGCACCGCGATCTCGCAGCCGCCGCCCAGCGCCAGGCCGCGCATCGCGGCAATCGTCGGCACGCTGGCGTAGCGCAGGCGCAGCAGCGCGTCCTGCAGCTTCTTGATCTCGGGCGCGATGCCCTTGGCGCCCAGCTTCATGAAGGTGGGCAGCATGGCTTCGAGGTTGGCACCGGCCGAGAACGGCTCGTCACCCGACCAGATCACCAGGCCGTCGTAGCCCGCTTCGGCCAGTTCCACCGCCTTCAGCAGGCCGTCGATCACGCCGGGGCCGATCAGGTGCATTTTGCTGGTGATCGAGGCGATCAGCACCTCGCCGTCCAGCGTCCACAGCCGGATCTCGTCGTTTTTGAAGACCTCGGTGCCCGCGTTGATGGCGGCTTGCGCGCCCTCACCGGCCAGCGCCTCGGGGAAGTGTTGCCTGCCGTAGAAAGCCAGCGTCGAGCGCGGCAGGTACTGGCCTTGCGACGCGCTCCACGACCCTTCGCCCGTGTGCACCCCTGTCCGGCCATCGAACACCCAGGCCGGCAGCGGGGCGTTGCAGAGCGCCTTGCCGGCATCGATATCGGCCTTCACCCACTCGGCGACGTGTACCCAGCCGGCCTCCTGCCAGAGTTCAAACGGGCCTTGTTTCATGCCGAATCCCCAGCGCATCGCCAAGTCGACCTCGCGGGCGCTGTCGGCGATCTCGGCCAGGTGCACCGCGCAGTAGTGGAAGCTGTTGCGCAGGATCGCCCACAGAAACTGCGCCTGCGGGTTGCTCGATTCGCGCAGCAATTTCAGCCGCTCGGCCGCGGGTTTTTTCAGGATGCGATCGACCAGCGGGTCGGCCTTCTTGCCGGCCGGCAGGTAGTCGCCTTGGCCATCGCCCGCAGTCATGTCGAAACGCAGGATGTCCTTGCCGACCTTCTTGAAGAAACCGGCCTGCGTCTTCTGCCCCAACGCGCCGGCCGCTATCAGCTTGGCCACCGCGCTCGGCGTGGCATAGCTGGCGTAGAACGGGTCGTTGGCCTGGTCAGGGCCCAGGTTGTCCTGCAAGGTCTTGATGACATGGGCCATCGTGTCGATGCCCACCACGTCGGCGGTGCGGAAGGTGCCGCTGCTGGCGCGGCCCAGCTTCTTGCCGGTGAGGTCGTCGACCACGTCGTAGCCCAGGCCGTAGTTCTCGGCTTCCTGGATCGTGGCCAGCATGCCGGCGATGCCGACCCGGTTGGCCACGAAGTTGGGCGTGTCCTTGGCGCGCACCACGCCCTTGCCCAGCGTGCGGGTGACGAAGGTCTCCAGCTGGTCAAGGATGGGTGCTTCGGTGGTGGGTGTGGGGATCAGCTCCACCAGCTGCATGTAGCGCGGCGGGTTGAAGAAATGGATGCCGCAGAAGCGCGGCTTGATCGCCTCCGGCAGCACCGACGCCAACTGGGTGATCGACAGCCCCGAGGTGTTGCTGGCCACGATGGCGTGGGCTGCGATGTGCGGCGCCACCTTGGTGTAAAGATCCAGCTTCCAGTCCATGCGCTCGGCGATGGCCTCGATCACCAGGTCGCAATCGGCCAGCAGGGCCAGGTGCTCTTCGTAGTTGGCGGGCTGGATCAGCGCCAGATCGGCCACCACGCCGATCGGCGAGGGCTTGAGCTTCTTCAAGCCTTCGAGTGCTTTCAGCACGATGCCATTTTTCGGGCCCTCTTTCGCGGGCAGGTCGAACAGCACGACCGGCACCTTGACGTTGACCAGGTGGGCGGCGATCTGCGCGCCCATCACGCCGGCGCCCAACACGGCCACCTTGCGGACATTGAATCGGTTCATGGAATGGTCCTTCAGTAGGTCAGTGCGGCCGGGTCACTCGACCCGAACCCAGGTCTGGGTGCGTCCGAACAACACCGCGCCGACAAAGCCGCGCACCTCCAGCTTCTTGCCGCCCTCGATCGGCTTGAGCCGCAGCTTGTAGAGCTTGCCGTCGTTGGGGTCGAGGATGTCGCCGCCCTCCCAAAGCTGCTTGTCGCCGTCGGCCCGGGCATTGCGGATGATCGTCATGCCCTGCACCGGCTTGTCCTTGCGCTCGTCGGTGCACTTGTCGCATTTCGAGTCCTGCTTGGCGGAGTCGGAAATCTTCTCGATCTTGCCGCTGAGCGCACCGCCCGCTTCGCTGATGCGCACCAGCGATTTCTCGGTCTTGCCATCGTCGTCGATGGTCTTCCACAGGCCCACCGGGGTGCTTTGCGCCAGCACCGTGCCGGCCGCGGCGGCCAGCGCCAGGGTGATGAGGATTTTCTTCATGGCAGTCTCCAAGGAGGTATGGGGTCGTCGATCAGAACAGCGCTTCGTCCATCGCCATCAGCGGCGCCAGGCCGGCCCGCGCGGTGCGGATCAGCGAAGCCGTCTCAGGCAGCAGCTTGGCGTAGTAGAAGCGCGCAGTGTGCAGCTTGGCGGTGTAGAACAGATCGCCCGCGGTGGCGGCGTTCGCCTGCTTTTCCAACGCCACCTTGGCCATGCGGGCCCAGAAATAGGCGAAGCACAGGTGGCCCATCACCCGCAGGTAGTCCACCGCGGCAGCGCCCACCTCGTCGGCATTGCCGAAGGCCTTCATGCCGAGCTCGGTGGTCAGCTTGGTCACCTTGTCGCCCAGGTCGGCCAGCGGGTTGATGAACTCCTGCATCGCCTCGTTGGTGCCTTCTTCTTCGACGAACTCGGCGATCTGCTGGCCAAACTTCTTCAGCTTGGCACCGTTGTCGCCCAACACCTTGCGGCCCAGCAGATCCAGGCTCTGGATGGTGTTGGTGCCCTCGTAGATCATGTTGATGCGGGCATCGCGCACAAACTGCTCCATGCCCCATTCGTGGATGTAGCCGTGGCCACCAAAGACCTGCTGGCAGTGCGAGGTGGCGATCCAGGCGTTGTCGGTGATGAAGGCCTTGATCACCGGCGTCAGCAGCGCCACCTGGTCGTCGATCTCCTGGCGTTCGTCGGCGTCGTCGGTGGCCAGCATCACGTCGAGCTTCAGCGTGGTGTACATCAACATCGCGCGGGCGCCCTCGGCATAGGCACGCGCGGTCAGCAGCATCTTGCGCACGTCGGGGTGCACGATGATCGGATCGGCGGCTTTTTCGGGCGCCTTGGGGCCTGACAGCGCGCGCATCTGCAGCCGGTCCTTCGCATAGGCCGCCGCGTTCTGGTAGGCCACCTCGGTCAGGCCCAGGCTCTGGTTGCCCACGCCCAGGCGGGCGGCGTTCATCATCACGAACATCGCCGCCAGGCCCTTGTTGGGCTGGCCCACCAGCGTGCCCACCGCGCCGTCCAGCATGATCTGGCAGGTGGCGCTGGCCTTGATGCCCATCTTGTGCTCCAGCGCGCTGCAGAAGATCGGGTTGCGCGCGCCCACCGTACCGTCGGCCTGAGGCAGGAACTTGGGCACCACGAACAACGAGATGCCCTTGTTGCCCGCCGGCGCGTCGGGCAGGCGGGCCAGCACCAGGTGCACGATGTTCTCGGCCAGGTCGTGCTCGCCGGCGCTGATGAAGATCTTCTGGCCGGTGATGCGGTAGCTGCCATCGGCTGACCCGTCGACGATGGGCTCGGCCTTGCTGCGCAGCAGCCCCAGGTCGGTGCCGCAGTGCGGCTCGGTCAGGCACATGGTGCCGGTCCACTGGCCGCTGGTCAGCTTGGGCAGGTAGATCGCCTTCTGCGCCGCCGTGCCGTGGGCGTGCAGCGCCTCGTAGGCGGCATGGCTCAGGCCGGGGTACATGGTCCAGGCCTGGTTGGCCGAGTTCAGCATTTCGTAGAGACACTGGTTCACCAGCAGCGGCAGGCCCTGGCCGCCGTAAGCCGGGTCGCAACTCAGCGCGGGCCAGCCACCTTCCACGTACTGGGCATAGGCCTGCTTGAAGCCCTTGGGCGCGGTCACCGCGTGGCTGGTGATGTCCAGCGTGCAGCCTTCAGCGTCGCCCGACAGGTTCAAGGGCGCGGTGACCTGCGAGGCGAACTTGCCGCCTTCTTCGAGCACCGCATTGATGGTGTCGACATCGATGTCGGCGTGCTGGGGCAGCTGCTTGAGCGTGCCCACGGCATCGAAGACCTCGTGCAACAAGAACTGCATGTCGCGGATCGGCGGGTGGTATTGGGGCATGGTGAGGCTCCTGAAACGAAAAGGCAAAAAAAGGGTGGGCGGCGCGATGCGGCGGGCCTGCCGGTGACGGCACGCCGGTTTCAGCGCGGCGGCAACTGAGGGTCGGTGAGCAGGTAGAACCGGACGATGCGGTCGAAGCCCTTGCGGGCGCGCTCGACCGCACCAGGCAGGCGCAGGAAGCGGGCGTCATGGTGCAACGCCAGGATCAGGCCGTGCACTTCGAACAACATCTGCAGGGTGTCGGTATCGGTGCGCAGGTGGCCGGCCTCGATCGACAGGCTGATCGCCCGCTCCAGGGCCGACTGCCAGGCCCGCACCATGTCGGCCAGCGCATCGCGCACCGGGCCGGGCCGGTCGTCGAACTCGACCGCGCCGCTGATGTAGATGCAGCCGGAATCGACCTCGACCGAAACGCGGCGCACCCAGTGGTCGAACAGCGCGCGCAGCCGCGGCAGGCCGCGGGCGGCGCGCACGGCGGGGAAGAACACCTCTTCTTCGAAACGGGCGTGGTACTCGCGGATCACCGCGATCTGCAATTCCTCGCGCGAGCCGAAGTGGGCAAACACGCCCGATTTGCTCATCTGCGTCAGCTCGGCCAACGCGCCGATGGACAGGCCCTCCAGCCCCATGTGCGAGGCCTGGCCCAACGCTGCCTCCAGGATCGCCGCCCGGGTCTGCTGGCCCTTGTGCAGCGTGCGCACGGCACTGCGGGCAGCCGCGGGCTTGGGGGACAACGGCAGGGAAATGACGGACACGTGGATGACCATTGAAAATGTTACGAACGATCGTGCTATTTTGCAGAAAGCCAGCCCGACGCGGCCCCGCCCGGGGCGACTATTTCTAGACGATGGCGACTAGATCACGCGGAACGCCAATGGCCCCGAGGCCGCTTGTCGCGAGATGTCAGCGCGATGACGGTGCGGCCCGGTGTGGCATATCGCCAAACCCGGCAGTGCCGCCACTGAATGCAGTACGCTCGAAGGGTTGACTGGGGGGCTTGTTTCAGTGGACGTGCTGCAGCTCGATGTGTCCGGACGGCCGCAAGCGTGGATCTCGCCACGGGAGGCCGCCTTGCTCTACGCCTGCGACGGCGTGGCCTGGACCCTGGGCCATGCGTTTCATGTGCTGCGCGGCGGCATCCAGCGCACCACCGGCTTGCAGTCGCGCATCGAGGTCCATCCCATCATCGCGGTGCGCGGCGCGATTCCCAGCCGGGCCTGGCGCATGGCCCCGGCGATTTCCAACCCCAAGCTGTTCGTGCGCGACCGCCATGTCTGCGCCTATTGCGGCGGCCGCTTCGGCTTCGACACCCTGACCCGCGAGCACATCATCCCCACCTCGCGCGGCGGCCGCGACACCTGGATGAACTGCATCACCGCCTGCAAGGCCTGCAACGGCCGCAAGGGCAACCGCCTGCCCGAAGAATCGAACATGAGCCTGCTCTACCTGCCCTACGTCCCCAGCCTGCACGAGGACATGATCCTGCGCGGCCGCCGCATCTTCGCCGACCAGATGGAGTTCCTGCTGGCCAGCGTGCCGCGGTCGAGCCGATTGCACGGGTGACACGCCGCCCTGCAGCCTGGGCGGGGCTGCTGCTGGCAGTGGCGCTGGGTCTGCCGGCATTCAGCGCACCGGCATTCAGCGCACCGGCATCCAGCGCACCAGAACTCAACGCACCAGCATTCAGTGCACCGGTTGCGAAGGCAGCCGCGGTTGGCGTCACCGCCCCGTTGGTCGTGCCCGACACCCTGGCGCAGCGCCTGCAGCCGTGCACCGCCTGCCACGGCGCCGAAGGCCGCGCCAGCCGCGAGGGCTACCTGCCGCGCATCGCCGGCAAGCCAGCGGGCTACCTGTTCCACCAGTTGCTGAATTTCCGCGACGGCCGGCGGCCCAACGCCGCAATGGCCGGTCTGCTGGCCAACCAGACCGACGCCTACCTGCGCGAGATGGCCGAGCACTTCGCCGCGCTGAACCTGCCGGCCACCGCCCCGCCCCGCGCGGTGGCCGACCCGGCGTTGCTGGCGCGCGGCCAGACCTTGGTGCAGGGCGGTGGCGCCGCACGCCAGCTGCCGGCCTGCACCGCCTGCCACGGCCGCACGCTGGCCGGCATGCAGCCGGCGGTGCCCGGCCTGCTGGGCCTGCCGCGCGACTACCTGACCGGCCAACTCGGCGCCTGGCAGACCGGCACCCGCCGCGCGATGGCGCCCGACTGCATGGCCGAGATCGTGCGCCGGCTGGGCCCCGGCGACGCCATCGCCGCGGCCGCCTGGCTGGCCGCGCAGCCGGTACCGGCGCCCCACCGGCCCGAGCCGGCCGCCAGCGCGCCGGCCCCGCTGCACTGCGGCAGCACCGAAACGACCTTGCGATGACACGCCGCCGCCGCTTGCTGGCCGCCCTGGTGGCGCTGCTGACGGTCGCCATGTTGGCGACTTTGGCGGTGCTGTGGCTCGACCGCCGGGGCGAGACGCCGCTGCGGCCCGACGCCCCGGGCACGGCCAGCCCGGCCGACGCCGCCGCGGTGGCGCGCGGCGCCTACCTGGCCCGGGCCGGCAACTGCGCGGCCTGCCACACCGCCCGCGGCGGCGCGCCCTACGCCGGCGGGCGGGCCATCGCCACGCCGTTCGGCACCGTCTACAGCAGCAACCTGACGCCCGACGCCGACACCGGACTGGGCCGCTGGACGGCC
>JBBQVF010000124.1:0-13207 GCA_038211805.1 Burkholderiales bacterium | reverse complement strand
CTCGAATACCCGTTTGCTGCGCCACCTGAACGCGGACAGATGATCGAGGTGGCGCGCGGCGTCTTCTGGCTGCGCATGCCATTGCCTTTCACGCTTGATCACATCAACCTGTGGGCCTTGGAGGACGGCGATGGCTGGGCCGTCGTCGATACCGGTGTGCGCACCGACGAAACCGCGATGGTCTGGCGGGAGCTGTTCGCCAATGCGGCCGCTGCTGGTGACCGACGCAGCCTGACACGGGTTTTCGTGACCCACATGCACCCGGACCATGTCGGCATGGCCGGCTGGCTGACCCGCAAGTTCCAGGTGCGGCTGTGGATGACGCGGCTCGAATACCTGACCTGCCGCACCCTGGCCGCCGACACCGGCCGCGAGGCGCCCGACGACGCGATCCGTTTCTACCGCCAGGTGGGCTGGCCCGAAGATGCGCTGGACGTCTACCGCGCCCGCTTCGGCGGCTTCAGCAAATACCTGCACCCGCTGCCCGACAGCTTCCGGCGCCTGAGCGATGGCGAGACGATCCCCATCGGCGCCCACGCCTGGCGGGTGATCGTCGGACGCGGCCATTCACCCGAACATGCCTGCCTGGTCTGCGACGACCTGGGGGTGATGATCTCGGGCGACCAGGTGCTGCCGCGCATCTCCAGCAACGTCAGCGTGTTCCCGACCGAGCCCGATGCCGACCCGCTGGGCGACTGGATCACCTCACTGACGCACCTGCGCGCCACGCTGGGCGAACACCTGCTGGTGCTGCCGGCGCACGGCGAGCCATTCAAGGGCCTGCACGCCCGGCTCGACCGCCTGATTCACGGCCACGAGACCGGCCTGACCCGCCTGCGCCGCAGCCTGGCCGACAGCCCGAAGCGGGCGATCGACGTCTTCGGCGCCTTGTTCGCGCGGCCGATCGACAGCAAGGGCGAGTTGCTGGGCATGGCCACCGGCGAGAGCCTGGCCCACATCAACCACCTGCTGGCGCGCGGCGAAGCGGTCTGCGAGACCGGCGCCGACGGCGTGCGGCGTTACAGCGCAGTGACCGCGCCCTGAACGCGCAGTCACCGTGCCGTGACCGCGCAGTGACCGCCGTAGCCTGACCGTCAGCCCGTCGACAGCACGCAGGACAGCGACGGCTGCAGCGGGCAGGGGCCCACCCAGCGCAGCCGCCCGCCCGTGGTCACCACCGGCAGCGGCACCCGCCAGGTGACCGGCTGCGGCTGGCCGCCGATGGTGTCGGCCAGGATGCGCCAGACGCTGCTGCCGGCGTCCTGCCACTCGACCCGGTAGTTGGCATTGCGGCGCAGGCCGCGGCTGCGCACCATCAGTTCACCGCCCTCGACGCGGGCGCTGGGCTCGTTCGCCCAAGGCCGCGCCAGCGGCTCGCCGATGAACAGGCCCTGGCCGGGCATGGCCACCGATTTCCAGTAGGCCTCGATCACGGTGGCGCCACGCACGTAGTGCTCGACCAGCACCGACGCCCGCGGAAACTTGTCAACGTGGTTGCAGGGCTCTTCGACCGTGCCGTAGCTGGCGGTAGCGCCGGCGGCCAGCCAGTCGGTGGCCGGCATCTGGCCCTTGGCACCCGGCAAGTAGCCGCCGAAGGACGTGAGGTGGTCGGCCACCGCGCCGGGCAGGAAGCGGTTGCTGGCCGCCAGCGGCACTTTGGACAGGCCGGTGAAATAGAACATCAGGTCGGTCTGCTGCGTCAGTTCCTGCGTGCTGCCGGCAGCGCTGGCGTCCAGGTAGCGCAGCGTGGGTCCGGGCGCGGCGCCCCAGGCACCGGGCAGGTGCAGGTAGTCGGGGTAGCGCACGCTGCGGGCGCTGTCGGTGGTGCGCACGCCCCAGCCGGTGCCGGTGGGCGCACTGCCGTCGGCAGCCAGGCCGCGGGCGATGAGCACCTGGGCGGCGTCCAGCGTGGCGGCGCCCAGCATCATCGCCGGGCGGATGTGCAGGTCGGTCCACGGCCGGGTGGTGTCGGTGTCGTAGTAGGCCGACCGCTGGGTGCGGTTGCAGCCACCGCACAGCACCGCGTTGTAGCCGAAGGCCAGCGCGCTGGTCAGGCTCATCGCGCAACTGGCGCCGACCACGCGTGACGGCTGGGTCCAGGTCACCAGCGTGGCCTGGATGTGGGCAGGCAGTTGGGCATCGAGCGCGGCCTTGATGGTGGCGAAATCGCTGTCGCTGACCGTGTCACTGCCGGTGGCCACCGCCACCCGCACCAGGTTGGCCTCGGGAATGCCGCGGGCGCGCTGGTAGGCGCGGGCGACGGCCTCGCTGGTGGCGTCGCCGTCGGCGTAGAGCACGGCCAGTTCCGCCGCTGCCAGGCCGGTGCGGGGCAGGGTCAGCACTGGCAGGTCAGCGGCGGCGGCTGCGGCCGCGGCGGCCGCGGCGGCCATGACCAGCCCGGCGAGGCAGAGGGCGCGCCAGGGCCAACGAATTGTCGTGGTCGTCATGCTCGGGTTGTACGTCCCTGCGGCGGGCGGCCATCGGCAGAAAAGCGGCGCCTGTCCGGGCACCGGCTGTGGGGTGCCAAAAGGGCGGCGGGAGCGCGTTGAGAGCGCGGTGGGTGGCTGGCGGCTGGGCGGCGGGAGGTTGGCCGTCTTGCGTAGGATCGCGTCCTATGCCGCCTGCCGCCCCGCCGATGTCCGTGACCCAGCATACCGTGGCCATCTCCCAGGTGCGCCAGATCCTGCAGGGCGTGCGGCGGCGGGGACACGACACCGCGCCGCTGCTGCAGCGTGCCGGCATCCCGCCGGCGCTGCTGGAGTCGCCGCTGGCGCGGGTGTCGCTGGCGCAGTACGCGCTGCTGATCCGGGCGCTGCGTCGCAGCACCCGCGACGAGCTGTGGGGCCTCTGCCGACGCCCGCTGCGCCTGGGCAGCTTCGGCCAATGCGCGGCGCAATTGGTCCATGCCCGCACGCTCGAGAACGCCCTGCGCCAGGGTTTTTGCCATTTCCACGGTCTGCTCGACGACTTCGTGCCACGGCTGCTGCTGCAAGGCGATCTGGCCCGGGTGCAGATCGTGCGTCGCGGCCCGCCCGACGCCGGGGTCGACTACGCGCAGAAGGCCTTCCTGCTGTTTTGCTTCGGCCTGGCCTCGTGGCTGGTGGCCCGCCGGGTGCCGGTGCTGGCGGTCGCCTATCCAGACCCGCCCGGCCTGCCCGAACGCGGTGCCGGCAGTGACAGCTCGCGGGTCTACCAGGCGCCGATCCAGCATGGCGCCGCGCACATCGGCTTCAGCTTCGAGGCGCGCTGGCTGGCCCTGCCGGTGGTGCAGAGCCCGCAGAGCCTGCGCGAGTTCCTGGCCCGGGCGCCGGCCAACCTGCTGATCCGCTACCGCGACCCGAGCAGCGTGTCCGAGCGCATCCGCCGCCTGCTCAGCCGCCGGCTCGACAGCGAGTTGCCGTCGCTGCAGGCGATGGGCGCGTTGATGGCGATGGCGCCGCAAACCCTGCGCCGGCGCCTGCATGACGAGGGCCACGGCTACCAGGCGCTGAAAGACGCGCTGCGTCGCGACTCGGCCATCGAATACCTGGCGCAGCCCGGGCTGACGCTGGTCGAGATCGCCCAGCGACTGGGGTTTTCCGAGCCCAGCACCTTTCACCGCGCCTTCAAGAAGTGGTGCGGCGTGGCGCCGGGCGAGTACCGCAGCCGCCGGCTGCCGCTGGGGGCCGGGGTCGGGGTTGGGGTTGGGGCCGGGGCCGGTGCCGGCCTCGACCTGCGGCTGGGCCATACTGACCCGACCCAGCCACCGCCAGCGGATCCATGAAGAGTGCCCTGTTCGTCGACTTCGACAATGTCTACACCCAGCTGCGTGCGCTGCACCCGGCCGCGGCCGAACGCTTTGCCCGCCAGCCGATCGAGTGGATCCGCTGGCTGATCGAATCACTGGAGATCCCCGACGGCCACCACGACCTGGCCGCCCGGCGGCGCCTGCTGGTGCGGCGCTGTTACCTCAATCCCAACTGGTACCAAGGCTACCGCCACGCCTTCCTGCGCGCCGGCTTCGAGATCGTCGACTGCCCGCCCGTCACCGCCCAGGGCAAGACCAGCACCGACATCCACATGGTGCTCGACATCATCGAACTGCTGCAGCACGAGACCCGTTACGACGAGTTCATCGTGCTGTCGGCTGACGCCGACTTCACGCCGGTGCTGCGCAAGCTGCGCCGCTACGACCGCCGCACCTCGGTGCTGGCGATCGGCTTTCCGTCGGCCGCCTACCAGGCCTCGGCCGACCTGCTGATCGACGAGCGGCTGTTCATCGAACAGGCGCTGGGGCTGGCGATGGAGCCCGGCGAGGCCGGTGAAGCCAGCCAGCATGGCGCTGCCGAACGGCCGCCGCCGGGCTCGGCCGCCCTTACGGCCACCGTTGCGGCCGCCGCCACGACCACCGTTTTGGCCGCGGCCCCTGTCGCGGCGGTCTCGCCACCGCCGCCATCGGCCGGGCCCGAACCCGAGCCAGCCGCCGGCCGTGCCGCCAGCGCCGACGAGCTGGGCCAGATCGCCCGCCGCATCGAGACCACCGTGCAGCAGAGCGCCGTGCCGGTGGCCGCCGGTCCGCTGGCCTCGCGCCTGCGCCAGGGTTATGCGCCGCTGCTCGACAGCTGGAACGGCCACGGCAGCTTCAAGCCTTTTTTTCGCTCGCTGGGGCTGGACCACCTGGTCTGGATCAACGGCTCGGGCGGCCGCATCGCCGACCCGCTGCGCCACGCCGCCGACCTGCAGGTCGCAAACGAACCCGCTGCCCAGGCCGGCGGCGATGACGCGGCAGGCCTGCAGGCCTTGGCGGCCGACTGGGGCACGCACGCGGGCCTGCTGCCGATGGCGCGCGAGGTCAGCCACCTCACCGGCGCGCCGCTGCTGCCTCCGCCGGTGGTGCGCGCCGTGCTCGACGCGCTGTGCGCCGACCTGGCCACCAGCCCCTACGAGCCCACCGAGACCGCGCGCCGGGTGCGCAGTGGCTGCGCCACCGACGCCGGCGCCGAGGTCCCGCTGCGCGACGTGGTTTTCATCTTGCGCGGCATGCAGCTCAACGGCCACCTGTTCGGCCGTGGCCTGGACGACGCGCCCACGCTGGCGCAGCGCCTGTTCAACCAGGTGCTGTTTCTCTGCCAGCGCGAGCAGATGGTGGTCGACGAGGCCACCAAGGCGCAGATCCGGCAGTGGATCGGCGGCGATCTGCTGGTTTGAGGGGGTGACGCCCGCAACCGTACCCGCATCCATACCCGCAACCAGACCCGCAACCACACCCGCACCCATGCCCGACCGACCATGGCCCCTGTGCGCCGACACCCCCTGCTGCAGCGGCTGACGGGCTGGCTGAGGGCTCGGCTGCGGCGGCCGCGGCCAGCGCCCTCCAGCGAGCGGCAGCAGGCCCAGGCGCTGGTCGACGCGGTCGACGCCGGCGGCCTGCCGCTGAACCCGGCGCGGGTCAACCAGATCGCCCGGCAGCTGGGGCTGGAGGTGTCTACCCGGGCGCCGGTCGAGCAGACGATCGTCAGGATCCGCGCCGCGCTGGCGCGCCACCGCGACTGATGCCGGTCAGGCCGGGCGACTGAAGCCGCTGAGCCTGGGCCGCGGCCACCGGCTGCAGGCCCGCTCAGCGCGCCACCATGCCGCCGTCGACCGCCCAGGCCTGGCCGGTGACGAAGCTGGCCGCCGGCGAGCACAACCACAAAGCCGCGGCGGCAATCTCGGCCGGTTCGGCGATGCGGCCCATCGGGTGCAGGCTGGCGATGGCGGCCTCGCGATCGGGCCGCTGCGCGATCGCGCGCTCGGTCATCGCCGTGCGCACCACGCCCGGGCACACCGCGTTGACGCGGATGCCGCGCTTGGCGTACTCCAGCGCGGCGGCCTTGGTCAGGCCGACCACGCCGTGCTTGCTGGCGGTGTAGGCCGGCATCGTGGCCGCCCCGACCAGGCCGGCCACCGACGCGGTGTTGACGATCGCACCGGCGCCGCCCTGGGCCAGCATCTGGCGGATCTGGTACTTCATGCAGAGGAACACGCCGCGCAGGTTGACGGCGATCGTGCGGTCGAACAGGTCTTCATCCGCGTCGGCGGTGGCCGTGCCTTCCAATTCGACGCCGGCGTTGTTGAAGGCCGCGTCCAGCCGGCCGAAGCCGGCCACCGCCGCGGCCACCATGGCCTGCACGCTGGCGCTCCGGGTCACGTCGACCTGCACTGCCAGGGCCTGGCCACCGTCGGCCTGCACCTGGCGGGCCACGGCCTGGGCACCGGCCCCGTCGAGATCGGCCACCACCAGCCGGGCGCCGGCCTGGGCGAAGGCCGCCACCGCCGCGCGGCCGATGCCGCCGGCCGCGCCCGTGATGAGCACCACCTGGCCGACCAGCGAGCCGGTCGATCGCTCGATCGCCGTCGCGGACGCGGTCGTGGACGCAGTTGTGGACGCGATCGTGGCCGCAGTCGTGGTCACAGTCGCGGTCGCAGCCGCCAAAGCCATGGGCGTGCTCATCAGCGTTGCGGCCGGATGCGGTAGAGGCCGTTGTTGCGGTCGGCGCTAAAGTAGACCGCGCCATCCGCGCCCACCGCCACGCCGGTGGCCACGTAAGGCGGCGGCAGGCCGGGGCCGCCGGTCAGGCCGATCGGCAGTTGCTCGGCCACGATGCGCCGCTTGCCGTTGGCCAGGTCGATCTCGGTCAACCGGCCGGCTGCTGCTTCGGCCACCACCAGCGTGCCCCAGGGGGTGAACGCCAGACCCTCCGGCGATGCCAGTCCGGTCACCACCGCCGTCTTGCTGCCGTCCTTCAGGTTGATGCGCTGCACGTTGCCGGCGGCTTCGGTCACGTAGAGCTGGCCGTCCGGGCCCAGCACCATCTGGACCGGCCCGGCCAGGCCGCTGGCCACCACCTTGCGCTCGGCAAAGCCCGGCCCGCTGGCCAGCGTGATGCTGCCGCTGGCGATCTCGGCCACCAGCAGGCCGCCGTCTTCCAGCGGCAGCGCGTCGTAGGGCGCCTTGAAGCCGTGCAGCATGGTTTCGGTCTTGCCGCTGGCGCGGTCGACCACCTGCACCGTGCCGGTGAACCACGAGGCCAGCGCCAGCCGCTTCGACGACAGGCCCAGCGCAAACGGGTATTCCATGTCCGACGAATGCATGCGCTTCACATCGGTCACGGCGCCACTGGCCAGGTCGACCCGGCGGTGGGTGAACACATCGGCCACCCACATCGTGTTGCCGTCGATCTTGATGCCCGAGGGCACCGCCAGTTGGCCGCGGGTGAGGGTGCGCACCGACCCGTCGGCCGGGTTGATCGCCTGGATTGAGTTGTCGGCCATGTTCGACACGTAGACCGTGCCGTCGGGCGCGATGGCCAGGTTGTCCAGCGCGGTGGCCAGGCGGGCCACCACCGTCTTGGCACCGGTGTCGAGCGCCACCTTGGCGACCTCGCCATTGGCGGTGTCGACCACCCAGACGTTGCCCTGGCCGTCCAGGTTGGCAGCCGCCGGCGTCTCGAAGCTGGCGCTGATGACGCTGACCGCGCCGTTGGCCGGGTCGACCCGCACCACGCTGCGCTTGAACCACAGCGGACCGTAGATCATGCCGTCGGGGCCGACCTCGAAGCCGTTGAGGCCGCCCAGGTCCTTGGCGATCAGCCGCGGCGGCTTGACACCGGCGGTGTCGATTTCCCAGAGCGCGTCACCGAGGAACACCTGGGTGGCGTAGAGCTTGCCGTTGCGGCGGTCGAAATCCAGCGAGTTGAGGCCGGGCAGGCCGCTGGCCAGCACTTTCATCGGCGCGTCGTCGTTTTCGCGGTAGCGGATCGATCCCTGTAGGTAGTTGGTCCAGGCCATCTCGCCTTGGGGGCCGATGGCGATGTCGTCGGCCTGGCCCTCGGGCCCACCGATCAGGATGCGGGCCGCGCCGGTCTGGCGGTCGACTGTCCAGATCGCATTGCCCACCACGCTGCCGGCCAGCAGGCGGCCTTGCCGGTCCACCGCCAAGCCGTGCACGCCGGTGAAACTGGACGGGGCCACCAGCGCCTCGGGCGCCGCCCAGCCGGCTGGTGAACTCGGCGTGACGGCGCAGGCCGACATCAGCAGGGCGGCGGCGGCGCACAAGGTGAGCAAGGGACGCATGGTGGTACTCCTCAAGGCTTGTTGTCGTTGCACTTTAGGCGGCGCGGGTGGGCACCGGTGTCACCCGCTTGACCGTTGTGCAGTGCCCTCAGCCGGCCACAGACAAACCCTGGTTGGGCAGTTTCGCCAATCACCCTGCGCGGCTTGGCCATTGGCGGTGGGCTGTACCAGATGCACGCTATCGACCATGCCTTGGAACCTTGCATGACGAAACTCACGAGCACCGCTGTCGCAGACCAGCCCGCCAGCGTCGCGCACGACGGCCGCGCCCGCCGCATCCCGTTTCTGCTGATGATCGGCGCCGAGCTGGCGCACGAAGCCGACGGCGTTGCCGTGGTGACCGTCGACCTGCGGCCCGATCTGCTGAACAACCACGGCGGTGGCCATGGCGGTGTGGTGATGAGCCTGCTCGACAGCGCGATGGCCAACGCCGCGCTGAGCAAGGTCGACTACGACCGCGAGGTGGTCACCATCGACATGCACGTCGCCTTCATGAAGCCGGCCACCGGGCGGCTGACGGCCACTGGCCGGGCCACCGGCGGCGGCCGCAAGGTGTGCTTCTGCGAGGCCGAGATCACCAACGAGGCCGGCGAGGTGACTGCCAAATCCATGGGCACCTTCCGCTACCGCATGCCGGGGCCGTCACAGGCGGGCGAATGACCGCCGGTTCGGCCCCCACGAGCCCCTGCGTTCCCAGGTTCCCGAGGTCGATCGACCCCTCCTTCAGGAGTCAACCATGACACAAGCCGTTCACGTGGTGGGCGTGGGCATGATCCCGTTCACCAAGCCCGGCGCCAGCGAGAGCTACGAGGTGATGGGCGCCAAGGCGGCACGCCTGGCGTTGGCCGACGCCGGCATCGACTACGCCCAGGTCGAGCAGGCCTATGTCGGTTATGTGTTCGGCGACAGCACCGCCGGCCAGGCGGCGTTGTACGGCGTGGGGCTCAGCGGCATCCCGGTGATCAACGTCAACAACAACTGCTCGACCGGCAGCACCGCGCTGTTCCTGGCCCGCCAGGTCGTTGCTTCGGGCGCCGCCGACTGCGTGCTGGCGCTGGGCTTCGAGCAGATGGTGCCCGGCGCGTTGAAGGGCACCTACACCGACCGGCCGTCGCCGCTGGCGCGTTTCATCGACACGATGGCCGAGGACCAGGGCTTCGATGCGGCGCTGCCGCGCGCGGCGCAATTCTTCGGCGGCGCAGCGCGTGCCTACATCCGGCAGTTCGGCATCGCGCTCAGCACCTTTGCCCGGATCTCGGTCAAGGCGCGGCAGCACGCGGCACGCAACCCGCTGGCGGTGTTTCGCCAGACCGTCACGCTGGATGAAGTGCTGGCCTCGCCGATGGTGTTCGACCCGCTGACCCGGCTGCAGTGCTGCCCGCCGACCTGCGGTGCGGCGGCGGCGATCATCTGCAGCGAAGCCTTCGCCCGCCGCCACGGCCTGGACCGGCGGGTGCGCATCGCCGCGCAGGCCATGACCACCGATGGTGAATCCACCTTCGCCAGCCACGACATGCGCCAACTGGTGGGCGCCGACATGGCCAAGGCCGCCGCTGACCAGGTCTACGCGGCTGCCGGCATCGGCCCCGAAGACGTGGATGTCGTCGAACTGCACGACTGCTTCACCGCCAACGAGCTGATCACCTACGAAGCGCTGGGCCTGACGCCCGAGGGCACGGCCGAGAAGTTCATCCTGGACGGCGACAACACCTACGGCGGCCGCGTCGTCACCAATCCTTCTGGCGGCCTGCTCAGCAAGGGCCACCC
The DNA here is from genome assembly GCA_038211805.1 of Burkholderiales bacterium. Classification (GTDB taxonomy): domain Bacteria; phylum Pseudomonadota; class Gammaproteobacteria; order Burkholderiales; family Burkholderiaceae_C; genus Pseudaquabacterium. Next base: position 3,346 of record JBBQVF010000124.1, on the reverse strand, counting down.
GCTGGGCGCCACCGGCCTGGCGCAATGTGCCGAACTCACCTGGCAGCTGCGCGGCCAGGCCGACCAGCGCCAGGTCGACGGTGCCCGGCTGGCGCTGCAGCACAACCTGGGGCTGGGCGGCGCCTGCGTCGTCACCCTCTACCAGAAAGTCGACGCCTGACATGCCCCTGGACACCCAATACATCGGCCACCGTTTCGAGCCGTTCTCGGTCGAGGTCGAAAAAGGCCGGCTGAAGTTCTTCGCCAAGGCGATCGGCCAGACCGACCCGGTCTACACCGACGAGGCTGCCGCCCGTCTGGCAGGCCACCCGAGCCTGCCGGTGCCGCCGACCTTCCTGTTCTGCCTGGAAATGGACAGCCCAAACCCCGGCGCGCTGCGCGATTTGCTCGACATCCCGGTGCCCAAGGTGCTGCACGGCGAGCAGCGATTCACCTACCACGCGATGGCCTTTGCCGGCGACACGCTGACCTTCGAGCAACGCATTGCCGACATCTACGCCAAGAAGGGCGGGTCGCTCGAATTCATCGCGCGCGAAACCCGCGTCACCAACCAGCACGGCACGCATGTGGCCGATCTTCACGGCATCACGGTGGTCAGACATGCTTGAAACCTCGACACTCCAGGTCGGTGACCTGTTGCCGGCCTTCACCGCACCGCCGGTCAGCCGCCTCGCGCTGGCGCTGTACTGCGGCGCGTCGGGCGACCACAACCCGATGCATGTCGACAGCGACTACGCCCGGGCCGGCGGCGCGCCCGATGTCTTCGCCCACGGCATGCTGTCGATGGCCTACCTCGGCCGCCTGCTGACGAACTGGGTGCCGCAGCGCCAGCTGCGCGACTACGGCGTGCGCTTTGTCGCCATCACCCAGGTCGGCGAGGCCATCACCTGCAGCGCCACGGTGACCGAGCTGTTCGAGGTGCGCGTGGGCCATCAGCTTGAACGCCGCGCCCGCCTGAGCCTGCAGACCACCAACCAGCATGGCCAGGTCAAGCTGACCGGCGATGCCGTCGTCGCACTGCCCTGATCTCGATGGAAGGACCGATAAATGATTGCGCAACCAACCCCGGCCTGGATGGACAGCGACCTGCAGCAGCTGGCCGACACCGCCGACAAGTTCTTCGACCGTGAATGCCTGCCCAACGATGCCCGCTGGCGCGCGCAGCGCCGGGCCGACCGTGAGCTGTGGACCCAGGCCGGCGCCGCCGGCCTGCTGTGCGCCAGCATCCCCGAGCAATACGGCGGCGGCGGCGGGGACTTCCGCCACGAGGTGGTGCTGACCCAGCGCCATGCCTACAAGATGGCCGGTGGCTTTTCCAACAGCGTGCACTCGGCCATCGTGGCCCACTACATCCTGCGTTATGCCACCGAGTGGCAGAAGCAGAAATGGCTGCCCAGGATGGCCAGCGGCGAACTGGTGGCCGCCATCGCGATGACCGAGCCCGGCGCCGGCACCGACCTGCAGGCGATCCGCACATCGGCGAAGAAGGAGGGCGACCACTACCTCATCAACGGTGCCAAGACCTTCATCACCAACGGCTACCACGCCAACCTGGTCTGCATCGTCGCCCGCACCGGCGCCGAGCAGGGCGGCAAAGGCATCAGCCTGATCATGGCCGAGACCGACGGCCTGGCCGGCTACCGCCGCGGCAAGCTGCTCGACAAGGTGGGCCAGCACACCATCGACACCGCCGAGCTGTTCTTCGACGACATGCGGGTGCCGGTGGCCAACCTGCTGGGCACCGAGGAGGGCCGCGGCTTCGTGCAGCTGATGGAGCAATTGCCGCAGGAGCGCTTGATCATCGGCGTGGGCGGCGTGGCCACGATGCAGCGCGCCATCGACGAAACCCTGGCCTATGTGCAGCAGCGCCATGTCTTCGGCAAGCCGCTGATGGCGATGCAGAACACCCGCTTCAAGCTGGCCGAATGCCAGACCAAGCTGACGATCACGCGCAGCTTCATCGACGACTGCATCCAGCGCAGCCTGAACCACACGCTGGACGTGGCCACCGCGTCGATGAGCAAGTGGTGGGTCAGCGAGATGGTTGGCCAGGTGGTCGACGAATGTGTGCAGCTGCACGGCGGCTACGGCTACATGAACGAGTACCCGATCGCCCGGCTCTACGCCGACACCCGGGTGGGCCGCATCTACGGCGGCAGCAACGAGGTGATGAAAGAGCTGATCGCCCGCGCGATGGACAGCGCCAAGCGATGAGCGCCCGAAGAACCTCGAAGCGCCCCCGAAGCGCCCCCCCAACGACCCATTGAATTCATCAGGAGAACCGCACATGAGCCCAGGCAAGATGCTTGAAGGCAAGGTCGTCGTCGTCACCGGCGCCGGTGGCGGCATCGGCCGCGACATTGCGCTGCAATCGGCCGCGCAAGGCGCGAAGGTGGTGGTCAACGACATCGGTGCGTCGGTGGCGGGCGAGGGCGGCGACGCCGGCCCGGCGCAGCGCGTGGTGGCCGAGATCGTCGCCGCCGGTGGCCAGGCCACCGCCAACACCGACAGCGTCAGCGAAGCGGCGAGTGCCGGGCGCATCGTGCAGCACGCGCTGGACAGCTATGGTCGCATCGACGTGGTGGTCAACAACGCCGGCATCCTGCGTGACCGCTTTTTCCACAAGATGAGCCTGGACGAGTGGGACGCGGTGATCAAGGTGCACTTGTACGGCGCGTTCTACGTCAGCCGGGCGGCGGCCAACCACTTCAAGGAGCAAAAGTCGGGTGCCTACGTGCACATGACCAGCACCTCGGGGCTGATCGGCAACTTCGGCCAGGCCAATTACGCGGCGGCCAAGCTGGGCATCGCGGCGTTGTCGAAGAGCATCGCGCTGGACATGCAGAAGTTCAATGTGCGCAGCAACTGCATCGCGCCCTTTGCCTGGAGCCGCATGATCGGCAGCATCCCCACCGATACGCCCGAGCAGCAGGCCCGGGTGGCCAAGATCCAGCAGATGACGCCGGCCAAGATCGCGCCGATCGCCGTCTACCTGGCCAGTGAAGCGGCCAAGGAGGTGAGCGGCCAGATCTTCGCGGTGCGCAACAACGAGATCTTTCTGATGAGCCAGCCGCGCCCCGAGCGCAGCGTGCACCGCAGCGAAGGCTGGACCGCCGAAACCGTGGCCAGCCATGCGATGCCGGCGCTGAAGTCGGGCTTTTACGCGCTCGACCGCTCGGGTGACGTGTTCACCTGGGATCCGATCTGATCGACTTAACCGCGCCACGCATGACCGCCATTCCGTACGACGGCATTCCGCTGGTCAAGGGCTTGCCGCTGGTGGGCAACCTGCCCAAGTTCCTGCGCGACCCGCTGGCCAATGCGCAGTCGCTGGAGCTGCACGGCA
>JBBQVF010000123.1:0-13281 GCA_038211805.1 Burkholderiales bacterium | reverse complement strand
GCTCGGCCGGTTCGCTGAAGCAGGGTCAGGCGTGGCGAAGGCCGCGTCCGCTCGGGACATCTGGCCTCTCCACGCCGTGCGGTGATCCCCGAGGCCCCGCGATGTCCAATGAATGCATCGCCCAGCGCGATTGCGTTGATGCTTGTTGCTACCCGGTTTGGCGGCGCATTTCCCACCTGAACCAGGCGAAACACGGCAGCATGGCAAACATCAGCGCGGCACCGAACAGCAGCGGCGCGTTGGGGTCGGCGGTGACGTCGCGCAGGCGCCCGGCGATCCAGGGGGCGATGGTCAGCCCGACATAGGAACCGGCGCTGTACCAGCCGAACACCAGGGCGCGGGCGTGCTGGGGCGTGTCCCGATCCGCCACCACTGAGTTGCAGCTTCGAGAACGCCACGCTCTGGAAGTTCATCTCGAAGAACGGACTCGCGTCTTTGCCGAGTTTCACGACGTCCAGCTGTGCGGACCCGTAGTGTTTGCCGGTGGCCACTGCCAGAAAGATCCGCGGGATGCTGGTGTCGATGCCCTGGAGCCAGGAGAAATCCTGGAACACGGGCTTGCCGGCGCCGCCGCCACCCACGGAGCCGCCGACACTGCTCAAGCCCCAGGACCAGCTGGTGACGTCGATCTCGTTCTTGTGCTTGCTGTCCTGACTCTCGCCGTCGATACCGTCGATCTTCAAGAAGAAGTCCAGGTCGGCGGCCGGCGCCGACAGCGGCAGGGCCGCCAACAGGGCGGCGGTGCACGCGAGCTTGTTGATCATGAAACGATCTCCTGTGGTGTGCGAGGGACGCGGGCACGAAACCCGGGGCGCGCCTCGCCCTCGTCGACCCCGGATTCCGCTGTCAGCTTAAGTCCGCGCCGCGCCCACCGGATTGCGTCTGCTCATCGCGCAAATCGCTGGCAGCACACGATGACCCTGCGGGTAGGCCGGCACGGCGCAGGGCGCCCCGCCGGCCGCGCGAGGGGCTCAGCCCGCAGCGTCGGCCGCGGGCGCGCTGGACGGCAGAACCACGCGGGACGACCCCGCCGACGCCGCGACCAGCGCGTTGCCCAGGCTGGCAAAGCCGCCGCGCAGCAGTTGGAGGTCGGCAGCCAGGCCCAGCGCCAGGCCGTCGGTTTGCGGGCCGTCGACCAGCAGCGTCTCCAGCCGCCGCGCAATGGCGGCGATCTGCTCGGCGCCCAGCGTCGAGGCCGCGCCGTAGAGCGAATGCGCCAGGCCCCGCACCACCGCGAGATCGCCCTGGGCCAGTCCCTGGTCCATTTGGTCGGCGTCACTGCCGTGCCAATCCACGAAGCGCTGCAGCAGGTTGATGTACTTGGTGGCGTTGCCCCGCAGCAGGCGCAGGCCCCGCTCGTCGTCGAGGCCCGGCAAGTCCGACAGCCGGGCCAGCACGTCGCGCAGCGGGTCCGCCGGTGGGGCGGCCTCGGGCTGTCGGGCGGCCTGCGCGGTGTCGGCGGCCACCGTGGCCGCGGCGACCGGCCCGTCGGCGCCGGTGGGCCGGGCAGCGCCACGGTCCAGCCAGCGCAGCAAACTGGTGTAGAGCGTGTTTCCATCCAGCGGCTTGGTGATGAAGTCGTTCATGCCTGCCAATTCGCAGGCCAGCCGGTCCTCGTCGAAGGCGTTGGCAGTCAGCGCCAGGATCGGCCGGGTCTGCCAGCCGGGCAAGGCGCGGATGGCGCGGGTGGCCTCCAGCCCGTCCATGCCCGGCATCTGCATGTCCATCAGCACCAGGTCGTAGCCGCCCGTGGGCGCCCGGGCCAGGGCCAGCGCCTGATGGCCGTCGCCGGCGGTGTCCACCGCCAGCCCGACGCCCTGCAGCATCGCCAGCGCCACCTCGCGGTTGACCGCGTTGTCTTCGGCCAGCAGCAAGCGGGCGCCGCCGTGGCGCTGGCGCAGCGCGGCGGCGGCCGTCAACCCGTCGGTCAGCCCGCCGGTCAACCCCTGCAACGGGTCCGTCGACAGCACCGGCATCGGACCCTGGCCACGCTGCAGCCGCGCGGTGAACCAGAACGTGCTGCCCAAGCCGGGCTGGCTTTCAGCGCCCGCATCGCCGCCCATCAGCCGGGCCAGGCGGCGGGTGATGACCAGCCCCAACCCGGTGCCGCCATAGCGGCGCGTGGTCGACGGGTCGGCCTGCTCGAAGGGTTCGAACAGCCGCGCCAGGTTCGACGCGGCGATGCCGATGCCGGTGTCCTCGACCGAAAAGCGCAGCAGCAGTTGATCGGCGCGGTCATCCAGCAGGCGAACCCGCAGCCCGACCTGGCCCTGCTCGGTGAACTTGACGGCGTTGCCGGCGAAGTTGAGCAGCGCCTGGCGCAGGCGGGTCGAGTCGCCACGCAACCAGAGCGGCACGTCGCCGGCGTCCACCGTGACCACCAGCCCCTTCACGCGGGCCGATTCGGCCACGATCGACTGCACCGGGTCCAGCACCGCCGACAGGTGGAAGTCGGCGCACTCCAGCTGCAACCGGTCGGCCTCGATCTTCGACAGGTCGAGGATGTCGTTGACGATGGCCAGCAGATGCTGGCTGGCGCCGTCGATCTTGTCGAGCCGGGCCGCCTGCTCGGGCGTGCAGCCGTCGCGGCGCAGCAGGTAGTTGAGGCCGAGGATGGCGTTCATCGGCGTGCGGATCTCGTGGCTCATGTTGGCCAGGAAGGCGCTCTTGGCCTGGTTGGCCTGCTCGGCCTGGCGGCGGGCGGCCGTCAGGTCCTGGGTGCGCTGGGCGACCAGGTCTTCCAGGTGCAGCCGGTGGCTGGCCAGTTCGAGCTCGATCGACTTGCGCTCGGTGATGTCCTGGATCAGTCCGCTCAGGCTCATCGGCTGGCCATCGGCGCCGTAGTGGAGCTCGCCCACCGTGTGCAACCAGCGGCGCTGGCCGTCGCTCGGCCGGACGATCTCGTACTCGATGTCGAAGCGCCGCTCGGCCCTGCTCACCATCTCCTGGTAGTAGGCGAGCATCCGTGCCTCGTGACCCGGCGCCATCAGCCGGCCCCAGTTCGGGACGTCGCGCACGAAGCTCTGGTCGATGCCGAGGATGGCATCCAGCGTGGCGGTCGACAGCCAGCGGCCACTGGCGATGTCGTTGACGTACGAACCCGCGTGGGCCGCCCGCTGGGCTTCCGACAGGTTGTGCTGGCTGATCCGCAGTGCCTCTTCGGCCCGCTTGCGGTCGGTGACGTCACGCACGATGCCGACGCGGTGGGTCAGCAGCCCGGCCTGGTCGATGATCGGCGTGATCGTCAGGTCGTTCCAGAAGGCGTCACCGTTCTTGCGGTAGTTCAGGATCTCGCCGCTGAAGGCGCGGTCTTCGGCCAGCGCCAGGCGCATCGTCGCCACCGTTGCCGGGTCGGTGCCTTCGCCCTGCATGAACCGGCAGTTGCGGCCCACGATCTCGGCCTCGGAGTAGCCGGTGATGGTGCAGAAGGCCTCGTTGATGTCGGTGATGTCGCCCTGCACGTCGGTGATCAGCACGCCTTGCGAGATGGCCCGCAGGGCCTGGTGGCTGACCCGCAGGCGGTCTTCGCTGTGCTTGCGCTCGGTGATGTCGGTGGCACTGCCGATGTAGCGCAGAAGCTCGCCCTGCTGGTCGCGCAGGGCCGACACCGACAGCCACACCGGGTATTCGCGGCCGTCCTTGGCGCGGTTCCACACCTCTCCGCTCCACTGGTCGGTGGCCTGCAGGTCGCGCCTCAGGTCGTCATGGGCACTGCCGGCAGAACGTTCTGCCCGCAGCCACTTGCCCTCGCGGCCCACCACCTCGGCCGCGCGGTAGCCCGTCATCCGCTCGAAGGCGGGGTTGACCTCGAGGATGCGGTATTGCGCGTCGAGCAGCGCGATCGACACGCCCGCACGCTCGAACACCCGGGACAGCAGATTGGTGCGCGCCCGCACTCGCCGACCCTCGGCCAACGTGCGGCGCAGCACCAACAGGCCGGCGGCATACAGCGCCAGCACCCCCAGCACCAGGCCGACGGCCAGCGCCCGCTCGCGCCGCCAGTCGGCCAGGTAGTCCTCGGGCGCCAGGCCGACGACCATCCACATCGGCACCGCCGACGCGCGGCGCGCGGTCAGGGTGCGCACCTGGCCGTCGGGCGTGGCCACCGCCGTCACGGTGCCCTGCGGCTGGCCACCGGCCAGCACCGCACGCAGCGCAGCCGGCATCTCCCGGCCGCCGATCGGCAAGACGCCCGGCCCTGGCTGGCGGTCATGCCACACCATCAGCCGGTAGTCGGCATCGCGCAGCACCACCACGCCATGGGCACCGACGTCGATCGCCTGCAGCTGCCGCTCGAAATAGCCCAGCGGCAGGGTCGCGCTGACGACGCCTGCGAACCGGCCCTGGGCATCGGTGTAGCGGCGGCTCAACGACACCAGCCAGGCGCCGGACAGTTCGCCGCGCAGCGGTGCGCTCATGTGCAGCGTGCCAGCGGTGTTGTCCCGCTGGATGCGGAACCAGTCCCCGTGAGCCAGGTTCAGCGGCGGCTGGCCCGGCAGCGTGCTGCCGATCAGGGTGCTGCCGTCGCGGTCGGTGACGCGGATGCCGTGCAGTTCGGGAAAGCGCAAGCTGTACCGTTGCACAACATCCCGCGCGGCGTCGAAGTCGACGCGACCTCCATCCCTCGGCGGCCGCAGTTGCAGCTGCTCGACGATCGAGACCAGCGCGAAGTCGATCTTCTGGACATCGGCCGAAACCGCGCGCTCCAGCGCGGCCGCCAGGTTTTGCGACAGCAGCTCAGCCCGCCGGTCGTATTGGTTGCGGCTGGCGGCCAGCGAATAGACCGCCAGCGCCACCACCAGCAACACCGGCACCAGCGCCCACAGCAGCAACGCCCGGCGCAGCGGCCCGGCGAACGGCAACGGCACCGACCCCGGCACCGGCACCCGGCGGTCGGCAGGCAGCGCGTCCGGTGGAAGGGCGGTCATCGACGGGTCAAGGAGGCGGGCAAGGAGGCGGCCAAAGTGGTTGTCAAGGAGGCGGTCTGGACGCGGTCGGAGTATCGCCCCGTGCCGCGCGGGCATCACGACAGCTTGAACAGCCCCACCTTGTGCGACAGCCGCTCGCCCTGGCCCCGCAGCGCGTCCGAGGCTTGCGCCAGCTGCTCGACCAGCACCCCGTTCTTGGCCGTGCCGTCCTTCAGCAGCTTGATCTCGTCGAGGATCTGGATCGACTCCAGATCACCCTGCTGGGTCAGCCGGGCCACGGCCGACATCGCGCTGTGGATGGCGTCGACATGGCCGTCGGCCTCGGCGATCGACAGGCCGGTCTCGTCGGCCAGGGCGCCGCCCTGCTCGATCTCCAGTGTCGAGCGCGAGACGATCTCGCTGACCTTGCGGGCCGACTCGGCGCTGCGGTTGGCCAGCGCCCGCACCTCCTGCGCCACCACCGCGAAGCCGCGGCCGGCGTCACCGGCCTTGCAGGCCTCGACCTGGGCGTTCAGGGCCAGGATGTTGGTGCGGAAGGCGATGGTGTCGATCAGGTTGACGATCTCGCCGATCTCGCGGCTGCTGCCGCGCAGGCTGGTCATGCGCTGCTGCAACCGCTGCACCTGGCGGCGGTTGCGCACCGACGCCAGCCGCAAGGTTTGCACCGTGGTGACCACCGACTCGACCATCCGCGAGCAGGTCTGCAACTGCGCGCTGTAGCGGGTGACGGCGGCCACCAGCTGCTCCAGCCCCTCGCCGTTGCGGCGGTTGCGGATCGACAGGTCGGCGTTGCCGTCGGCGATCTGGTGCGATGCCTGGGTGATCGCGCCCACGCCCTGGCGCACCGATGCCAGCAGGTCGCTCAGCCGGGCCAGCGAGGTGGTCATCGCGCGCAGGGTGTCGGCCACCTCGTCGCCGCCGCGGGCTTGCGGGCGGGCGCTCAGGTCGCCCTGGGCCATGCGGTTCATCTGGTGGTTCAGCTTGGCCAGGCCACCGCGCATGACCAGGAAAAAACTGTAGACCAGGTAGGCCGCGAGTCCCAGCGTGCCCGCCAGCAGCGCGAAGATCAGCGTGCGGTGGCTGCTGGCGGCGGCCTGCCGCGCCCGCAGCTGGCCGTCCAGCTGGTGGCTGAGCTGCAGCTGCAGGGCCGACAGGCTGGCCATGATGTCCACGCTGCGGGCGCGCGGCAGCGCCAGGTCGGGGCTGGGCTGCAGCGGCAGCATCTCCTGGCGCAGCCGGGCAGTCAGGTCGCGCACCGCTGCACCCAGGCGCTTGCCTTCGGTGACGGCGCCGGGGTGCATGCGCTCCAGCTCTGGGTCGATCAGCACCAGCAAGCGGTCGGCGTCGGCCAGCACGGCCGCGGCGTCCAGCTGCAGCTGGTGCAGCTCGGCCGCCGGCGGCGGGGTCTGGCCCAGCAGTGCCACCTGGCGCACCGCCAGCCCGCGCATCACCGCCAGGTCGCGGTGCAGTTCGGGCAGGTAGCGGTGGCCCAGCCGGGACAGTGACGCCTCCGCGGCCAAATCGGTCAGCATGATGCCCGACTGGTCGATGGCGGTCCGGCGCAACAGCACCAGCGCGTTGCTGGCCGCCCGCAACTGCTGCAGCCGCGAGGCGCTCTCCAGCGTGCCTGACGCGGCCACGCGGTCGAGCACCGGCTGCTGGATCAGCAGGGTCTTGCCCAGCGCCAGGCCGTGGTGGTCGGCGGCGGCCACGGCCTGCTGCAGGGCCTGGTGGGCGGCGGCGGGCAAGCCGGCCGGCATCGATTGACCGGCCTCGATCGCCTGGCGCTGCAAGTCCAGCGCGGCGGCCAGCCGGTAGGCCGCGTCGGCCACCGCCAGCCCGGCAATGCGTTGGCCCAGCGTGTCAACCGTGGCATTGCGGTCGAGGATCTGCAGCACCAGCAGGGGCACAAGCGGCAACGCCAGCACGGTGACCAGCAGCAGCATCTTCATGCGCAACGACCAGACCCGCATCGCCCGCACGCCGATGGCCCAGACGCCGTGGTACGCGAAGAACTCGCGCGCCGCGCGCCAGGACAGCTGGCGCGCCTGGCGAGACAAGGCCAACGTGGAGCCGGGCAAGTGCATGGGAAGGCCTTTTGTTCTACGGGTGAGGGACGGCACTGGCAGCCCACCGAAACATGCGCCGGCGGCGGCCTGCCAACGCTATCGGCCCGGCCGGCGCCGACTTGAGGCGGGCGCCGGCCCCACCCCGGCGCAGCCGCAGCGGGGCGAGGGACGGCAGCGGGGGGGCAGCGGGAGGGGCCGCGGCGACCGGGGCCACGACACCGCTGCCAAGCCCGGAGATGCACCACAAACCCCGCACTGCCGAGGCGATGCGCGCCGCAGCGCCACTTCAGATTTCCAGGCGGTGGTCGAAAACCCAGCCAGCAGCCGAGCCTGGTGCCCGGCAGCTCGAAGGCCCCGTGGCGGCGCCAGACACGTTCCTCATGCAGTGCGACCGAACGATGACACCACAGACTTCCAAGCCGATGAACGATCCGCCCCCTGGCGGCGCACCACCAGCGGGCCGTTCGCGCCTGGCCCGCCAGGCTGGCGCCGCCCTGGCCGTGCTGGCGGGCGGTGCACTGGCCTGGCAGGGTGGCCCGGCCGGCCTGCTGGGGCTGGCCGCGGCCGGCACCTTGGCGCCCTGGCTGCTGCGCGGCGTGGCGGCGGCCGGCGCTGCGGAGGCCGGCGCCGCACTCGACGAACCCAAGGTCAGCAGTGGCCGGGTCGGCACCGAGGTGATGGTGGCGCAGGTGGTGCCGGTGTGGGGCAAACAACTGGCGGTCACCCGCGACGCGGCCAGCGACGGGCTCGGCAAGTTGCTGGAGACCTTTGCCACCATGTCGGGCACGCTGGGCACGCTGGCCCAGCAGCTGGACCAGGGCCGGCCGACGCTGGACGCCGGCGCGATCGACGGCGTGCTGGCCGATGGCTCACCCGGCCAGGCTGCCCTGGCCGCGTTGATGGCGCCCTGCCAACGGGCCTTTGCGCAGCGCGACGCCGCGGTGGCTGAACTCGGCCACTGTGCCGACGCGGTGACCGAACTGCGCCAGCTCGGCCGCCAGGCCCGCGAGATCGGCAAGCACACCCGGCTGGTGGCGTTCAACGCGTCGATCGAGGCCAACCGGGGCAGTGGCCATGGTGGCCAGGCCGACAGCGGCGCACCGGCCATCGCCGACGAGACCCGCATGCTCGCCAGCCGCATGGCCGAGGTCGGCGAGCAGGTCGAGCGGCTGGTTTCCCGGCTGGAAAAAACCCTGTCGCCGGCCCGCCTGCACGGCGAGATCAGCGACACCCCGGCCGACGAGCTGCCGCTGGAACTGGCGCTGCGCGCCCGTGAATCACTCAACGCGCTGATGGCCGGGCTGGGCGGGGCGATGCACAGCTCCAACGAGGTTCGATCGGCCGCGGCGGCGCTGCAGGCCCAGCTGGAAGAGACCTTCGTGATGTTCCAGTTTGGTGACCGCATCAACCAGATGTTGTCGATCGTCAGCAACGACATGCAGAACTTCGGCCGCTGGGTGGATGCCAACCCCTACGCCACGCAGAGCGACGCGGCCGACTGGCTGGCCAACCTGGAGAGCAGCTACACGATGGACGAACAACGCTCGCAGCACCACGGCAACGTGCACATCGACCGCGGCAGCGAGGTCGAGTTCTTCTGAGCACCGCACCGGTCCTCCAGCCCAACCTGAACACCTGAAAAACCGAAAGCAAGCACCATGAGCAAGACCGTGATGATCGTTGACGACTCGGGCAGCTTCCGCACCGTCGTGAAGCTGGCGCTGCAGAAGGCCGGCTACGGCGTGGTGGAGGCGGTGGACGGCAAGGACGCCGTCAGCAAGCTCACCGGGCAGAAGCTGAACCTGATCGTCTGCGACGTGAACATGCCCAACATGGACGGGCTGAGCTTTCTGCGCCACCTCAAGGGCACCGGCGCCTACAAGTTCGTGCCGGTGATCATGCTGACCACCGAGAGCCAGGAGAGCAAGAAGGCCGAGGGCCGCGCCGCCGGCGCCCGTGCCTGGATCACCAAGCCCTTCCAGCCGTCGACGCTGGTCGAGGCGGTCAACAAACTCTGCGTCTGATGCCATGAACAAGGTGGCCGATGCAGTGCACGGGCCGCTGGCCCTGGGCCCCGAGATGACGATCGCCTACGCCGCCGAGCTGCGCGAAACCCTGCTGGGCGCTGCCACCGCCGCCCACGGTGACCTGCTGCTCGACCTGGCCGGTGTCAGCGATTTCGACAGCAGCGGGGTGCAACTGTTGTTGTCGGCCCGCCTCAGCCTGCAGGCACGTGGCCACGCGCTGCGGCTGGTGGCCTGCAGCGCGGCGGTGCGCGATGCGCTGCTGACCTTCGGCCTGGCCGACCTGCTGGCACCGGCCCAGCGCCGAGAAGAGGATTGACCCGATGAACCGCGACGACGACGCCGAGATCATTGCCGCCGCCCGGGTGGGCTTTCTCGACGAGGCGGCCGACATGCTGCAGCAGTTCGAGCAGGCCCTGCTGGTGATGGAGACCACACCCGACGATGCCGAGAACCTGAACGCCGCCTTCCGCGCCGCCCACACCATCAAGGGCACTGCCGGGCTGTTCGGCTGCGATGCGGTGGTGGTCTTCACCCACGAGGTGGAAACCCTGCTTGAAGGCCTGCGCTCGGGCCAGCTGGCGGTGACCGACGACATCAGCGCCGCGCTGCTCGAAGGCTTCGACCAGATGGCCGTGCTGCTGGACGAGGTGCGCACCGGCCAGTCCTCGGCCACGGTGCACGCCCGCAGCCTGGCGCTGGGCGAGCGGCTGCGCCGGCTGCACGGCGCGGGCCAGGGCACGGCCGACGCCGAGTGGCTGCCCGACGCCCCGGCCGCTGCCGCCCCAGCCCCGACCGCCGGCGCGACCACCCCCGTGACCACCGGCGCGGCCACCGGCGCGGCCTGGCACCTGTCGCTGCGCTTCGGCGCCGACGCACTGCGCAACGGGCTCGACCCGCTGGCCTTCATCCGTTACCTGGGCTCGCTGGGCGAGTTGCTGGCCTGCCGGGTGCTGAGCGACAGCCTGCCCACGCTGGACACGCTGGACGCCGAAACCTGCCACCTGGGCTTCGAGCTGCGCCTGCGCAGCGAGGCCGGGCACGACGAGATCGAGCGGGTGTTCGAGTTCGCGGTCGACGACTGCAGCGTCGAGATCCTGCCGCCCGACGCCGACGGCGACGCCTTCGAGCAGTTGCTGGCGCTGCGCTGCGGCGACGACGGCGAGGCCGGCGCGGCCTTGCTGGCCGTCTGGGCCGCGCTGGGCGTGGCGATGGGATCGGTCAGCGACGAGGCGCCGGACGGCCCTGCCCGGGCCGGCACCCGGGCCGACACCCGGGCAGACACCCGGGCCGGCACCCGGGCAGACACCAACGCAGGCACCTACATCAACGCCGACGTCAACACCGACCCGTCGGCCGCCGCCACCGACCGCCGCGCCCCGGCAGCCGACCGCCGCAGCGCCCGCGACCGCCGCGCGCCGGCCGAGGCCCGCTTCGTCAAGGTGCGCGCCGACAAGCTGGACCACCTGATCGACCTGATCGGCGAGCTGGTGATCGCCGGATCGGGCGCGCAGATGGTCGCCAACCAGGAGCAGTCAGCCGCCTTCCTGGAGGCCACGCAACGTGTCAGCGAGCTGGTGCAGGCCACCCGCGACGGCGCGCTGGCGCTGCGCATGGTGCCGGTGGGCGAGACCTTCAGCCGCTTCCAGCGGGTGGTGCGCGACACCGGCAAGTTGCTGGGCAAGGAGATCGACTTCGCGATCACCGGCGGCGACACCGAGCTCGACAAGTCGATGGTCGAGCTGATCGCCGACCCGCTGATGCACCTGGTGCGCAACAGCCTGGACCACGGCCTGGAGTTGCCGGCCGAGCGCATCGCCGCCGGCAAGCCGGCGCTGGGCCGACTGGGCATCAACGCCTACCACGAGGGTGGCGCGATCGTGATCGAAGTCAGCGACGACGGCCGCGGCCTGCGCCGCGACCGCATCCTGGCCAAGGCGATCGAGCGCGGCCTGCTGCCCGAGGGCGCCACGCCCCCTGACGCCGAAGTCTGGCAACTGATCTTCGCGGCGGGGTTCTCGACCGCCGACCAGGTGACCGACCTGTCGGGCCGCGGCGTCGGCATGGACGTGGTCAAGCGCAACATCGAGGCGCTGCGCGGCCAGATCGCGCTGACCAGCGCCGACGGCCGCGGCACCACCACCCAGATCCGCCTGCCGCTGACGCTGGCGATGATCGACGGCTTTCTCACGCTGGTGGGCGGGGTGCACTACGTGCTGCCGCTGGCAGTGGTCAGCGAATGCATCGCCGTGCCGCGAGAGTGTGTCGATTCACCCGAGCGCACCTGCGGCACCTTCGACCTGCGCGGCGAGGTGCTGCCCTACATCGACCTGGCGCTGTTCTACGGCGTGGTGGCCGGTGCCGCCGGCACGGTCGACGCCCAGCGCCGCAGCCTGGTGGTGGTGCGCGACGGCGCGGTGCGCATCGGCCTGGTGGTCGACCGCCTGCTGGGCGAGCACCAGACGGTGATCAAGCCGCTGGCCGGCATCTTCCGCCACCTCAAGGCGCTGGCCGGCTCGACCATCCTGGGCAGCGGCGATGTGGCGCTGGTGCTCGACATGCAAGGCCTGATGGCCGCGGCCTTGCAAGCCGGCAACCTGTGCCGCCACAACGCCGGCCTGGCCCGCACCACTTGAGTGAAAGCCGCGATGAAATACCCCCTTCGCAACCTGTTGCTGTGGCAAAAATTCAGCGCCATCGGCGCCTTGTCGGCCGTGCTGTGCGCGGTGCCGCTGGTGCAGGTGGCCCAGTACAAGAACACCGAGATCCACGTGGCCGAGGCCGAAGACGCCGGCCTCGACCCGCTGCGCAGCGCCGTCGCGCTGCAGCGCGAGCTGCAGGTCCACCGCGGCCTGTCGAGCCTGGTGCTCAACGGCAAGGTCGAGGCCGACGTCGACCGGCGCGCCCGCCGGGCGGCGGTCGACACCCAGCTCGCCAAGCTGCAGGCGCAACTGGCCGCGCTGGGTCATGCCCAGGCTGCCGAAGAGGCCAAGGCCTGGAAGGCCGGCTGGCACCAGCTGGGCAGTCAGGTCGACAGCCGCGGCATCCAGGCCGGCGACTCCTTTGCCGCACACACCGCCCTGGTGCAACGCAACCTCGCGTTGATCGACCAGGTGGCCGATGCCGCAGGCCTGTCACTCGACCCGGTGGCCGAGACCTACTACGTGATGACCGCGGTGGTCGACCACCTGCCGCGACTGGCCGAGGCCACCGCCACGGTGCGTGGCACCGGCGCGGCGCTGCTGGCTGCCGGCGAGATCACCACCAGCGGCCGGGCCGACCTGCTGGCCGAGATGCGCAATGCGCAATACCTGCACGGCCGGGCCAGCGACCAGATGCGCAAGGCGACGGCGATCGCGCCCGAGCTGAAAAAGACGCTGGATGCTGCCCTGGCTGCCAACAAGACCGACGTCGACCGTTTCTTCGCCCTGGTGCAGTCCCGGCTGCTGGCCGAGGGCAGCCCCCCGGTGGCGGCGGCCGACTTTTTCAAGGCCGGCACCGCCGCGGTCGACTCACAGTACAAGCTGCAGGATGCCGCCACCCAGGCGCTGGAAGACCTGCTGCACGCCCGCATCCACGTCACCGCCCAGTCCCGCCTGCTGCTGGCCGCCGCGCTGGGCGCGCTGGCCCTGCTGGCGATCGGCCTGGGAATCGCCATCACCCGCTCGGTGACAGGCCCGCTGCGCCACGCGGTGGACGCCGCCAACGCGGTGGCCGAAGGCGACCTGAGCTATCCGATCGATGCCCATGGCAGTGACGAGGCGGCGGCCCTGCTCAAGCGTTTCGAGCAGATGCAGGCCAACCTGGTCGAACGGGCGCAGGCCGACGAAGCCCGCCTGGCCACCAGCCAGGCCGAGGCGATGGCCGCGACCCAAACCGCCGATGCGATCAACGAGGCGGTCAACCAGGCCACTCAAGGTGACTTCACCGCCCGCATCCGCACCGACGACATGGCCGAGTTCCACGCCAACCTGTGCGGCAAGTTCAACCAGTTGATCGACACCGTCAGCACCACCTTTGCCGAAGTGCAGGCGGCCGCATCCCAGCTGAGCGTGGCGTCCGACCAGGTGTCGCAGACCTCGCAGGCGCTGGCCCAGTCGGCGTCGCAGCAGGCCGCGGGCGTCGAGCAGACCACCGCGTCGCTGCACCAGATCAGCGCCTCGGTCAAGCAGAACGCCGACAGCGCCACCGTCACCGACGGCATCGCCACCCAGGCCGCCGGCCAGGCGATGGAGGGCGGCCAGGCGGTGTCGCAGACGG
>JBBQVF010000122.1:0-13281 GCA_038211805.1 Burkholderiales bacterium | reverse complement strand
CATGTCGAAAAAGTCGAGGTTGTTCTTGCTCGCCTTCATCTTGTCGAGCATGAACTCCATCGCCTCGATCTCGTCCATGTTGTAGAGCAGCTTGCGCAAGATCCAGGTCTTTTGCAGGATCTCGGGCTTGAGCAGCAGTTCTTCGCGCCGGGTGCCGGTCTTGTTGATCAGGATCGACGGGTAGACGCGCTTCTCGGCCATCCGGCGGTCGAGGTGGATCTCGCAAGTGCCGGTGCCCTTGAACTCTTCGTAGATCACCTCGTCCATGCGGCTGCCGGTGTCGATCAGCGCGGTGCCGATGATGGTCAGCGAACCGCCTTCCTCGACATTGCGCGCGGCGCCGAAGAAGCGCTTGGGCCGCTGCAGCGCGTTGGCGTCGACACCGCCGGTGAGCACCTTGCCGCTGGACGGCAGCACGTTGTTGTAGGCGCGGGCCAGCCGGGTGATCGAGTCGAGCAGGATGACCACGTCCTTCTTCATCTCGACCAGGCGCTTGGCGCGCTCGATCACCATCTCGGCCACCTGCACGTGGCGCGCCGCGGGCTCGTCGAAGGTGGAGGAGATGACCTCGCCGCGCACGGTGCGGATCATCTCGGTCACTTCTTCGGGCCGCTCGTCGACCAGCAGCACGATCAGGTGGATCTCGGGGTGGTTGGCGACCAGCGCGTGGGCGATGTGCTGCATCATCACCGTCTTGCCGGTCTTGGGCTGGGCCACCAGCAGCGCACGCTGGCCTTTGCCGATCGGCGCGACCAGGTCGATGATGCGGCTGGTGACGTTGTCCTCGCCCTTGTAGTTGTCGCGCTCAAGCTTGAACGGCTCTTTCGGAAAAAGCGGCGTCAAGTTCTCGAACATGATCTTGTGCTTGTTCTCCTCGGGCGTGACGTCGTTCACCCGGTCGACCTTGACCAGCGCGAAGTAGCGTTCACCGTCCTTGGGCACCCGCACTTCGCCTTCGACCAGATCGCCGGTGTGCAGGTTGAAGCGCCGGATCTGGCTGGGCGACAGGTAGATGTCGTCGGTGCTGGCCATGTAGCTGGCCTCGATCGAGCGCAGGAAGCCGAAGCCGTCGGGCAGCACCTCCAGCACACCGTCGCCGAACACCTGTTCGCCGGCGCGGGCGCGCTTTTTCATGATGGCGAACATCAGCTCCTGCTTGCGCAGGCGGGCGACGTTGTCGATCTCCAGTGCCTCGCCCATCGTGATGAGTGCGGAGACGTGGAGCGCCTTCAGTTCTGAGAGATGCATTTTGAAGAATCACCGGGAGGTGTGGGGTGTCGCGCTTGGCCAGGGCCACGAAACCGGTAGGGGCGCACCACCTTGGCGGCAAGCGCGCTCAAAGGGACCGATGCTGCGGTACTCGGCTGGGCCTGAACCGCTGCGCAAACGCCTGTCGCGACAGGTGAGCCGTGAAATTGGGGTAGGGACTTGGGAGCCGGAACCACGCGCTGCGCCGGTCTGCGGCGGCTTGGCGTGGGGGCAAAAACGGGGATGCTGCTGTGACGCCTGAAGCGCTTGACCGCGACCCGTGAAGCCGGATTATAGGTGCGGCTCGATGAAGGCCGTCAATTGGGCCTTGTTCAGCGCGCCGACCTTGGTGGCGGCCAGTTGGCCGCCCTTGAAGATCATCAACGTGGGGATGCCGCGGATGCCGAACTTCGCGGGCACTTCGCGGTTCTCATCGACGTTCATCTTGGCGATCTGCAGACGACCGCCGAATTCCTTGGCAGTTTCGTCCAGGATGGGGGCGATCTGCTTGCAGGGGCCGCACCACTCGGCCCAGTAGTCCACCAGCACCGGGGTTTCCGATTTCAGCACGTCGGCCTCGAAGGTGGCGTCAGTGGTGTGCTTGATCAATTCGCTGCTCATCGTGGGTCCTAGGAGGGGCGCTGCAGGGGCCGCCGGTGTGCGTTGACGACCGGAAGGGTTGCTGCTGGGAGGGGCTGTCGCCGGAATCGAACACGACCAGGATTGGCTGTCAATGTCAGCCCTCTCTCAGGGCTGCCTTGATTTTCGCACAAAGGACCCCCCGGCGTGCCCGCCGGGCAACCAGTGCCGCTGCCGCGGCGGCGCTCGCCTGGCCTGAATTGCTGCGCCAAGCAGTGGTTGTTCGGGCCTTGGCGGCAGCGCGGTTTGTGTCCAATCCGCCCTATCCGCCCCGAGCCAATCCATGGCATCCACCCCCGCACCCCGCCCTGCTCCGCCCAACGCCGTCCGAACCCTCGGGCGCTTTCAGCTCTTGCGGCTGATCGGCAAGAGCGCGCGCTCGATGCTTTGGCTGGTGTCTGATCCGCGGGTCGATCAGGAATTGATGCTGGCGATGCCGCGCAGCCAACCCGGCGCCGATGCGCTGCAGCGTTGGCTGGACAGCGCCCGCAAGGCGTCGCGCATCGACCATCCGGGACTGGCCCATGTGGTGGAGGTCGGCGAACACGACCGCTGGCCCTACATCGCCTACGACCGGGGCACTTGCGTCACGCTGGCCGAGAAGCTGGGCGCCAAAGGTTTTGCGCCTGCCGAATTGGTGCCCTGGGTGCTGAAAGCGCTGCAGGGCCTGGCTTTCGCCCACGAAGCCGGGGTGGCCCATCGCGACGTCCAGGCCTTTCACCTGGTGCTGGGCGAGGGCGCGGACTGCCGCCTGATGGGGCTGGGCGTGGCGCTGCCACCCGATGGCGACAGCGGCAGCCTGCCGGCACAGCGCCGGGCGGGCGAACTCGACGTGCTGGCGATGGGACTGGTGTTGCACCACGGGCTGGGTGGTGTGCCGGCGCTCGACCAGGCCGACACCGGCCAGGTGATCGAGCGCATGCCCCCGCTGGGCCGCGACATCGTGCGCCTGCCCTTCACCGTGGCCCATGTGGTGCACGAGGCGCTGCGGGCCATCGTCAACCGCGCCACCGACCGCCAGGAGCGCCAGCGCTACCGCAATGCGCGCACCCTGGAGCGCGCGCTGGACGGTTGGCTCAAGGTCGACGGCGAACCCGGCGGCGGGCCGATCCTGCTGCTGCTGGACCGCATGCGCGCGCTGGGCTTGCTGCCGGCCATGCCGGGAGGCGCCGGCCGTGCGGCCCGCCTGGCCCTGTTGGAGCGTGAGCGCACCAACGAACTGGCCGAGATCGTGATGCAGGACGTCGGGCTGACCTTCGAATTGCTGCGTGCCGTCAACGGCGTTCGGCTGCGCGGCGCCTTGGACGGCAGCGGTGCGATCCTGACGATCCGGCGCAGCATCGAGATGTTGGGGCTGGATGGCGTGCGCCGTGCCTCGCTGGTGCTGCGGCCCTGGCCCGGCCCGCTCAACGAAGCCCATGCCGCCGACCTGGCTGCGCTGTTCGACCGGGTGCGACTGGCCGGCAAGGTGGCGCAGTGGCTGCGGCCGGCGGGTTACGACCCCGAGGTGGTCTACCTGCTGGCGATGCTGCAGAACATCGGCCGGCTGGCGGTGCAGTACCACTTCGCCGACGAGGCGGCGCAGATCCGCCGCCTGATGCTGCCCGCGCCGCCGGCACGGGCCGGCGAGCCCGAGGACCCGGGCATGAGCGAGGAGGGCGCCGCCTTCGCCGTGCTGGGCGTGTCGGTCGACGCACTGGGCGCCGCGGTGGGTCGCCACTGGGGGCTGGACGACTCGGTGCTGCACATGATGCGCCGGGTGCCGCTGGACGCTGCGGTGCACCATGCCGACGCCGACGGCGATGCGCTGCGGCTGACCGCCAGCTGCGCCAACGAGGTCGTCGATGCGCGGGCCGTGCCGGCGCACCACCGCATGGCCTTCCTGCACCGGGTGGTGCAGCGCTACGGTCGTGCGCTGGGGGTGACGCAGCGTGAGGTGCTGCTGGCCGCCCAGGGCCTGCCGCCCGACCAGGACGGCGAGCCGGCGGCCGAACCGGCCCTCGGCTCGGCACCGGCAACGGCCGACGCGGCTGCGGCCGTCGGGCTGCGGGCGAAGGCGGCGGCCCGGGTCGCCGCGCACGGCACACCGCCATGACCGGCGCCACGCCAGCGGTGGCCCCGCTGGCGGCCGGGCGGCCGGTCACGCCTGGTCGGCCAGGTTTGCGCCTGGGCCGCTTCCGCCTGCTGGCCGAACTGGGCCGGGGCGCGCAGGCCGTGGTCTGGCGCGCCCATGACGAGCGGCTGGACCGCGAGGTGGCACTGAAGCTGCTGGTCGGGGAGGGCGCGAGCCAGCCGGTCAGCCAGTGGCTGCACGAAGCCCGGGCCGTCAGCCGCCTGGCGCATCCGCACATCGTGCCGGTGTTCGAGGCCGACGAGATCGACGGCCAGCCCTTCCTGGTGTTCGAGCTGGTCAGCGGTCGCACGCTGGCCGAGGCACTGCGGCGCAACGGCGCGATGCCGCAGCGCGAAGCAGTGGAGCTGATGCTGGGCGTGATCGATGCGCTGCGCGCGGCCCATGCCCACGGCATCGTGCACCGAGATCTCAAGCCGTCGAACATCCTGATCGACGCAGACGGTCGCGCCAAGGTGATGGACTTCGGCATTGCCGCCCGGCTCTCGCCCTCGCCGGGGGGCACGACGGTGGCCGACGGCCTGGAAGGCTGCATCGTCGGCACGCCGGGCTACCTGTCGCCCGAGGCTGCGGCGGGCAGTGCACCGTCGCCGCAGATGGACGTGTTCGCCGCCGGCCTGGTGCTGGGTGAGCTGTTGGGCGGCCAGCCGCTGCTGGTCGAACGCGACGCCCGCAGCGCCTTGCGCCGGGTGCAGCGCGAAGACCTGCAACTGGCCGAATCGGCCGCGGCCGACGACCGGCTGCGCGGCATCGTGCAGCGCGCCATCGCCCGCGACCCGGCGCAGCGCTACGACAGCGCCGCCAGCCTGCGCGATGCGCTGATGCAGTGGCTGGCGCCGGCCGACGAAGCGCTGCCCGACAGCAGCAGCGGCCACGGCACGCTCGACTTCCTGTTGCGCCGCCTGCGCCACAAGAGCGACTTCCCGGCGCTGACCGAGCAGGTGCTGCGCATCCAGCGCATGGCCAACTCCGAGTCCGAGAGCCTGAACACGCTGGCCGACGAGATTCTCAAGGACGTGGCGCTGACGCAGAAGCTGCTGCGCCTGGTCAACACCGCGCATTTCCGGCGCGACAGCCACGGCGTCAGCACCATCTCGCGGGCGGTGGCACTGGTCGGCCTGGCCGGCATCCGCAACCTGGCCTTGTCGCTGGTGCTGGTCGAGCACATGAAGGACAAGGCCCACGCGCAGCGGCTGAAGGAGGAGTTCCTGCGCTCGCTGCTGGCCGGCCAGCTGGCCCATGCGCTGGGGCCGTCGGCCCGCGATTCGGAGGAAGCCTTCCTCGGGGCGATGCTCTACAACCTGGGCAAGCTGCTGACCGAGTTCTACTTTCCGGAAGAGGCGCTCGCCATCCGCGACCAGCTGCGCCTGACCGCCGGCACTGGCGGCGCGGCCGCGACCGATGCCCGGTTGCACCCCGACGTGGCCGCCGACCGCGCCGCTGCGATGGTGATGGGCCTGGGCTTCGAGGCGCTGGGCGTGGGCGTGGCGCGTCACTGGGGCCTGCCCGAGACATTGCAGCGCTGCATGCGCCGGCCCGACACCGCCTCGCCGCCGCTGCCGCTGGCCGCCGGGCCCGAGCGGCTGCGCTGGCTGGCGGTGGCGGCCAACGAGTTGTCCGACGCGGTCTGGCAGGGCGACGAGGACGCGCTGCCGGCACGGCTGGAGGCGGTGGCCCAGCGCCACGGCCGGGCGCTGGGGCTCAGCGTGGCCGAGATCGGACGTGCGGTCGACGACGCCCGCCAGGTGTTGGCCCAGATGGCGCCCGCGATGGGCTTGTCCCTGCCCCAGGGCAGTCGCGGCCAGCAGGTGCTGGCCAAGGGCGATGTGCCGGAGGCGGTTGACACGCTGACCCAACACCGGCTGGCCGCCACCCAGCCGTTGGGCGCGGCGCGCGCGGACGCCGAAGCCGCCACGCTGTTGCTGCCATCGGCCGCCGCGGCGCCTGGCCGGGCGGCGGCGCGTGCGCTGGGTGTGGTGGGTGCGCCGGGCTCGGCGGGCGCGACGGCTGCGGCCGGCGGCGGGCAGCCTCTGGCGGCCGTGCCGGCGGCGCAGCAGGCTTCGGCGTCGGCGTCGGCGTCGGCGTCGGCGTCGGCTTCGGCTTCGGCGTCGGCGTCCGACTTGGCTGCCGGCGCGATCGGCGTCAATTTGGCCGTGACCGACATGCTGGCCGCCGGCATCCAGGACATCACCGACAGCCTGGCCGGCGACAGCTTCCGCCTCAACGAGGTGTTGCGGATGGTGCTGGAGACGATGTACCGCGCGCTTGGCTTTCAGCGCATGGTGTTCTGCTTGCGTGATGCGTCGACCGGCAGGCTCAATGGCCGCTTCGGGCTGGGCGACCGGGCCGCGGCGATGAGTCCGCGCTTTCAGGTGACGCTGCGCTGGCCGGCCGGGCAGTTGCCCGACCTGTTCGGCGCGGTGTGCCTGAAGGGCAGCGACACCCAGATCGCCGACAGCCGCCAGCCGGCGATTGCCCAGCGCCTGCCGGACTGGTACCGCCAGCATGTCGATGCACCGTCGTTCCTGCTGCTGCCGATGATGATGAAGGGCGCGCCCTTCGCGATGATCTACGCCGACCAGGCCCAGCCGGGCGCGCTGGTGGTGGGGGACCGCGAACTGGCCTTGCTGCGCACCTTGCGCAACCAGGCCGTGGTGGCGTTTCGGCAGACCAGCCAGTCGGCTTGAACGGCCGCGGTCGGCTCGCGCCGGTGGACTGCGGGACCACCTCGGCGATGGTCAAGGCGATTCAGGCCATCGTGCCAAATGGCGGCGCTTAACGGTCGGCAGAGGCTGGAAGAAGAGGGGGGTGACGAGCCTGACCCCGGCACTGGTCACAACGGTTGGGGCTGCTTCGTTCCCGACCTGACCCGGTTGGCCGCGCTTCCATGCGGGGAGGCCCGTCGCTTTCCATTGTAGGGCCGACCCGCAGCGGCACGCCTCGACGGGGCTGGACACGCCTCACAGCCACTCGTCAGGCACCAGCGCCGACAGCAACCACAGCTGCAAGTGTTGCCACCACGGCGGCGTCGGCTCGTCGGCCAGGTGCAACGGGGTGCTGCTGCCATCACGCGCCACCATACCGCGGCCGACCCATTGCAGCGACCGACCATCGTCGGCCAGCTTGACCTCGAACACCGCGCCTGATTCGGTGGGCTGAAACTGGCCCAGGATCAGCCGCACCAGGTCGGCGCTGTCGACCACCAGTGCCAGCTCGGTGTTGGTGGCCGCCGAACGCGGATCGATGTTCATCGAACCCACCAGCAGCAGGTGGTCGTCGACGATGCCCAGCTTGGCGTGCAGGCGGCCGGTCGACTCGCCCAGCGACTGGCGCAGCAATTCTTCCTGCTTCAGGCGCTGCGACGACAGCTCGAACAGTTGCACGCCGGCCAGCAGCAAGGTCTTGCGCTTGTTGCCGTAGGCCAGGCTGACCAGCGGCTCGTCGCTGTCGACCAGCGAATTGGTCAGCACCTGCACCGTCACGCCGCGCTGGGCCGCGCGGGCCAGCAGGCGGATGCCGACGTCGCTGGGCAGGAAGTAGGGCGACACCACCAGCAGCCGCTCCTGCGCCGCGTTGACCAGCCGGGCCACCGGCAGCGGCGGGCCGCCGCCCGGGCTGCCCGGGGCACCGCCGGTTTTCTCGGGGTCGTCGAAATAGACCTGGGCGTCGGCCACCACCAGCGGCAGTGCTGCGAGTGCGCGCACGGCCGCCGTTCCGGCACCGGTCGAGCCCGCACGTGGCGCGGGCGCCAGGGCTTTGTGCGACAAGGCCTCGAAACTGGCCTGGCGCTGCGCCGGTGACAGGCCGTTGTCGGCCAGCGCGGGCAGCGGCACGGCGAAGCGGCTGTTCCAGTAGCGGTCGAAGCTGGCGCCCAGGTCGGTGACCACCTGACCGACACACAGCAGGTCGAAATCGAGGTAGTTGCCGTGGTCGCTGCGCATGAAATACGGGTCGGCCAGGTTGCGGCCGCCGACCACCGCGGCACGGCCGTCGGCGATGAACAACTTGTTGTGCATGCGCCGGTTGAGCTGCTTGAAATCGCCGATCAGCTGGCCGATCCGCACCAGGTTGCTGTCGCGCCCGGCGGTGAACGGGTTGTACATCCGCACCTCGGCGTTGGGCTGTGCCGCCAGCCCCAGCAGCAGATCGGTCATGCCGGTGCTGTGGAAGTCGTCGATCAGCAGCCGCACCCGCACGCCGCGCAGCGCCGCATCGCGCAGGGCACGCAGGATCTGCTGGCCGGTGGCGTCGTTGGCGAGGTGGTAGGTCTGCAGGTCGATGCCGACGCGGGCCTGGGCGATCAGCGACAACCGTGCCTCCAGCGCGATCGCCGAGATCAACATCGGCCGAAAGCCCGAGCGGCCCTCGGGCACCTGGTGGGCCTGCGCCAAACCGCCCAGCGGGGTGTCGGCGGGCGCGACCAGGAAGCTGGTGGGGGGCAGCGGCGACCGCACCGGCGCGCTGGCGCAGCCGGCCAGGCTGCCCGACAGCCCGGCCAGCAGCACGGCGCCCGAGAACAAGAGGGCCGCGCGTCGCAACATGGTGGCGGCCTTGTCAGCGCAGCTGCAGGTCGTCGTCGCCGAAGCGGATGCCCAGCGGCTCGATCAGCACCTGCTTGTCGCCGGCCTCCACCACGCCGGCCACCCGGGCGCCGATGCCCAGCCCCTGGGCGATCTGCACCGTGCGATCGGCATCGGCGGCGGCCACGAACAGTGCGAAACCCGCGCCCATGTTCAACGTGCCATAGGCTTCGCGGTCGTCCTGCCGGGCATGGCGCTGGATGAACTGCAGCACCGGCGGCACCGGCGGCACGGTGTGCAGGCGGTAGGTGAAGGCGCCGGGGTGGCGCAGCAATTTGCGCCAGCCGTGGCCGGTGATGTTGGCGCAGTAGTGCGGCACGATGCCGGCCGCCCACAGCGCCTCGGTCACCGGCGAATACAGCACCGTGGGCGCCAGCAGCGCCTCGCCGTAGCTCAGGCCGGGATGGTTGACCGGATCGATCTCGGTCAGCCAGCCGCCGGGCAGGCGCTCCAGCAGCTTGCGCGCCAGGCTCAGGCCGTTGGCGTGGATGCCGCTGGAGTCGAGCAGCACGATCACGTCGCCGGCGGCCAGGCGGTCGCCCACGCTGAGCCGTTGTTTCGGGTTGATCAGGCCGGTGCAGGACGCCGCCAGGTCGATGCGCCCGCCCTCGACGATGCCGGCGAGCGCCGGTGTCTCGCCGCCACCCCAAGCCACCTTGCAGGTGTCGCAGGCTTTCTTCCAGCCGCTCACCAGGGCCTGGGCGCGCGCCGCATCAGCGAACCAGTCGGAGCCGCCGGCGGCCCAGTAGGCCTGCACCACCAGCGGCGTGGCGCCCACCGTGATCAGGTCGTTGACGGCCATCGCGATCGTGTCCTGGGCGATGCCTTCGTACCACGAGCGGCCGGTCAGCGTGGCCATCTCGTCGGCGACCAGGGCCTTCGAGCCCAGGCACTCGACGATCGAGGCGATGTAGAACGGGCCGATGTCGACCACGTAGGCCGATTCGCCGCGCGAAGCCTTGACTTCGGTGAAACCGTGGGCTGCCAGGTGGCCGGCGGTGGCCGCCGCGGCGCGCTGCGCGCTGACCTTCAGCGGATCGATCAGGTCGTAGTTGACACCGGCCTGCTCGTAGCTGAGGGTGCCTGGGCTGGAGGGGGCGTGGGGAGAACTCATGCTGCAATTATCGGCGACGACCCAGGGCCTTGGCGATGACGGGGCGGCCTCGCCGCAGGGGGGGCGCCGGTAGAATCTGCTGATGAGTCACGTCGTCCTGGCCCGCAAGTACCGGCCCCGCAGTTTCGATCAGATGGTCGGCCAGACGCATGTGGTGCAGGCGCTGAGCAACGCGCTGACCAGCGGCCGGCTGCACCATGCCTACCTGTTCACCGGCACCCGTGGCATCGGCAAGACCACGGTCAGCCGCATCCTGGCCAAAAGCCTGAACTGCACCGGCGCCGATGGCACCGGCGGCGTCACCGCCCACCCCTGCGGCGTCTGCGCCGCCTGCACCGAGATCGACGCCGACCGCTTCATCGACTACATCGAGCTCGACGCCGCCAGCAACCGCGGCATCGACGAAGTGCGCGACCTGATCGAGCGTGCCACCTACAAGCCCAGCATCGGCCGCTACAAGGTCTTCATGATCGACGAGGCGCACCAGCTGACCAAGGAGGCCTTCAACGCACTGCTGAAGACGCTGGAAGAGCCGCCCGACTACCTGAAGTTCGTGCTGGCCACCACCGACCCCGAGAAGATGCTGCCCACGGTGCTGAGCCGCTGCCTGCAGTTCAACCTGCGGCCGATGGCGCCCGAGGTGGTGCAGCAACACCTGGCCCAGGTGCTGGCGGCCGAGGGCGTGGCGGCCGATGCCGGTGCGCTGCGGCTGCTGTCGCGGGCGGCCCGCGGCTCGATGCGCGATGCGCTGTCGCTGACCGACCAGGCCATCGCCTACGGCGCCGGCAGCCTGGCCGAGGACGGCGTGCGGGCGATGCTGGGCACGGTCGACCGATCCCACGCCGCCCGGCTGGTGCAGGCGCTGGCCGGTCGCGACGGCGCCGGCGTGCTCGCCACCGTCGACGCGCTGCGCCAGCTGGGCCTGTCGCCGGCCGGCACGCTGGAAGAAATGGCCGCGTTGCTGCAACAGATGGCGGTGGAGCAGGCGGTGCCGGGCGCGCTGGACGACACCGATCCCGACACCGCCGGCGCACGTGCGCTGGCTGCCGACCTGGCGCCCGACGAGACCCAGCTGCTCTACAGCATCGTCGTGCACGGCCGCGTCGAGCTGAACCTGCTGTCGGACGAATACGCCGCGTTGACCATGGTGTTGCTGCGCTTGCTGGCGTTTCCACCGGCTGCGGGTGCGGCGGCCGCTGCCACGCCGCGCGCTGCGCCCCTGGTGGCGACGCCGCGCGAAGCCCGCAGCACCGCGCCGGCCCGTCCGACGGCAGCGCGGCTGCCGGCGACGCCGCTGCCCGCCACGGCCGTGCGCGCTGCACCATCGGTCACACCACCTGTCGCACGACCTGTCGCACCACCTGTTGCACCACCCGCCGCTTCCCCTGCCGCACCACCGCCCGCCGCTCGCTTCGCGCCGCCGACGCCGGCCCGTGCCCTGTCGGTGCAGGAGCCGCCGCCCTGGCTGGACGAGGAACTGCCCGACGACGATCGGACCGGTGCCGCCGTGGCGGTCGGGGCGGTCGATCGGGCCGACACCGACGCCGACGCCAACATTGACACCGACGCCGACGCCAACATCGACACCGACGCCGAAGAGCTGCCTTGGGCCGGGCTGCCAGGTGACGCACTCGACAATCGAGGCCCGGGTCGCCAGCCCGACCGGCCCGACCAGCCTGAACAGCACATCAGCCCCACCGCGATGCGATCCGCGTCTGCCGCGCCCGCGATGCAGCAGTGGCAGACCACAGCGCTGGGCGACCAATGGTCGGCGGTGATCCGCCCGCTGTTGGCCGCGGGCAGCGTGAGCGCGCTGGTGCGCGAGCTCGCGCTGCAGGCCCAGTTGCTGGCGGTGGCGCCCCACGCCGGCGGTGGCCGCGGCTGGCGTTTGGCGGTCGAACGCGAAACCCTGCGCAATCCCGCGCTGGCCACCAAGCTGGCCACCGCGATGCAAGACGCGCTGGGCGAGCCGGTGCAGCTCGACATCGAAGCCGGCGTGCCGCAGGATTCCATCGCCCGTCGCGACAGCGCCGCTCGCGAGGCGGCCCAGCAAGCCGCCGAGCAACTGATCCAGAACGACCCTGTCGTGCGTGCCCTGATGGCACAGTTCCGCACCGCCCGCATCGTGCCGGGCTCGATCAAACCCCTGGCCGCCGATGGCGGCGAACCGAAGGCACCCACTCCATGATGAAAAACCAACTCGCCGGTCTGATGAAGCAGGCCCAGGCGATGCAAGAGAACATGAAAAAGGCTCAGGACGAGTTGGCGCTGATGGAAGTCACCGGTGAATCCGGCGCCGGCCTGGTCAAGGTGCAGATGACCTGCAAGCACGACATCAAGCGTGTCACCATCGACCCCAGCTTGCTGGCCGACGACAAGGACATGCTCGAGGACCTGGTGGCGGCCGCCTTCAACGACGCGGTGCGCCGTGTCGACGCCACCACGCAAGAGAAGATGGGCAAGCTGGGCGCGGGCATGCCGCAAATCCCGGGCATGAAGTTCCCGTTCTGAAATGAAACCCCCACGCTCGCGCTGTTCGCTGCCCCCCGAGGGGGCGCCTCAGTACCTTCGGGCGGCCGGGCGGTACTGAGCCGGTGGCCGAACGCAGCCTCGAAGGCCTGATCGACGCACTGCGGCGCCTGCCCGGCGTGGGTGTCAAGTCGGCCCAGCGGATGGCCTACCATTTGCTGCAGCACGACCGCGAAGGCGCGCAGCGGCTGGCGCAGGCGCTGTCGGGTGCGGTGGTGGCAGTGCAGCACTGCGAGCGCTGCCACACTTTTACCGAGGCTCGCGTCTGTGGCACCTGCAGCGATCCGTCGCGTGACGCGCGTCAATTGCTGGTGGTGGAAACCCCGGCCGACCAGGCTGCGATGGAGCGCAGTGGCAGCTACCGCGGCCTGTACTTCGTGCTGATGGGGCGGCTGAGCCCGCTCGACGGCATCGGCGTGGCCGACATCGGCGTGCACCCGCTGCTGGCTCGCGCCGCCGACGGCGTGGTGCAGGAGGTGATCCTGGCCACCGGCTTTTCAGCCGAGGGCGAGGCCACTGCCCATGTGCTGGCCCAGGCCTTGAGGGCGCAGGCCGGCGAGGGCTTCAGTGTCACGCGGCTCGCGCGGGGGGTGCCAGCGGGCAGCGAGCTGGAGTATGTCGACCTGTCGACCCTGGCCCATGCCTTGAGCGACCGCCGCTAGCGTCGAACCCCGCACGGCGCCGGCGCCGGCGCCGGCTCTCCAACGTCGTCGCTTCAGTTTGCCGCCGGGCGGCTGCGGGCCACCGGTGCCGGTTTGGCCAAGCGCTTCGCGCTGCCGCCCTTGGCGGTTTCCTTGCTGGGTTCCTTGGCCGCCAAGCGGCTGGTCGATGGCTGGGTTGTCGCCTTGTTCGGCACCATCACCACCACCACCTGGCCCGGCTTGAACTGCGAGATGGCCGTGGCGCCGTTCCATTGCGCCACCATGGCCGGGCTGACGCGGTAGCGTTTGGCCACTGCCGGCACGCTGTCGCCCTTCTTGCCGGCCTTGAAGCTCACCCGCCGCAGCGGTGGCGCGTCGGGGGCCAGCGACAGCATGGCG
>JBBQVF010000121.1:0-13340 GCA_038211805.1 Burkholderiales bacterium | reverse complement strand
ACGTACAACCTGCTGCAGTTCGACACGGTGGTCGGCTTCGTCGCCAACGACTTCACGTTCGCGGGTTCAAGTGCGGCAGGCAGCTTCTCGATCGTCAATGGCGCAATAGGATTCACCGCGGCCGCCGTACCGGAGCCGCGTTCCGTGGCGCTGCTCGTCATCGGGCTGCTCAGCATCGGGTGCCGCGCAAGGCGAGTTTCCGGCGCGACCGGAGCTTGACCTGCCAAGGAGGGGCCGCTTGATCGGCGCGATTCGAGGCTGCTGCCGATGGCTTCGAACTTCCCGCCGTATTCCCAGATGTCCCAGAGGTCGATCTCGCGTACTCGACCGAGCAGTTGGGCCAATGCAAGGTGCCGCACAGCGGCCCTTCGTCAGTACCCGCTTCTGGCCGTTATGGCAAGACTTGCCAACGGCCATTATGAGAAGACGTCGGTTATGGCAAGACCGCGGCACGCGAGTGCCCGGAACACCTTGCAGCCGGGTGGTCCATGGCACTCGTGCACTTCTCATAATCACAGCCTCTTCAGGAACTCGAGCAGCGAGTCCGAGGCGCGGAAGCGCCGGCTGGCTGTATCGGGGTCCTGCATCCGGGCCAGCGCCTTCTCCTTCATCACCAGGTTGGCTTCCGTGTATTGATGCGTTGTCGTCGGGCTCTCATGACCGAGCCACAGGGCGATGCCTTCGATCGGCTCGCCCGACTGCAGCAGATGCATGGCTGTCGTGTGGCGGATGGTGTGGGGGGAGATGCGGCGATCGTGCAGGCTCGGCATCGCCGAAGTTGCCGCCGCCACAGCCAGCGCAAGCCGCTGCGCGACGTTGGTCCTCGTCATCGCGTGCCCGTCACGGTTGGGCAGGAGCGCCGAAGTCGGGAGTAGTTCTGGGTTGAACTTCAACCAAACCCGAACGGCCTTCACCGTCGAGCGCCACAGCGGCATCGTGCGCTGCTTGCGCCCCTTGCCATGCAGGTGCACGCAGGCAGCGCCGTCCAGCACCACATCAGCCAGGCGCACGCCGATGATCTCCGACACCCTGGCACCGGTGTTGTAGAGCATGTGCAGCAGCAGATGGTCACGCTGGCTGGTCCAGCTTGACCCCGGCTTGCCGATGATCGCCAGCATCTCTTCGCGCGACAGGCGAGCAGAACCGCTGACGGATCGGCGCAGCGCCGGCGGGCAGCGCCCATACTTGTGGCGAGTGCCCGAGGTGCCGAGCACCTCAACTGCATGGATGGCGCCCGAGTGATGTGTGTTTGAGGCGCAATGCCGTCGGCGGTGAGCTGACCGGGGCATCGACTGCGGACTTGAGGTGGCGACGTTTCGTGGGAGCGTGAGTTGGCTCACCACATCGAGGTTGCCGCCCTGTACGAATTCACCACCATCAGCGGTCGCGTCATCGAGGCCAGGCGCTACATGAACCGATGGCCACGCCTCAATCAGCCCGACCCGGCGCAGGAGCGCTGGGAGGTGTGGATCAGCGAGCGGTCCAGCAGCGAGGTCAAGTTGACGGTGGCGAGCCGCGCCATGCCGGCCCGATGTGGGCACTCGGTGACGTTCGTGGTAGCCGACGATCGACCGGTGGGCATGGTCAACTTGACCATCGGCGCCAGCGTGAACTTCACCCGTGCTGATCCGATGCCCGTGCTGCAGAGCCGCGACGTCATCTGGCCAGTGTTCATGTCGTTGGGCGGGCTGATGCTTGCGGCCTTCACGTCGCCGCTCGTCCTCGTGACGGCCGTGCCCTTGGCAATTCTGTACGTGCCCATCATCGGCGTGGCCCGTTGGCTGGTGCGCGGGCGACTGCAGAGCCAGGTCGATGTGAGGCTCGGTCAGATGCGAACCGAGGATGTCGTGAGGCCGTTTCCCAAGCGCGACTGACCACTCCATGCACACTGATCGAGCGATTCCCGATCAGGCGCGTCACCAGTGCCGGCTTTCGGCCGAAGAACTTGAGCGTTGCACCCTCGCCGACTTCTGGCGCCGATAGGCGCCATGACAGAGGAACCTGACGATCGAGCCGCCGCCGCTCCGGTGCCGCGCATGCGCTTGGTTGTGGGCGGGCGCGTGGAAATCGAGCGAGAGCTCGTGCGCCTGTGTGCCCAGCGGCACTTTGACCAAGTCCGCTTTGACGATTTCACGCGTCATCTCGGCAGGCCTTCGAAGCCCGCGCTCCGGGTCGTGGCAAGGGAAGACCCGCTGAACTGGCCTGACGACTGACGACATCGGATCGGACCTCGCTGGCTGGCGCACGGAGGTTGAGATACCGGCTTGCTGACCTTAGCTTCGTCTGTTATTTGCGATCGACGAATATTTGGAACATACTGGGATCAGACCAAACTGATGACGTCCCCCTGTCATGCATGCACCTGAGACTCACACCGAGAGAGTGCTGCAGCTCGTCCGCAAGAACGGCTGGCTGCGCGCCGTCGACCTAGCCGGTGCGGGCATACCGCGCGTCGTACTCACGCGCATGACGGCGAGCGGTCAACTGGAACGGGCGGCACGCGGCCTGTACCGCCTGCCGGACGCGAGCAGTTCCGAGCATGAAGGGCTGGTGACTGTGGCCCGCAAGGTGCCGCAGGCGGTGATCTGCCTGCTGAGCGCACTGCAATTTCACGGGCTGACCACTCAACTGCCGTGGCAGGTCTGGATCGCCATGCCTCGCGGAAGCCACGTGCCGCGACTTGACCATCCGCCGATCAAAATGGTGCAGTTCACCGGCGAGGCCTATACGCATGGGATCGAGATCCACGAGCGTGACGGTGTCAAACTGCAGGTGTACGGCGTGGCCAAGACGGTGGCTGACTGCTTCAAGCACCGCAACAAGATCGGCATGGACGTGGCGCTGGAAGCGCTCAAAGACGCCCGATCTCCGGATCGCAAGGACGGCAGGGCCAGCTTCGACGACCTGTGGCGGTGCGCCAAGGTCTGCCGCGTCGCCAACGTGATGCGGCCCTACATGGAAGCGGTGGCGTGAGAGCGCCGGGCCGCCCCAAGGGCGAACACCGAAGTGCGCAGCACGAAAGCATCCCAATGAGCCGGGACCGCGCTGCCTCGGTGCGGGCACGTCTGCTGAATGTCGCCAAAGCGACCGGCACGGACTTCAACCTGGTGCTGGTCCGTTTCGCCTTGGAGCGGCTGTTGTATCGCCTGTCCACCTCGGCCCATGCTGACCGCTTCGTTCTGAAGGGTGCGTTGCTCTTCACGCTCTGGTACGACTTGCCGCACCGGGCGACTCGGGACGCCGACCTGCTGGGGTTCGGGGCCAGCGATACGGCATCGATGGCTGCCGTGTTCACAGACATCGCAGCCATCGCCGGAGACGACGGCATCGTCTTCGACCCCGCTTCGGTCCGGGTCGAGGTGATCCGCAAGGATGCAGGCTACGGCGGCGTGCGCGTGATGCTGAATGGCCAGCTTGCCAATGCGCGCTGCGTGGCCCAGGTGGACGTCGGATTCGGGGATGCCGTGACGCCGGGGCCGAGCGATGCGGTCTACCCCGTGCTGTTGCCCGACCTGCCGGCGCCGCATCTGCGCACTTATCCGGTCTACACCGTGATCGCAGAGAAGTTGCATGCCGTCGTGGTGCTGGGCATGGTGAACAGCCGCCTGAAGGACTATCTCGACCTGGTGGTGATGGTGGAGCGCGAAACTCTCGATGCGGCGACGCTGGCGCTGGCCATCGCCGCGACGTTTCTGCGGCGTAGCACAGGGCTGCCGGCTGCCCTGCCAGTGGGCTTGAGCGATGAGTTTGCGGGCGACGACACCCGCATGGCGCTGTGGCATGCGCTCTTGAAGAAGAATGCCATCGTCCACCGGCCTTTGATGGAGGTGGTAGCTGTCATCCGCGAAGTTCTCTGGCCAGCCCTGAGACAGGCCTTAGCAAGCCATGACCGGCGACGGAGATAGCGGCAATGGCGCGGATCTGCGTGCTGAGAACGCGCGCCTGGTCGCACTGCTGGTCTCTCACGGCATCGAGTGGCGCAGGCCCGCCGAAGTCGACGTGCCGCCCGCAGCGTCGGCGTTGAGCACCGATCAGAAGGTCACGCTGTTCCGCCGGCTGTTCCGCGGCCGCACCGATGTCTACCCGCGGTGCGCTGGGAAAGCAAAGCCGGCAAGACCGGCTACGCACCGGCCTGCGCCAACGAGTGGCGCGCCGGTGTCTGCGAGAAGCCCAGGATCAAGTGTGCCGACTGTGGACACCGCAGTTTGATTGCGCTAACCGACCGGACGATCTTCGATCACCTCGCAGGGCGGCACACCACCGGCGTCTACCCGCTGCTCTCCAACGACACCTGCAACTTCTTGGCAGTGGACTTTGACGATGCGGAGTGGCGTGAGGACGCCAAGGCCTTCGCGAAGTCTTGCAGTGAACTGGGCGCGCCCGTAGCCCTGGAGGTCTCGCGCTCAGGTGAGGGCGCCCACGCCTGGGTGTTCTTCTCGGCGAGCGTTGCGGCGCGTGACGCCCGTCGCCTCGGCACGGCCCTGATCAGCTTCACATGTGCACGGACCCGGCAGTTGAAGCTCACATCGTACGACCGCCTCTTTCCCAGCCAGGACACGTTACCAAAGGGCGGGTTCGGCAACCTGATTGCGTTGCCGTTGCAGAAGCTGCCCCGCGAGCTGGGCCGCAGTGTGTTCGTGGACGAAGCGCTTTAACGGTTTCCGGATCAATGGGCCTTCTTGACGTCCGTTACGCCGATGGAGCCGCACGACATCGAGCCCACGATTCTTCGCGCCACCGGTGGCGCACATCCGCTCGATGTGACCTTCGTGGCCGACGAAGACTCGCTCGAACCGTGGAAGCCACGCCCTCCGGCCAACCAGCGGTTGACGGGCACTATGCCGGAGTCCGTGTCGGTGACGCAGGCCAACCTCGTGTACGTCGAGAAGGGACCGCTGCCGCAGTCACTGGCGAACCGCCTCGTGCGCTTGGCTGCCTTCCAAAATCCGGAGTTCTACCGTGCGCAAGCCATGCGCATGCCGGTGTGGGACAAGCCGCGCGTCATCGGCTGCGCCGAGAATTTCCCCCAGCACATCGGCCTGCCTCGTGGGTGCCTGGACGCTGTGCAACAACTGCTTCGGGAGCATGGCATTCGCTGCGATCTGCGGGACGAACGGTCGGTGGGCGAACCGCTTGCGATCGCGTTTGTGGGCACCCTGCGACCCGACCAACAGGCCGCCGCCAATGCGATGCTGAACCATGACACGGGCGTGCTGTGCGCGCCGACGGCGTTTGGCAAGACAGTCACCGCCGCCGCTCTGATCGCGAGCCGAGGCGTGAACACCCTGGTGCTGGTCCATCGCACCGAGTTACTCAGGCAATGGAAGGAACGGCTGCAGTCCTTTCTCGGCGTGGGCCCAGACGTGGTGGGCACCATCGGCGGTGGCAAGGCCAGACCGACCGGCAGGATCGACGTGGCGGTGATGCAGTCCCTTGCCGGGAGGGGGCAGCGCCAAGGCGAAGTCGATTGCTTGGTCGAGAACTACGGACAGATCGTCGTCGACGAGTGCCATCACCTGTCGGCGGTCTCGTTCGAGGCGATCCTGAAGCGAGCCAAAGCCAAGTTCGTGCTTGGCTTGACAGCCACACCCATACGGCGCGACGGCCAGCAGCCCATCATCTTCATGCAGTGCGGGCCGATTCGGCATACAGCAGCGAAGCCGGACGGTGCGCCGGGGACGCTGGAGCGAGTTTTCGTCACCCGGCCGCGCGTCCTGTCCGCGACAGTCGTCGTGTCGCCTGACGCCGGCATCCAGGAGGTTTTCCGGACGCTGGCGGTCGATGACGCCCGCACGGACAGGATCGCCGAGGAAATCGTCGATGCCTACCAGCAGGGCAGGAAGATCCTGGTCCTGACCGAGCGCACGGAGCATCTTGCGGCGATCTAGGCGGCCTTGGGCGGGCGGGTTCAGAACCTGGTCACGCTGCAGGGCCGGTCTTCGAAGAAGCAGCGTGTGGTCGCCTTGGTCAGGCTGGAAGCGCTGGCACCTGACGCGCCACGTGTCCTGCTGTCCACCGGCAAGTTGGTGGGCGAGGGATTCGACCATCCGCCGCTCGACACGCTGGTGCTGGCGATGCCGATCTCGTGGAAGGGCACATTGCAGCAATACGCCGGGCGCCTGCACCGCGAGCACGCTGGCAAAACGCATGTGCAGATCGTGGACTTCGTCGATGCCGGGCACCCGGCGCTGATGCGGATGTGGGCGAAGCGCCAGATCGGCTATCGCGCCATGGGGTACCGCGTTGAAGCCGCGGCGGTCGACCTGTTCGTCGCTGACGATTGACTCGGGAACCGAGACAACCCTAATGACAAACACGATTCGCTCTTAAGTCCCGTGGGGGACTTTGGGGGGGGCTCAGATGATCAGAACAGTTCAAAACAGCCTAAAATCGGCTGAAAAGGACGGCAACAACCCCTTATAAATCAATAACTTAAATTCGATCTGGCAACTACGAACCAAGGGGTAGTGGGTTCGATTCCTGCCAGCCGCACCAGAAAAACAAGAAACGGATCAACAGCTTAGGCGCTTCGGCACTTAGGCTGTTTTTCTTTGGGCGGCTCGTCCGGGTTCGTGCGATGCGGGCCCTGGCAGGGCCACCACGGTGGGCGTCCCACGGTGGGCGTCCGCTACCGGACCACCACCACCGTGGACACCGCGACCTCCTGCGCCAGGGCAGGAATGCCGGCCGTGAACGTGAAGCTGCCGGTCGGGTACGAGCCGGGGCCGGCGGTCGCCCGCACCACGAACCGCACCGGAACGAAGAACCGGTGGGCGTCCTGCGGGTCGGCGTCCGCGGTCGTGTAGAGGCCGTCGCAACTGGGGTTGGCGGCCAGCCCGTTCGGCGTCACCTCGATCGTGAGGCCGGCAAACACCGCGTAGCCTTGAACCGTGAGGACCGCGTCCACCGTGACCGGCTCGGTCGACGTGGGCGAGGTCGTGATGGTGTACTGCGAAGCGCTCCAGGCCAGCTCGGCTAAAGGGCCGTCGGGCAGGCATATGAACTCCCGACACACCGGCGGGTCGTCATCACCACCGCCGCAAGCCACCAGACTGCCCGCCACCGGCAGTCCCAAGGCCATCAGTGCTGTGCGTCTGTGCATCGAATTCCCCCGCCACCATGTCGTTAACCAGCCTACCGGCAAGCGGACCGTGCCGGTTGAGGGGGCGCAAGCTCGGTCAGTGGCCTGGGCCGCCGGGTGCGGTGTCCGGCCGTTGGCCACGCCTTCCGCGCCGATCCATGGGCTGATGTCCCTGCCGCGACGGCGGCGCCGCGGCGCCGCGCAGCACACTTCGAGGCTGTTGCAGCGCACACGGCAGCCGCCGACCGGAGCCCCATGGATTTCGACTTCTCCCCCGATCAGCAGCAGCTGAAGGACCAGGCCCGCCGCTTCCTGACAGCGCTTTGTGACCGCACGGCCGTGCGCGCGGTGCTCGACGGCCCGCAGTCGTTCGACGCCAAGCTCTGGCAGGGGCTGGCCGACCAGGGCTACCTGGGCGCAGCCATCCCCGAGGCCTATGGCGGCCTGGGCGCCGGCCACGGCGAGTTGTGCGTGATCGCCGAAGAGCTGGGCCGGGTGGTGGCGCCGGTGCCGTTTTCGTCGTCGATCGCCGTCGCCGCCGAACTGCTGCTGCACGCCGGCACCGAGGCGCAGAAACAGCGCTGGCTGCCGCTGCTGGCCAGCGGCCAGACGATCGCCACGCTGGCGCTGGTCGAACGGCCGGGCAGGGTGACGGCGGCCAGCATCCAGACCAGCGCCGCCGGCGGCCGCATCGCTGGTTGCAAGTGGCCGGTGCCCGACGGCGACATCGCGCATCTGGCCATCGTGGCCGCACGCGATGGGGGGGGAGCAAGCGGCGCGGGCGTTGCG
The DNA here is from genome assembly GCA_038211805.1 of Burkholderiales bacterium. Taxonomy (GTDB): domain Bacteria; phylum Pseudomonadota; class Gammaproteobacteria; order Burkholderiales; family Burkholderiaceae_C; genus Pseudaquabacterium. The sequence continues at coordinate 5,470 of JBBQVF010000121.1, read as the reverse complement.
CCCGGTGCGTCGCCCGCCATCTCGCTCTACCTGGTCGACCTCAACGGCGCCGGCGTGCAGCGCGAGACGCTGCCGTCGATCGACCCGACCCGCAGCCAGGCGCGCATCGATTTCTCGCAGGCCGAGGCCGAACCGCTGGGCGCGCCCGGTGCCGGGCTGGCGATCGTCGAGGCGGTCTACGATCGTGCCGCCGTGTTGATGGCCTTCGAGCAAGTGGGCGGCGCCGACGTGGCGTTGCAGGCGGCCTGCGACTACGCGCAGGAACGTTTTGCCTTCGGCCGGCCGATCGGCTCGCTGCAGGCCGTCAAGCACCTGCTGGCCGACATGTACGTGTCGGCCACGCTGGCCCGCTCGAACGCCTACTACGGCGCCTGGGCGCTGTCGACCGGCGCGGCCGAGCTGCCCGAGGCGGCGGCCACCGCGCGGGTCAGCGCCACCCAGGCCTACCAGCACTGCGCGCGCAACAACATCCAGGTGCACGGCGGCATGGGTTTCACCTGGGCATTCGACTGCCACCTGCACTACCGCCGCGCCAACTTGCTGGCGCTGGCGCTGGGCAGCCTGTCGAGCTGGGAAGACCGTTTGGTCGACCGGCTGTGCCGCGCCGCCGATGCCCGCCAGGCGGCTTAAAACGATTGCACGGAACACGACGATGAACTTCGACGACACCCCCGATGAAGCCCGCTTTCGCGCCGAAGCGCGGGCGTGGATCCAGGCCAACGCCCCGCATCACCTGCAGGCCGAGCTGGAACTGGCCGGCTTCGGCCAGCCCGCGCTGCGCAGCGGCGACGTGCTGGCCGCCAGCAAGGCCTGGCAGAAGATCAAGGCCGATGCCGGCTGGGCCTGTCTGCACTGGCCAGCCGAGTACGGCGGCCGCGGCGCCAGCCCGATCGAACGCGTGATCTGGCAGCAGGAAGAAGGCGTCTACGGCAAGCTGGCCGGCAGCTTCATCATCGGCCAGGGCATGATCGCGCCCACGCTGATGGCCTACGCCGCCGAGCCGCATCGGCAGCGCTACCTGCCGCCGCTGGCGTCGGGCGAAGAGGTGTGGTGCCAGCTGTTCAGCGAGCCGGCCGCGGGCTCCGACCTGGCCGGGCTGCGCACCCGGGCGGAAAGGCAGGGCGACGACTGGGTCATCAACGGCCAGAAAATCTGGACCAGCGGCGCCCACCATGCCGATTTCGGAATGATCCTCACCCGCAGCGACCCCGACGTGGCCAAACATGACGGCTTGACGATGTTTTTCCTCGACATGAAGAGCCCCGGCATCGAGGTGCGGCCGATCAAGCAGGTGAACGGCCAGTCGGGCTTCAACGAGGTATTTTTCAACGACGTGCGGGTGCCCGACCAGCAGCGCCTGGGCGCCGTGGGCCAGGGCTGGCGGGTGTCGCTGACCACGCTGATGAACGAGCGGCTGTCGATCGGCGCGGGCATGCCCACCGGCTTTCCCGAACTGCTGGCGTTCTGCCGCGAATTCGACACCGGCGACGGCCTGGCGATCGACAACCCGGCGGTCCGCTCCAAGCTGGCCACCTGGGCGGTGCGCACCAGCGGGCTGAAGTACACCGCCTACCGCAGCATCTCGGCGCTGAGCAAGGGCCAGACGCCCGGGCCCGAGAATTCGATCGGCAAGCTGGTGGCCGGCACCACGTTGCAGGAGATCGCCGCCTTTGCGCTCGACCTGCAAGGCGCCTCGGGTGCGCTGGTCGATGCGGCGCAGCCCAGCGCGTCGGCGCGGTTCCAGGCCATGCTGCTGCGGTCGCCGGCCACCCGAATCGAGGGCGGCACCGACGAGATCCTGCGCAACATCATCGCCGAGCGGGTGCTGGGCTTGCCCGGCGACCTGCGCGCCGACCGCGGCATGCCGTTCAACCAGATCCCGGTACGCGCGCGCTGACCGGCAGGGGCCGAACGGGCAGAACGGGCAGAACGGGCAGAACGAGGTCAAAGCGGGTGGCGACCGCAGCGGTCTGCTCGGGGCCTCGGCAGCCCCGGAACATGCGGGCCCTTGCGCATCGTGCTCCAATTTGCCGATGCTGCTTCTACTCTCGCCCGCCAAGACGCTGGACTACGAACGACCCTTGCCACGTGGCGTGCGCCAGCGGGCGACCGACCCGCTGTTCGTGCCGCAGGCCGCCGAGCTGATCGACCGGTTGAAGACCTTCGCGCCGGCCGAGGTGGCGCAGCTGATGGGTCTGTCCGATGCGCTGGCCGCGCTGAACGTCGCGCGGTTTGGTGCCTGGCAGCCGCTGCATGACGACCGCAACAGCCGGCCGGCGCTGCTCACCTTCAATGGCGATGTCTACGAGGGGCTGGACGCCCGCAGCCTGAAAGCGGCTGACCTCGGCTGGGCGCAAGACCACCTGGTGATCCTGTCCGGCCTGTACGGCGCGCTGCGCCCGCTCGATCGCTTGCAGCCCTACCGGTTGGAAATGGGCACCGGGCTGGGCAATGCCCGTGGCGGTCACCTCTATGCCTACTGGGGCGACGCGGTGGCGCAGTACCTGAACCAGCGCCTGGCCGATGACCGCCATCCGGTGGTCATCAACCTGGCCTCCCAAGAGTATTTCAAGGTGGCCCGCCGGCCCGTGCTGGCGGCGCGGGTGGTCGACTGTGTGTTCGAAGATTGGCATGCCGGTGCGCGCAGTGGTCCGGACGACGGCACCGGTACCGGCGGCGGCAGCGGCAGCAGCGCGGCCGGTGGCCGGTACAAGGTGATCAGCTTCTACGCCAAGCGCGCACGCGGCTTGATGGCGCGTCATGCCATCGAGCAGCGCGCGCGCAGTGTGAAGGCACTGCAGGCCTTCGATGCCGAGGGTTATGCCTTCGAGCCGGCGTTGTCGTCGGCCGACCGGCTGCTGTTCCGCCGCCGCACGGTGGCCTGAGAGGCTGAGAGGCTGAGAGGCTGAGAGGCTGAGAGTTTTTCGATCATGCCCGCTCACCAACCCCAAATGCACCGGCTCGTCGTCGCAAATGCTCGCCATAGCCCGGGCTATGGCCGTGCTTTGCGTCCAGATCAGGCGCGTCTGGGGGCGTCGCTCGGGCACGCTCGAATTCCTCTCAACCTCTGAGCCAACGCCGCCGGTCCTCGGCTGCAAAGGGTTTTCCGGGGGGCAATGGGGGTCTGCAGGCAGGTTCCGGTGCTGGCATGGGGGCGCCTGGCGCTGCCAGAATGTCGCGATGAGCAGCACGCAGACCGTCACGCCCGAGTTGCGACAGTGGATCATCGAGCAGGCCCGGGCCGGCTGCCGGCCCGAGGACGTGCTGGCCTCCATGCGCGCGAGTGGCTGGGACGAAGCGGTCGCACTCGAGTCGCTCGAGCAGACTTTGATGCAGTTCGTCGGAACCCAGTCCACCGGGCTGGTGCCGGGCCAGACGCTGCCGCCGGCCGTGCGGGTGCCCGAGCCCGCACTGTCGAGCGCACCCAGCCGCGTGTGGGCGGGCGACCGCGAGGTGTCGGTGCTGATGACGCTGCAAAAGCCGCGGCTGGTGCTGTTCGGCGGTCTGTTGTCGGATGACGAATGCGACGCGATGGTGGCCGATGCCGCGCCCCGGCTGTCCCGCTCGGAGACCGTGGTGGTCGAGACCGGCGGCAATGAGGTCAACCCGTCGCGCACCAGCCAGGGCATGTTTTTCGGCCGCGGCGAGACGCCGGTGTGCCGGCGGGTCGAGGCGCGCATCGCTGCCTTGCTGAGCTGGCCGGTGGTCAATGGCGAAGGCCTGCAGGTGCTGCATTACCGGCCCGGGGCCGAATACAAGCCGCACCACGACTACTTCGACCCGGCGCAGCCCGGCATGGCTGCGGTGCTGCAGCGCGGCGGCCAGCGGGTGGCCACGCTGGTGATCTACCTCAACACTCCGCAGCAGGGCGGCGGCACGGTGTTTCCCGACGTGTCGCTGGAAGTGGCGCCGATCAAGGGCAACGCGGTGTTCTTCAGCTACGACCGGCCGCACGCGCTCACCCGCACGCTGCATGGCGGCGCGCCGGTGATCGCCGGCGACAAGTGGGTGGCCACCAAGTGGCTGCGCGAGGGCGAATTCATCTGACCTGCGCCGGGATTGACGCAGCGCACAAGCGGGTGAAGTTGCAGCGCCGGTTGATGGAACCGTCACGGAATTTCCGGCTCCGGCCCCTGATGATCGAACGGCTCGACACCCCGTCGAACCGCATTTACAGGAGAACCGCATGGCCACCATGATGAAAGCCGCCATCTTTGTCGAACCTGGACGTATCGAACTGGCCGATAAGCCGATGCCCGATGTCGGCCCCAACGACGCACTGATGCGCATCACCACCACCACGATCTGTGGCACCGATGTGCACATCCTGAAGGGCGAGTACCCGGTGGCCAAGGGCCTGACCGTGGGCCACGAGCCGGTGGGCGTGATCGAGAAGCTGGGCAGCGCGGTGCAGGGCTATGCCGAGGGCCAGCGGGTGATCGCCGGCGCGATCTGTCCCAACTTCAATTCCTACGCCGCGCAGGACGGCGTGCCGTCGCAGGACGGCAGCTACCTGGTGGCGTCGGGGCGCTGCGGCTGCCACGGCTACCAGGCCACGGCCGGCTGGCGCTTCGGCAACCTGATCGACGGCACGCAAGCCGAGTACGTGCTGGTGCCCGATGCCCAGGCCAACCTGGCGCCGATCCCTGACGGTCTGAGCGACGAGCAGGTGCTGATGTGCCCCGACATCATGTCCACCGGCTTCAAGGGTGCCGAGAACGCCAACATCCGCATCGGCGACACGGTGGTGGTGTTCGCCCAGGGGCCGATCGGCCTGTGCGCCACCGCGGGGGCCCGGCTGCTGGGCGCCAGCACCATCATCGGCGTGGACGGCAACGACCACCGGCTGGGCATCGCCCGCCAGCTGGGCGCCGACGTGACGCTGAACTTCAACGAGTGCGACGTGGTCGCCGAGGTGATGAAGCTGACCGGCGGGCGCGGTGCCGATTCGGCGATCGAGGCGCTGGGCACGCAGGGCACTTTCGAGTCGGCGTTGCGGGTGCTGAAACCCGGCGGCACGCTGTCCAGCCTGGGGGTCGATTCCAGCGACCTGACGATCCCGATGTCGGCGTTTGCCGCCGGCCTGGGCGACCACCGCATCAACACCGCGCTGTGCCCCGGCGGCAAGGAGCGCATGCGCCGGCTGATGAACGTGCTGGCCACCGGCCGGCTCGATCTGGGCGTGATGGTCACCCACCACTACAAGCTCGACGACATCGTGGCCGCCTACGATTTGTTCTCGCACCAGCGCGATGGCGTGCTGAAGGTGGCGATCAAGCCACACTGAGCAGGCGCGGTGGCGTGCCAGGCCGGCAAGCCGGCCTGGCGTCGGCTAGGAGCGTCCCAAGCGCCTGGCGGCGCCCGTTGTTCGCGGAGAAACGATCATGCGCTACAAGGTGAACGGCAGCGCCGAAATGACCGAACACGCATTGGTGCGAGCGTCGCAGCGGTCTCAGCCGCTGTGGTTCGA
>JBBQVF010000120.1:0-13537 GCA_038211805.1 Burkholderiales bacterium | reverse complement strand
CTTGCCGGTGGCACCGGCCCGCGCATGCGCCTCGTCTGCCGAGATGAAGATGTGCAGCAGTTCGGTGGTTCCGATGCCGTCGATCAGCTCGATGCCGGTGGCCTCTTTCCACAATGCCCGGGTTGCGGCCGGCAGCCCTTCACCCGCCGAAACACATCGGCGCAGCGTGCCTGCGCGCAAGACGGCGCCGTGTTCGGCCAGCGTGCGGTAGGACGTGGGCGCGGTGAACAGCAGCGTGGCTTTGAAGTCGGCAATGCCCTGCAACAGATGCGGCGGCGACGCCTTCGCCAGCAGCACGGTCGAAGCGCCCACGCTCATCGGAAACAGCAGCAGCCCGCCCAGGCCGAAGGTGAAAGCCAGCGGCGGGCTGCCGATGAACACGTCGCTGGGCTGCGGGCGCAGCACATGGCGTGGCCAGCAGGCGCAGATGGCCATCACATCGCGGTGAAAGTGCATCGTCGCCTTCGGCACGCCGGTGGTGCCGGAGGTAAAGGCGAGGATGCAGGTGTCGTCGGCCGCGGTGTCGGCGTCGTCGAAACGGTCGGGCTGCCGTGCCATGCGCGCTTCGAGCGTGTCGTCGCCCCGGCCGTCGAAGCAGACCAGGTGCGCGAGCGTTGACGCGGCAGACGCGGCAGACGCGGGAGATGCCTCAGACCCGGCATACCTGGCACTGATCAGTTCATCGACCAGCGCCGCATCGCACAACGCATGCGTGACCTGCGCCTTGTCGATGACCGCTCTCAACTCCTTGGCCCTGAGCAGCGGCATGGTCGTCACCGCGATGCCACCGGCCTTGACGACGGCGAACCAGCAAGCCGCCAGCATCGGGCTGTTGGGCGCGCGCAGCAGCACCCGGTTGCCGGGCACCAGGCCCATGTCGTTGACCAGCACATGGGCGATGCGGTTGGACTGCCGGTGCAGGTCGGCATAGGTCCAGGCCGTGCCGTCGGGGGCGATGACGCAGCGTCGTTGACCCCAGCCTTGCGCAATGCGCCGGTCCAGCAGCTCGGCCGCGCAGTTCAGCCGCGCGGGGAACTGCAGCTCGGGCAGCTCGAAGAGGAACTCGGGCAGCGCGCCCGGCGCCGGCAGCCGGTCACGGGCGAAGGTGTCGAGGTGGGCGGTCGGGGTTCCGGTTGGGGTGACGGTCGGGGTGGCGGTGGGGGTTACGGCATGGGCCATCGCGGGCTCCTCAATCGGGGATGACCGCGGTGGCCTCGATCTCGACCCGCGCGCGGTCCTCGATCAGCGCGGTCACCTGCACCGCGGTCATCGCGATGTCGAACTGGCCAATCGTCTCGCGGAAGGCTTGGCCCACGGCGCGGCCGGCGGCCAGGTACTCTCGCTTGTCGACCACGTACCAGGTCATGCGCACCAGGTGCTCGGGCCGGCCACCGGCCTCGGCCAGCACCGCGACGATGTGCTGCAGTGCCTGGCGCGCCTGGGCCGCGAAGTCGTCGGTCTGGAACTGGCCTTGCGCGTCCCAGCCGATCATGCCGGCGATGAAGACCTGGCGGCCCTGCGCCGCCACCCCGTTGGCATAACCCTTGGGCCGGGGCCAGCCCGGTGGCAGCAGCACTTGCATGGTCTAACCCTCCGAAGGTGGCAGCTCAATCGCCTTGGAACACCGGCTTCTGCCTGGCGACGAAAGCGTGGTAGGCGCGATGAAAATCCTGCGTCAGCATGCACAGCGCCTGGGCCTGGGCTTCGGCTTCGATCGCCTGCTCGATCGTCATCGCCCACTCGTGCTGCAGCATGGTCTTGGTCATGCCGTTGGCGAAGGTGGGGCCGGCCGCCAGATCGGCGGCCAGCGCCTGCGCCTCGGCCAGCACCGCCTCGGGCGCGCACAGCCGGTTGAAGAAGCCCCAGCGCTCGCCCTCTTCACCGCCCAGCGAGCGGCCGGTGTACAGCAGCTCGCTGGCCCGGCCCTGGCCGACGATGCGCGGCAGCATGGCGCAGGCGCCCATGTCGCAACCGGCCAGGCCGACGCGGTTGAACAGGAAGACAGTCTTGCTGCGTGCCGTGCCCAGCCGCAGGTCGGACGACATCGCGATGATCGCGCCGGCGCCGGCGCAGACGCCGTCGATCGCCGCGACGATGGGCTGCGGGCAGGCCCGCATGTTCTTCACCAGCTCACCGGTCATGCGGGTGAACATCAGCAGCTCGGGCGCGCTCAGGCGGATCAGCGGGCCGATGATCTCGTGCACGTCGCCGCCCGAGCAGAAGTTGCCACCGGCGCCCGTCACCACCACCGCGTGCACGTCGTCGGCGAGCTTGAGCCGGGCGAACAGGTCGCGCAGCTCGGCGTAGGCGGCAAAGGTCAGCGGGTTCTTGCGTTCGGGCCGGTTGAGCGTGACGGTGCCCACGCCACCCGCCACCTGCCACTGGAAGTGAGCGGCCTGGTAGGGCGCCAGTTGCAGGCGGTTGCCGGCCAGCAGCGCCGGGTCGAGGCGATCGGGTTGGGGCAAGGAGTCGGGCAAGGTGTCGGTCAGGGTGTCGGTCATGGGGTGTGGTTCAGAGGAGTGTCTTTGAGCCGGGTCAGGTGCACGCGCAACACGCCCAGCTGGCCATGGAGTTGCTGTACCGCGCGGGCATCGAGCCCGGCGAACAGTTCGAGGATCCAATGTTCATGTTCGGCGGCCATCGCCTCGAAACCGCTGCGGCCGCGCTCGGTCAAGCGCACGATCCACGATCGGCGGTCGGTCGGGCTGCTCTCGCGCTGCACCAGGCCTTCGGCTTCCAGCTCGTCGGTCAGGCCGGTGACGTTGCCGCCGGTCACCATCAGCTGGCGCGACAAGTCTTTCATCTTCAAGCCCTGCGGTGCCCGGTACAGCTGGGCCAGGTAGTCGAAGCGCGGCAGCGAGATGCCGAAGCGCAGCCGCAACCGCCGGCGGATCTCGTCTTCGATCTGGGTGGTGCAGGCCAGCAGGCGCAGCCACAGCTTCAGCGCGGCGTGGTCGCCACCCTCGGCGCGGGCCTCGTGGCCCAGGCCATCGGCCTGGCTCAGCAGCACGCGGCTGGCATCGGCCTTCATGCGGGATCGCTCTTGGCTGATGTATTGACGGATGCAGCCAGGGCACGTTCTCGGGCGAAGCCGGCTTCCAGCTGCGGCTTGGACGCGCGGTAGGGCTGCGGCCAGCTGATCGGGGTGTAGCCGATGCGCGCGGCCTCGGTCAGCGTCCACGCCGAGTTGGCCAGGTGCGGCCGGCCGATGGCGCACAGGTCGGCGCGGCCGGCGGCGATGATGCTGTTGACATGGTCGGCCTCGCTGATGGCGCCCACCGCGATGGTGGCGATACCGGCCTCCTGGCGGATGCGGTCGGCAAACGGCGTCTGGTACATGCGGCCGTAGGTCGGCTGCTGCGCGGCGCTGACCTGGCCCGACGAGCAGTCGATCATGTCGGCGCCCGCCGCCTTGAAAGCGCGGGCAATGGCCACCGCGTCGGCCGGCGTGGTGCCGCCGTCGACCCAATCATGGGCCGAGATGCGCACCGACATCGGCCGCTCCAGTGGCCAGACCTCGCGCACCGCCCTGAACACCTCCAGCGGGTAGCGCAACCGGTTCTCGAGCGGGCCCCCGTACGCGTCGCTGCGCTGGTTGGTCAGCGGCGAGATGAAACTCGACAGCAGGTAGCCGTGGGCGCAATGCAGTTCGAGCCAGTCGAAGCCGGCATCGGCGGCACGCTGGGTGGCGGCGACGAAATCGGCGGTGATGCGGTCCATATCGGCGCGGGTCATCGCGCGGGGCACCTGGCCACCCTCGGACGCCGGCAGGTACGGCAACGGCGATGCGGCGAACAGCGGCCAATTGCCCGACCCTGGATGGCCCCCGGCGGGGTGGGCGGTGCTGCCAGCGATGACGACCGCATCGTCGGCGTCGTCGTCGCCAAATTCGTCGGTTTCGTCGCCGCCGTCGCGGTCGCGGTCACCGGCCAGCGGCCGGTCTGCGCCGGCGCCCTGCCACGGCACATTGGTCGACCCCTTGGGCCCGGCGTGGCCGATCTGCAGGCCGATGCGGGCATCGGTGCTGGTGCGCACAAAGCGGACGATGCGGTGCCAGGCGTCGCGCTGCGCATCATTCCACAGCCCCGGGCAGCCCGGCGTGATGCGGGCGTCGGCCGAGGTGCAGGTCATCTCGGCCATCACCAGCGCAGCGCCGCCCATCGCGCGGGCGCCCAGGTGCATCAGGTGGTAGTCGCCCGGCAAGCCATCGACCGCCAGGTACTGCGCCATCGGCGAGACCACGACGCGGTTCTTCAGCGTCAGCCCGCGCACCGTCAGCGGCGTGAACATCGGCGGCGGCGCGGGCTGGTCGTCGGCCACGTTGAGCCCGGCGCGGCGGGCGAACCAGCGCTCGAAGTCACCCAGCCAGCGCGCATCGCGCAGCCGCAGGTTCTCGTGGCTGATACGCTGGCTGCGCGTGAGCATCGAATACATGAACTGCGGGCCGTCCAACTGGTCGCAGTAGCGCGCGCCGCAGACCTCGAACCACTCCATCGCGTTCCAGGCCGCGTTCTGCAGCCGCAGCACGTCAATGCGGCGCAAGGCCTGGTAGCGCTGCAGCACTGCCGGCAACGGTTCGACACCGTGGCCGGTCTCGTGCAGCAGGCCGGCCAGTTCGATCGCATCCTCGATCGCCAGCTTGGTGCCCGAGCCGATGGCGAAATGCGCGGTGTGCACCGCGTCGCCCATCAGCACGACCTGTGCGGTGCCATTGAAGAACGACCACTGCTCACAGGTGATGCGCTGGAAATTCAGCCAGGCCGACCCGCGCAGGTGGCGCGCATTGCTGAGCAGCGCTTGGCCCTGCAGGTTGGCGGCAAAGAGTTGCTCGCAGAAGGCGATCGACTGCGCGGTGTCGGCCTGGTCCAGGCCGTGGGCCTGCCACACATCTTCCGGGCACTCGACGATGAAGGTCGAGGTCTGGGCGTCGAACTTGTAGATGTGGGCGGCAAACCAGCCGTGCTCGGTCTTCTCGAACAGGAAAGTGAAGGCGTCGTACTGCCGCTTCGTGCCCAGCCAGATGTAGCGGTTGGGCCGGGTGACGATGTCGGGCTTGAAGATGTGCGCATGGGCTGTGCGTACGCGCGAGTTGAGGCCGTCGCTGGCGATGATCAGGTCGGCGTCGGGATAGTCGGCGTCGGCGCTCTGGCCGGAGATGCCCGCTTCGCACTCGAACACCAGGTTCACGCCCAGCGCTTCGCAGCGCGCCTGCAGGATGTTGAGCAACCGCTTGCGGCCGATGCCGACGAAACCGTGCCCGCCGGAGCGGAAGACCTCGCCCTTGAAGTGCAGCTCGATGTCGTCCCAGTGGTTGAAGGCCAGTTCGACCTCGGCGGCGGTCACCGGGTCGCAGCGCCGCATGTTGTCCATCGTCGCGTCGGAGAACACCACGCCCCAGCCGAAGGTGTCGTAGGGCTGGTTGCGCTCGACGATGGTGATGTCGTGGGCCGGGTGCCGCAGCTTCATCAGCAGGCCGAAATAGAGGCCGGCCGGGCCACCGCCGATGCAGACGATCTTCATGCGTGCTCCAGACCGCCGGCGCCGGGCCGGACGGCAATCGATGAGAGAAAAGTACTTTACTCCTGAATCAATTGTCGTCAATCCGGATCAGCCGCGGCCGGGCAGCGGCCGCGCGCAGGCTGGCCCGTTGGGCAGCGGCCGCGCGCAGGCTGGCCCGATGGACATCGGACGGTCGCCGACGCCACCGTCGGCTGAACCGCCTGGCGTGCCGAACCAGCAGCCTCAGGTCGCCACCCAGAACCCGCCGACATCGCGCCAGCCGCAACCGTAGACCCGCCGCAGCAGCGCCGCGTCCAGCAGCGCCGCGGTGGGCCCGGCCTGCCAGAGGCCGTCGCCGTACAGGGCCAGCACATGGGTGGCGGTGCGCGCGATCCAGTTGACGTCGTGGGCGGTGACCACCAGGGCCGAGGCACTGCCCGGGCCCACCAACTGCGTCAGCCAGCGCGCCACCTGGGCCTGGTGCGCCGGGTCCTGGAACGACACCGGTTCGTCCATCAGCATCAACGGCGCGCCCTGCAGTGCGCACTGGGCCAGCGCCACCCGCTGGCGCTCACCACCCGACAACTGCATCAAGCCGCGGCGCGCCAGCGGCTGGGCGTCCAGGGCAGCCAGCACCGTGGCGGCGGTCAGCTGGGTGGGTCGAACGGTGGACAGTTGAAGCAGCCGCTCGACGCTGAGCGGAAACCGATCGACCGCCTGCTGCGGCGCATAGGCACGGGCCCAGGCCGCGTCGGCGGCGGCCCAGTCGGCTTGCGGGCGGCCCAGCCACAGCACGTCGCCCTGGCGTTCGGGCACGCCCAGTCCGGCCAGTGCGCGCAACAAGGTGCTCTTGCCCGAGGCATTGCGTCCGATCACGCACCAGCGCTCGCCGGCGCGCACCTGCCAGTCGAGCGCCTGCACCAGGCAGCGCCCGGCGGCATGCAAGGTGAGCGACCGGGCCGCCAGCAGCGGCGTGGCGGCATCGTCTGTCATCGCGGCAACCCGGCCGTTCACCGGGTGCCCCGTGCCAGGATCATGATGAACAGCGGCGCGCCCACCAGCGCCATCACCGCACCCACCGGCAGCTCCAGCGGCGCGACGACGGTGCGCGCCACCAGGTCGGCCAGCGTCAGCAACGCGGCGCCGCCGACCGCGCTCATCCAGGCCAGGTCGCGGCTGCGCTGCACGCCCAGCAGCCGCAGCGCCTGGGGCACCACCAGGCCGACGAAGCCGATCGCGCCGGCGCTGGCCACGGCCATGCCGGCCGCCAAGGAGGCGGCCACCAGCAGCATCAGGCGCAGGCGGCGCACCGGTTCGCCCAGCAGCGCGGCCACTTCGCTGCCCAGCTGCAGCCGGTCGATCGCGGTGTCGCGCGACATCAGCCAGCCGGCAAACACCAGCGCTGCCGCGCCGCAGGCCAGGCCACCCTGCGCGCCCGACAAGTCGCCCACCAGCCAGAAAATGGCGCCGCGCAGGCGCTGGTCGGGCGTCATAGCCAGCAGCAGGGTGGCGATGGCGCCGCACAGCGACGCCAGCATCGCGCCGGTCAACACCAGCCTCGGCGAGGCATCGTCGGTGGTGGCCAGCGCACTGCGCGTCAGCGCCAGCAGGGCGGCCCCGGCGGCCAAGGCGCCCAAGCCGGCGCCCAGCCACAGGCTTGCGCCGGCCATCAAGGCCAGCAGCCCGCCGACAGAGGCACCACCCGAGGTGCCCAGCACATAGGGGTCGGCCAGCGGGTTGCGCAGCAGCACCTGCATCGCCAGCCCCGACAGCGCCAGCAGCGCGCCCACCCCCACCGCGGCGGCCACGCGCGGTGCGCGCAGCGCGGCGATCAACTCCAGGTCGAAGCCCGCGCTGCCCAGCGCCAGCCCGGCAGCCACCGCCGCGCCCAGCAGGGCCAGCAAGGCCACGGCCAGGGCCGTGAGGCGGGCGCCGGTCAGGCCCATGGGCGTTGCGCCATGCGCTCGATCAGGGCGCCAGCTTCCAGCGCAGGCCGACAAACACGCCGCGCGGTGGCTGGTTGTAGCCGGTCGCCGTCTGGTAGGCCACGTCGGCCAGGTTTTCGATCCGGCCGAAGGCCTGCAGGCTGCGGTCGATCTGCCATTGCGCCGTCAGGTCGGCCACGGTGTAGGCCGACAGCGCGACGCCGCCGGCATCAGGCCGTCCGCCGACATGGCGCAGCGCCAGGCCCATGCGCCAGCCGGCGCCCAGGTCTTGCGACAGCGAGCCCGCCGCCAGCACCTCGCTGCGGCGCAGGCGCGGCTCGCCGGTGAGGTCGTCCACCGGGTCTTGCAGCGTCAGGCTGCCGGTCAGGTCGGTCTTGCCGAAGCGCCCACCGTACGACAGCTCCAGCCCGCGGTTGCGGGTCCGCGCCAGGTTGCTGAAGGCGAAGGTCTGGAGGTCGTACTCCAGTTCCTGCCGCACCTCGGTGTCGAACAACGTGGCCCGCAGCCGCTGGCCGGGCACCACCCACTGCAGGCCCAACTCGGCCGACTTCGCCAGCTCGGGCTGCAGGTCCGCGTTGCCGAAATACGGCGCGTACAGGTAACCCAGCGGCGGCGCGCTGAAGGCGTTCGACACGCTGGCGATCAATTTCCAGGCTGTTGCAAGCTGCCAGCCCCAGGCCAGGCTGCCGCTGGTTTCCGAGCCGACGCCGCCGACATCGTCATGGCGCAGGTTGAGGGCGAAGTCGTGGGCGCCAAACCGCGCCTGCAGGCCGCCGAACACCGCGTTGACGTCGCGCGCATGGTCGTACAGGCCGCCGAAGCCGTCGTCGGCCTCGATGCGCTGGCGCTGGTGGTCCAGCCCGGCGGTCAGCGTCAGCGCGGGTGACAGCACCACGGTGTTGGTCCAGTTCAGGCCGTCGACCCGGGTCTTGAAGCGGGCGCTGTAGCCGAAAGTACCGGTCTCGTCGTAGCGCGCGTCGTCACGCTGGCTGGACAACAGCACCCGGCTGGACCAGGCGGCCGAGAAGCGGTTGTCGCTGCTCAGGTTGAACAAGTCCTTGGTCGTGCGGCTGGTCTGCACATCGGCCGGCGTGGCGAAGGCGCTGTCGTAGTCCAGCTTGCCCTCGCTGTGCGACCAGCCCAGACCGAGGCGGTGTCCGTCAGCCAGCGCATGCGACAGGTTGAACTGGGCGCTGGAGTTGCGGTAGCCGTCGCGGTCAGGGTTGGCGGCGGGTTGCCGCGCTGCATCCAACACCGAGTAGCCCTCGTCGCGCACACCCGACACGCCCAGCGACAGCTGAGTCCTGCCCAGTGTGGTCGAACCCTGTGCAGATCCATGCAGCAAGCCGCGCGAACCGGCCTCGACCTGCACGCTGGCCTGCGGACTGCCATCGCCTTTGCGGGTGAAGAGCTGGATCACGCCGCCGACCGCACCACTGCCGTACAGCGCCGAGACATTGCCGCGCACCACCTCGACCCGCTCGACCTGGTCGAGCATCAGGTGCTCGATGCCGACCTGGCCGGTGGCGTCCTGCCGCGACACCGGCACGCCGTCGACCAGCACCAGCACCTGGCGCATCGGCGCACCGCGCAGGAACAACGAGGTTGCCGTGCCACGGCCGCCGTTGCTGGAGAACTGCACGCCGGCCTCGGTCGCCAGCAGGCTGGGCAGGTCGATGGCCTGCGAGCGTTCGATGTCCTCGCGCAGCAGCACAGTGGTGTGCGGCAAGGCATCGGTCAGCAGCTGTGGGCTGCGGGTGGCGGTGACGACGACAGTCTTGCCGTCATCGGCATGGGCCGCCGCGACGAGCGCCGACAACGACAAAAGTGCCATGGCACGGGCCATGGCAGTGCGGGCGCTGGGCGCCTTCGAAGGGTTGAGCATGATGGGGAATGAATCCGGACAACGCCTGCCCGCGCTTCCCCGCGCGAACCTTGGCCACGTGGCCGCCTGCCTTGCGGGCAGACAGCCTCTTGTTGGCCGGTATCCGGGCTGGCGGAGACAACCCCTGTGGCCTTCCCGACCGTGGACATGGTCAGTGGCGTCAGACACAGGAGCGGTGGCTTCACCCATCAGGGGTCGGCCACGTCCGCTTACCGTTGCGGGGGCAGCGCAGGTTGGGTTGCCGCCCGTGGGGCGATGACCTTCCTGCTTCCCGTTTAACCCAGCCGTCGCGACAGGCGGCCAGAGCACCAACGAGCGAGATGCTACCGCACCGCACCGCGCCACCGGCACCGCCACCGCCGCCACCTGCCATGCGCCGACGCCGGCGGGTCGCCACCCTGCCCTCGGCACCTACAATCGGTCGCTGAACAGGAGGCGATGCCAGGCATGTCAAGACCCGAGGATCTCGCCGAACGGATCGAACGCCTGGTGCTGCGGCACGAGGAACTTAAGCGCACCAACGCGCTGCTGACGCAGCAACTCGGCAGCGTCACCGCGGAGCGCGACAGCCTGCGCTCACGCCTGGCCGCGGCGCGGGCCCGCATCGACGCCCTGCTCGATCGGCTGCCGGCCGACACCGCTGACAGCGCCGGCAGCCCCCGCGCCGTGGCACCGGCGCTGCCGCCAGCCGTACTTCCCGATCGCGATTCCGAACCCGACGCCGCATGAAGCAGATCGAAGCCACCATCCTGGGCCAGAGCTACATGCTGGCCTGCCCGCCCGACGGCGAGGCGCTGCTGCGCGAAGCCGTGGCCATCGTCGACCGCGAGATGAGTGCGATTCGCGATGCCGGCAAGGTCAAGGCGCGTGAACGCATCGCCGTGCTGACCGCCCTGAACCTGGCCTACCAGAAGGCCGAGGCCGGTCATCAAGCGCCGCCGGCGGCGCCCGCGACGACGGTGGCCACGGTGTTGGAGGCCGGGGCGCTGGATGTCGAACACCTGATCCGCCGCATCGACGACGCCTTGGGCAACGACGGCCACTTGCTGTGAGCTCGCGATGTCCCGCGGCGTGCGAAATTACCCGCCACAAGGGGTTTGCAGCGTGCTTAGAATCCGACCGTCCGTTGTGTTTCGTGGGCTTTATATTTCCTTGATCCGATGCTCATCGAGCCAGGGCTTGGAACATTGCAAGGCGGGTGTGATCGTCTCGCGTTAGATGAACCCGAAGCCTCGTTGACCTTGCCCACCTGATCTCCCCCTAGGGATCAGGAATGCGGTTCACGCTTCACAGCGGACACCTCCCACCCCCCATGACCGGCCCTACCCAGCCGCCGCCGACCAGCGATTCAGCCAACGAACCGGCCAACGAAACGGCCAGCGGTCCGGCCAGCGGTCCGGCCAAACCGGCAGCCCGGTCAGCCGGTCGCAGACCAGTCCACCACTGGTTGATGAAGAGCGAGCCGGCCGAGTGCTCGATCGACCACTTGGCCGGCGCGCCAAGCCGCACCGTGCCCTGGGTCGGTGTGCGCAACTACCAGGCGCGCAACTTCATGCGCGACGCGATGCAGCCCGGCGATGGCATTTTGTTCTACCACTCGTCCTGCGCCGAGCCGGGGGTGGCCGGCATTGCCACGGTGGCCAGCACCGCCTACCCCGACGCCACGCAGTTCGACCCCGACAGCGCCTACTTCGACCCGAAGGCGTCGCGCGCCGCCCCGCGCTGGCTGCATGTCGACGTGAAGCTGGTCGAAAAAACCCGCCTGCTGCCACTGCGCGAGATGCGCCAACTGCCCGAACTGGCCACGATGGCGCTGCTCAAGCCCGGCAGCCGCCTGTCGATCACCCCCGTCACAGCGGCCGAATGGGCTGCCGTGACCACTTGGCTGCAGCTGCCGCGTCGCTGATGGACTTTCTAGAACCTGCCCTGGTGATGGAGTTGCTGTTGCTGGGCGCCTGCACCGGCTTTCTGGCCGGTTTGCTGGGCATCGGCGGCGGCATGCTGATGGTGCCCTTCCTCACTGTGATCTTCACCAACCGCGGCGTCGACGGCGCGCTGGCGGTGAAGATGGCGATCGCCACCTCGATGGCGACGATCCTGTTCACCTCGCTCGCCAGCGTGCGCGCCCACCATCGGCGGGGTGCGGTGCGCTGGGATCTGGTCGCCCGTCTGGTGCCAGGCATCCTGCTGGGTGGCTTGCTGGCCGGCGCAGGCTTGTTTTCGGTGCTCAAGGGCACGGCCTTGGCGCTGGGTTTTGCGGCCTTCACCGGCTTCTCGGCGACGCAGATGTTGATCAACCGCAAGCCCCAACCCAGCCGGCAGATGCCAGGCCCGCTGGGCGCCACGGCCGCCGGCGGCGCCATCGGGCTGCTGTCGGGACTGGTGGGCGCCGGCGGTGCATTTGTTTCGGTGCCTTTCATGACCTGGTGCAACGTGGCGATGACCAACGCGGTGGCCACCAGTGCCGCGCTGGGCTTTCCGATCGCGCTGGCCAATACCCTGGGCTATGTCGTGGCAGGCCGGAACCTGCCGCCTGCGCTGCCCGGCAGCGTGGGCTACCTGATGCTGCCGGCGCTGGCGGTGATCGCCGCGGCCAGCGTGCTGATGGCGCCACTGGGCGCGCGTGTGGCCCACAGCATCGACCTGGTCAAGCTCAAGCGCGTCTTTGCCGTGCTGCTGTACGGGCTGGCCGGCTACATGGCCTGGCGGGCCCTGGCAGGCTGACGGGGTTCACCCCCGGGGCAGGCGCGATGCTGTCTTGGGTGGGGTCGGTCAGGTACCGCTCTCGAAGCGGATGCTGGCCAGCGCCACCGTGTTGCCGCCGCGGCGGCGGGCTTCGGCCAGCGCGGCCGAGCAGGCGTTCACCAGTTCGGCATGGGCGTGTGCGGTGTGCGGAAAGCTGGCCACGCCGACGGCCACGGTGAAGCCGAGTTCCTCACCGTCGAGCATGACGATCTGGGTGGCGCACTGGCGGCGCAGGCCTTCCATGCGGGCATGGGCCGTGGCCAGGCCCACGCCCGACAGCAGCACCGCGAAGTGGTCGTCGTCCATGCGGCAGGAGGCATCCATCGCGCGGGTGTTGCCGCGCAGCAGGCGGCCCATGGCCTCGCAAATGCGCTCGCGGGCGCGTTCGCCCAGCAGCCGCACCCGATCGTTGCCGGCTTCCAGCGCCATGTAGACCAATGCGAATTCTCGGTGCTCGCGGGTCGACAGATCGAGCTCGCGGCGCATCTGGTCGTCGAAGTGGGCCCGGCTGTTCAGGCCGCTGGCCGGGTCGCGCAGGCCTTGCTCGACCATCTCCCGGCGCAACTGGTCGTTGGCCTTCTGCTGCTGCTCAAGCTGGTCGAGCGCGACCCGCAGCTGGGCTTCGCGCTGGCGTTGGCCGGCGATGTCTTGCCACAGGCAACAGAGCAAGCGCCGGCCGCCGGCTTCGACCACCACGCGCAGCACCTGGAACTCGCGCCGCCCGCCCGCCCATTCAAAGCGGTGATCGCTGGCCAGCTGCTGGCCCTGTACCAGCGCCGTGTGGTCGGCCGACCGCAACTGTGCGGCGGTGCCGGAATCGACCAGATCGGCATCGGTGTGGCCCAGAACCTGCTCTATCGGACGGTCGAACAAGCGCAACAACGCGGGGTTGCTCAGCAGGTAGCGGCCATCGTCGACCGCTTTCACGCCGATACCCAAGCCCTGCTGCTCGGCCCAGACGAGCAGCGCACGGGCCAGGGGTGCAGCCATCAGCGAGCTGTCGCCCAAGACCGTGGACGGCGCACCGGGTCGATCAATCGCCGAGTTGCTGGCGGTCATGGCAGGGCTCATTCAAGGGGTGGGCCAAAGGGGCAGGCCAGTACGGAGCCGACGTTCGTATTGAGCCGATTCTGGGGACCGCTCTGGCGTCCCGCAAGCAGTCGCGCCGTCGTCCCCCTAAGAAGGATGATACCCACGAGGCACTGCCCGATCGGCTTGGCAAAAGCTCGGAAAAGTGCAGAAATGCCCGGCACTTTCGGGCATGTCGAACCACCGGTTCGCGGGCTGAACTGCCGGGGCGGAGGGCGGCCCTGGCGGGCGCGCTAGGAGGCTGTCGGGCTTGGGGACGGGCCTGCGTTGAAGCTGGAAATGGGCTCAGCCTAGGCGCCAAGCACAGCCATGCCTGGCGGCATGGCGCGCATTGGCAACGACGGATCAGCCCATTTCCAGCTTCAACCCGAAG
>JBBQVF010000119.1:0-13680 GCA_038211805.1 Burkholderiales bacterium | reverse complement strand
AGGACCCGCCCGCTGGGCTGAGAGGGTGTTGACGAAATGAATGGCACCCGCGTGAGACCCCAAAACGGGCCCAATTTAGGCGCGAAGCGCAGGCGGGCTGCAGGCCCGGCGAGCATTTGCAACGACGAGTGGGCCCAGTTTGGGGCCTCACCCTGCGGGCCGGGCGGCCCAGGGCGCTGTGGGGCGTTGCGCCGCTTGCCCGGGCCCCCAGCCCGGGCCGCACGCCGCGCCTTCCACAGCGCCCTGGGCCACTCCGGCGCGGGTGTCATTCAATTCGTCAACACCCTCTGAGAGGCTGAGAGTTTTTCGATCATGTCCGCTCACCACGCCAAAACGCCCCCGCTCGTCGTTGCAAATGCTTGCCATAGCCCGGGCTATGACTGCGCTTTGCGTCTAGATGGGGCACGTTTTGGCGCGTTGCTCGGCCACGCTCGAATTCCTCTCAGCCTCTGAGCGCTGGGCGCCATGCTGGCGCGGCGCCCGGCCAGTGTCGAGAGCCGAGGAGGGTGTTGGCTCCGACTCTCTTGAGCAGGCCCGGCTTTCGTCCGGCCTGGCGCTCGGCGTTGTGCGCGCCGCCGTGCACGCACAATCAGCCACGCATGCCCACCGTGCCACCCGACCCCGAGCCCGTCGCCCCCGCTCCGGGCGCCGTCGACGCCGCGCCGCATTCGCTGGCGGCGCTGCGTGAACGCCACGGCCCCCACCACCGCTGGTGGGTGCTGGTCACGGTGATGATCGGCAACATGGCCGCGCTGATGGCCGCCACCACCATCAACGTGGCGGTGCCCGCGATCAGCCGCCAGTTCACGCTGGGCCAGCAGGATGCGCAGTGGCTGGCCACCAGCTTCATGGGCGCGATGACGGTGTCGATGCTGTGCACGCCCTGGCTGCTGCAGCGGCTGGGCTACCGCCGCTGCTACGCGCTGATGCTGGCGCTGCTGGGCACGGGTGGCTTCATCGGCGGGTTGTCGCCCAACCTGGGGCTGGTGCTGGCGATGCGGGTGGTCGAAGGCCTGGCCGCCGGTGTGCTGCAGACCATTCCCGGCGTGATCATCATGCATGCCTTCGCCCGCCACGAGCAGGGCCGCGCGATGGGCCTGTTCGGCTTCGGCACCGTGCTGGCGCCGGCGCTGGGGCCCAGTGTGGGCGGGCTGCTGGTCGACGGCTTCGGCTGGCGTGCGGTGTTTTTCTTCGTGTTGCCGTTCTGCATCGTGGCCGCAGCGATGGCGCGGCGTTACCTGCCGCACAACGCGCCCGGCGGCCAGCCGGTGGATGCAGCGGCCCGGCCGCCCGACGCGCTCAGTCTGGGCCTGCTGACCGTGCTGCTGGCCGCGCTGCTCAACGGCCTGGTGACGCTGCACAGCTCGACGCTGCTGGGCGCCGCGCAGCTGGCGCTGGCCGCCGCCCTGGGCGGGGCCTTCGTGCGCCGCCAGCAGCGGGTGGCCGCGCCGCTGATGCAGCTGGCGCTGTACCGCCAGCCGGTGTTTCGCCGCGCCGCGGTGGTGGCGGTGATCTACGGCGCCGGGCTGTTCGGCTCCACCTACCTGCTGCCGCTGTTCATGCTGGTGGCGCTGGGCCTGCCGGCATCGCAGGTGGGCGCGGTGCTGATGCCCGCCGGGTTGGCATTGGCGCTGACCATTCCGCTGGCCGGCCGGCTGGCCGACCATGCGCCGCTGCACCGCACGCTGACCATCGGCCTGGTGGTTATGACCGGCAGCTTCCTGGTGGTGGCCGGCGTGGGCGCCGCCACCGCGATCGGCTGGCTCACGCTGTGGGCGGTGCTGGGCCGCATCGGCCTGGGGCTGGTGATCCCGTCGCTGAGCCTCAGCGCGATGCGCGTGCTCGACAAGCCGTTGATCGCCGCCGGTGCCGGCACGATGAACTTCCTGCGCCAGCTGGGCGGCGCGGTGGGCGTCAACGGCGTGGGCATCGTGCTCGAATGGCGGCTGCAAGCCCATGCCGCGCTGGGCCAGGCCGGCACGGTGCGCGCCTTCCACGAGGTCTTCGTGGTGATGGCGTTGCTGACCGGCGCCGCCGCGTTGGCGGCCTGGCAGATGAAGCCGCCGCGGCAGCCAGAACCGCCAGAACAGCCAGAACCGCCCGAACCGCCGGAACCACCAGACCCGACGACTGCACTGCCGTCCCGCGCATGACACCGGCGCCCTCGGGCGCTGCGGCACACTTTGGCGCATTACTTTCACAGATTGCAGGAGACATCCCATGGGACCCTTGACCGGATTGCGTGTCGTTGAACTGGCCAGCATCGGCCCCGGCCCGCTGTGCGCCATGCTGCTGGCCGACCTGGGCGCCGACGTGGTCCGTATCGACCGCACCGAGCCCAGCGGCCTGGGCGTGCCGATGGACGTGAAGTTCGAGGTCTCGGGCCGCAACCGCCGCTCGGTGGCACTCGACATCAAGCAGCCTGCCGGCCGCGATGCCGCGCTGCGCCTGATCGACCGCGCCGACGTGCTGATCGAGGGCTTTCGCCCCGGCGTCGCCGAGCGCCTGGGCCTGGGCCCCGAGGCCTGTCACGCCCGCAACCCCGGCCTGGTGTTCGGCCGCATGACCGGCTTCGGCCAGACCGGCCCGCTGGCGCAGGCCGCCGGCCACGACCTGAACTACATCGCACTGACCGGCGCGCTGCACGCGATCGGTGGTGGTGCCGGGGGCAAGGACAAGCCCGTGCCCCCGCTCAACCTGGTGGGCGATTACGGCGGCGGCGCGCTCTACCTGGCCTTCGGCATCCTGGCGGCGATCTTCGAGCGCAGCCGCTCGGGCCAGGGCCAGGTGGTCGACGCGGCGATGGTCGACGGTGCTTCGTCGCTGATGAGCATCTTCTTCGGCATGGCCGCCAGCGGCGCCTGGAACGTTCACGAGCGCAGCGCCAACCTGCTGGACGGCGGCGCGCCGTTCTACGACACCTACGCCACGTCAGACAGCCAATGGGTCTCGATCGGCTCGCTGGAGCCCAAGTTCTTCGCCGAGCTGGTGCGGCGCATCGGCCTCGACACGGCATACCTCAAGCGCCAGTACGACCGCCGCTGCTGGCCCGAGATGCGTGCCGACATCACCCGGCTGATCGCCGCCAAGACCCGCGACGAGTGGAGCGCGCTGCTCGAAGGCACCGATGTCTGCTTCGCCCCGGTGCTGCGCATCGACGAAGTGGCCCGGCACCCGCACGCGGTGGCCCGCGACGCCTACATCGACATCGGTGGCGTCACCCAGCCTGCACCCGCGCCGCGCTTCTCGCGCAGCCAGCCGGCGCACCCCACCGCGCCGGTGAAGGCCGGCAGCCACACCGACAGCCTGCTGGCCGAGGCCGGTTTCAGTGCCGACGAGATCGCCGCGCTGCGCGCTGCGGGCGTGGCGATCGGCGGTTGACATGACTACCCCACGCTCGCTTTGCTCGCTGCCCCCCGAGGGGGTGTTTCAGGTCCTTCGGACGGCCGGGCGGACCTGAAATGAAACACCCCCTACGCGCTTCGCGCGCCCCCTCAAGGGGGCAACGCCAGCGGCCCGGCAAAGCCGGTTCCGCGGCGTTTGCTTGGTGGCGCCCGTTTCATGCCGCACGGCTGGCGCATAGCGCCATGGAGAACTGACATGACCGACGACACCCGACCCCACCGCCCGCTGCCCAGCGCCCCGGCCGACGCACCGCCGCCGGTGCCGCGCGCGGCCGCGTCGCTGATCGTGCTGCGCGATGCGCCGCGCGGCATGGAAGTGCTGATGCTGCGCCGCGCCGAGCGCCCCGGCGACCAGAACGGCGGCGCCACCGTGTTCCCCGGTGGCCTGCTCGACAAGAGTGACAGTGGCCACTACGAACGCTGCAACGGCCTGGACGATGCAACTGCGAGCGCGCGGCTGGGCATTGCGTCGGACGGCCTGCACTACTGGGTGGCGGCGGTGCGCGAATGCTTCGAGGAAGCCGGCCTGCTGTTCGCCACCGACACCAGCGGCGCGGTGGTCGACCTGCACGCGCTGCCGGCCGACGAGGTGGTGGCGCTGCGCCGCTCGCTGCACGCCAACCAGACCGGCATGGCCGAGGTCTGCGACCGCTTCAACGTGCGGCTGGCGACCGACCGGCTGGCCTACTACGCCCACTGGATCACACCCAAGGGACTGCCCAAGATCTTCGACACCCGGTTTTTCGTCACCGAGGCGCCGCTGGGCCAGACCGCCAGCGAAGACACCACCGAGACGGTGGAGCAGCTGTGGCTCACTCCTGCCGAGGCGATAGCGCGCTCGCGCGACCTCAAGCTGATGAACGTCACCGAGGTCACGCTCAAGCACCTGGGCAGCTTCAGCCGCGCCGCCGACGTGGTGGCCTGGGCCCGCGCGCAGGCCAGCATCCCGCTGAACCGGCCGCGGGTCGGCCAGGGGCCGAAGGGCCGCACGCCGATCAACCTGGGCGACTGGGCCTATGCCGAACTCGGCCGGCTCGACCCCGACGGCCGCGGCACCGCCAGCGTCGAGCTGAAGGCCGGCGCGCCGGTCTGGCTGTCGCCACGGGTGCTGCGCGTCACCGCCGACAACGGCAGCATGATGACCGGGCCGGGCACCAACGCCTACTTCATCGGCTCGCCCGGCAGCGACGACTGGGCGCTGCTCGATCCCGGCCCCGACCACCCCGCCCACGTGGCTGCGCTGCTGGCCGCCGCGCCGGGGCGCATCACCCGCGTGCTGGTGACCCACACCCACAAGGACCACTCGCCCGCCGCCGCCGCCATCGTGGCCGCCACTGGCGCGACCACTTACGGCCGCGTCGCTGACCACCCCGAATGGCAGGACACCGGCTTCCAGCCCGACCAGGTGCTGGCCGACGGTGATGTGCTGGCGTTGGGCGACGGCGTCACGCTGCGTGCGCTGCACACCCCCGGCCATGCCAGCAACCACCTGTGTTTCCTGCTCGAAGAAGAGAAGCTGCTGTTCACCGGCGACCACCTGATGCAGGGCAGCACCGTGGTCATCAACCCGCCCGACGGCGACATGGCGGTCTACCTCCGGTCGCTCGAGAAGCTGCTGGCCTTCGACCTGGACTGGCTGGCGCCCGGCCACGGTTTCCTGATCGACGAGCCGCACGCGGTGGTCCGAAAGACCATCGCGCACCGCCTGGGGCGCGAGGCCAAGGTGCTGGCGGCGCTGCAATCGCTGTCGGCCGCCGCGCCGGTGGACGAGGAGGCGCTGGTGGCCGCGGTCTACTTCGACACCCCCAAGGCGCTGCACGCGATGGCGCTGCGCTCGCTGCGTGCCCACCTGCTGAAGCTGCGCGACGACGGCCGCGCACGCGGTGAGTCGGGCAGCAGCTGGCAGGCGGCGGCATGACGGTGCCTGATTTCAGCGCCGCCCACGCGGTGCTGCAGGCCGAGGTGGCCGCCGACCGCCTGGCCGGCGTGTCGGCCGCCACGATGCGCCACGGTGAGTTGATCGACCAGTTCTGCACCGGCCTGGCCGACCGCGAATCGGCCGAGGCGCTGCGCCCCGACCACATCCACCGCGCGTTCTCCAACACCAAGCTGTTCACCAGCGTGCTGGTGCTGCTGCTGGCCGACGAGGGCCGGCTGTCGCTGGACGACCCGCTGAAGGCCTACCTGCCGGCTTTTGGTGCCATGCGGGTGCTGCGGCCTGACGCCAGGTCACTCGACGACACGGTGCCGCTGGCACGCGACATCACGCTGCGCCACCTGATCAGCCACCAGGCCGGTTTCAGCCACGGCGTGTTCGACCCCGGCTCGCTGTTGTACGACGCCTACCTCGCGCGCGGCGTGCGCACGCACACCACCACGCTGGCCGAGCAGATGGACGCGCTGGCCACGCTGCCGCTGAACTTCCAGCCCGGCGAGGGTTGGGAATACGCGCTGGGCATCGACGTGCTGGCGCGCGTGTGCGAAATTGTCACCGGCCAGGCCTTCGGTGACGCGCTGCAGCAGCGCCTGTTCGGCCCGCTGGGCCTGGTCGACACCGGTTTCGTGCTGCGGCCCGACCAGGTGCCGCGCCTGCCGGCGTTGTACCGCGGCGACCTGGCCGACCCGATGAAGCCCGGTCTGGTGCGGCTGGACGACACGCCCTGGCCCGGCGCCTACCGCCAGCCGGTGGCGCGTCAATCGGGCGCGGGCGGCCTGTTCACCACGCAGGCCGACATGCTGTCGCTGCTGCAACAGCTGATGCCGGGCCAGCCGTCGATTCTGAAGCCCGCCACGCTGGCGGCGATGTTCGTCGACCAGGTGCGGGCCGAACACAGCGTGCAGTTCCCGATCACCGGGCCGGTGCCCAGCCTGGGTTTCGGCCTGGGCGGTGCGGTGTGCCGGCGGGCGTCGCGGCTGCAGCCGGCCGCTGCGGTCGGCGAACTGCAATGGGGCGGCCTGGCCGCCACCCACTGGTGGATCTCACCGGCCACCGGCTTGGCCGGCGTGGTGATGGCGCAGCGCTTCTTCGGCTTCTGGCACCCGTTCTGGTTCGACTACAAGCGCCGGGTCTACGAAGCGATCGCCTGAAGCCAAGGCTTGCCAACGCTTCAACTGTCTAGGGAGGCCTGCGCCAGCCGCGATGCATGAATCAGGCTGAACCAAGTGAACGCCGCGGAACCGGCTTCGCCGGGCCGCTGGCGTTGCCCCCTTGAGGGGGCGCGCGAAGCGCGTAGGGGGTGTTCCAAATCACCCACCAGCCTGCTTGAGCAATTCGGTGACTTCGGCCTGCCGCGGGTAGGCGGCGCCCAGCTTGGCCAGGGTCTGCAGTTCGGTGCGGGCGCTGGGCTTGTCGCCCGCCTGCAGGTGCAGCTTGGCCAGTTGCAGGCGGAACTGCGTCGATTCGGGCGCGGCGGTTACGGCCTGGGTCTGCAACTCGATCGCCCGCGGCCACTGCTGCTCGGTGGCCAGCGTGTAGGCCAGGGTGTCCATCACCGCCGGTGACTTGGGCGCCTTGGCAAAGGCCTTTTCGGCCATCGCCACCGCACCGGGCTTCTTCTGCAGTGCCAGCACATAGGCCTGGTTGTTCAGCGCGATCACGTTGTCGGCCTGGCGGGCCAGCACCTCGGCATACAACGCCTCGGCCTGGGCCGGGTGGCCACCGGCCAGCGCGGCGTCGCCCAGGTGCAGCACGAAGGCCATGTCGTCGGGATGGCTCTTGCGCCAGTCAACGGCCAGTTTTTCCGCCTCGGCGGTCTTCTTGCCGGCCAGCAGCGCGCCGTGCAGGCGCTGGGCGCTGTCACCCGGCGATTGGCGGGCCACCGACTTGCGCAGCGCCACGGCGGCGGCGTCCCAGTTGCGGCGGCGCAGCTCGATGTCGCCTTCCATGCTGAAGCCCGCCGCGTCGCCGGGCCGCTGGGCCTGCACCTTGCGCGCCACGGCCAGGGCCTGCTCGGGTTTGTCGTCCATCAGCGCCAGGCTCACCTGGGCTTGCTGCACCAGCAGTGAATCGGGCGCCAGCTCGGCGGCGCGCCGCACCGCAGCCGCCACGCCGCTGCGGTTGTTGGTCGCGCTGTGGGCGTCGGCCAGCCGCAGCTGCGGCAAGGCGCTCTTGGGCGCCAGCGTCGCCAGCTTGCCGAAGGTGGTGACAGCCAGCTGCGCCTGGCCGCCGGCCAGCTGGGCACGGCCCAGCCGGTCGAGCAGGTCGGCGTTGTCGGGCAGGGCGGTCACGCCGGCTTGCGCCGCGTCCATCGCCGGTTTCAGCTGCCCGGCGGCCAGGTGCAGGTCGGCCAGCACCAGGCGTGGCCGGGCGTCGCTGGGGTCGGCCGCGATGGCGCGGCTCAGCAGGTCGGCGGTCTGCTCGGTCTTGTCACCGCTGCGGGCGCCGATTTCGGCCAGCGCCATCAGCGCCCCGGTGTTCTTCGGGTTGCGCTGCAGCAGCGCCTCGAAGCGCGCCTTGGCGGCGGCCGGTTGCCGGTCGGCCATGTCCAGCGCGGCCAGGCCGGCCAAGGCCGGAAGGTAGTCGGCGTTCTTGACCAGCGCCGCCTCGAAGGCCAGGCGGGCGGCGGCCGGGTCCTTGCGTTGCAGCGCCAGGCGGCCGCGCAACTGGTCGGGCAGCGCATCACCCGGCAGTTTGGCGGCCAGCGCGTCGACCGCCTTCAGCGCACCGGCCAGGTCGTTCTGGCGCACCAGCACGTTGACCAGCGCCAGGTCGGCGGTGCTGCCCTTGTCGGCCGCAGCGATGGCCCGCAACTCGGCGATCGCCGCCGGGTCCTTGCCTTTGGCCAGCCGTGACAGCGCCATCGCGGTGCGCAGGCGCGGGTCGTCGGGTTTGAGCTTGCTGGCCTTGGCCAGGCTGGCGTCGGCGGCGGCGGTGTTGCCCAGCGTCATCTGGGCCTGGGCCGCCAGGCTCAGTGACTCGGCGTCGGGTGGGTCGACTTCGAGCAGCGGCCGCAGCGTGACCAGGGCCTTGTCGGCCTGGCCGCTGCGCAGTTGCACCTGGGCCAGCTGGCGGCGCGGCAAGGGCGCCTTGGGCACCGCCTGCATCGCCTTGGTGAAGTGGGCCTCGGCTTGGGTCAGCGCGTTCAGTTTCAGCTCGGCCTGGCCGGCCAGCATCAGCACCTGCGGGTCGCTGGGCGCGCCCCGCAGCAGCTGCTGGGTCAGTTCGCGGGTGCGTTTGTAATCGCCCTTCTGCTCGGCCAGCACGGCCTCGAAGAACAGCGTCTGCGGGTGGCGCGGGGCCACTTTCTGCATGGCCGTCCATTGCGCGTTGGCGGCGGCGGCATCGCCGCGGGCCAGCTCGAGCTTGATCAGCGCCACATGGGCCTGCAGGTTGTCGGGCTTGAGCTTCAGCGCCTGGCGGTAGGCGTCGGCCGCCGCGGTGGTGTCGGCGGCGCGCTTGCCCGAGGCGTCGCGCGCCAGCAGGTCGGCCTTGAGCAGCCAGGCGTCGGCGTTGTCGGCCTGGCGCGCCAGCAGCGCGTCCACTTCCTTCAGCGCGCCAGCGGGGTCGCCGTCGGCGGCGGTCAGGCGGGCGCGCAGCAGCAATGCAGCGCCGAAGTCGGGCGACTGTTGCAGCGCCTGGTTGATCGTGTCGCGGGCGCTGGCCAGGTCGTTCTCGCCAGCCAGGGCGGTGGCCAGCTGGGTCTTCAGCTCGGCATCGGCCTGCGCCTGCGCCAGCGTGACCTTGCCGAACTGCTGCAGCAGCAGCGCGCCCTTGCCCAGGCCCAGCATCGAGCGGGCCAGCAGCGGCAACACAGTGGCTTCAGGGTGGCCGCCTTCGAGCGCGCGGCGCAACTCGGCCTCGGCACCGGCGGCGTCACCGCTGTCGAGCATCAGCTTGCCGAGCAGGTAGCGCGCCTCGGCTGAATCGGGCTGGCCCTGCAGCAGTGTCTTCAGCTCCAGCCGCGCCGCCTCGACCTCGTTCTTGGCCAGGTGGCTGCGGGCCGAAGCCAGCAAGTCGGCGGTCGACGGCTGGCCGCAGCCGGCCAGCGCCACGACACAGGCCAGCGTGATCGCGGCCAGGGACGCCCGGGGGGCGCCGTTGCAGGGGAACCAAGCTGTCATCCCAACCTCTCGATGCCCGTGCGGGCGTGCTCAGCCCGCAAGTATCACCGTGCCCGCCTGCGGGATGGTCGCGCCGTTCGTGACTTACTTCAATCGGCGCCGGCGGGGCCGACCGGCGGTGGCTGGACCGGTCAGCGCGGTGCCCGCCGCCCGCTGCCCGCTGCTCGTTACCGCGGTCGCCGCGGCAGCGTGGCGGCCTGGTTGCCCACGTCCCACAACAGCGCGGCGGTCATTCCCAGGCCCTGGCGCATCAGTGCCGGCAGCACATGCTCGTTGGGCGCATGCTGGCTGCAGGCCGGGTAGCTGTGCGGCACCCACACCGTGGGCAGGCCCAGGGTGTCGGCGAACACGTCGTTGGGCAGGCTGCCGCCCAGGTTGGGCAGCAGCGCCGGCTTGAGCCCGGTGCTGGCCTGCAGCGATTGCAGCGCCAGCCGCACCCAGGCGTTGTCGGGGTCCAGCCGGGTGGCGGCCATCACCACCGGTTCGCTGACCGAGATGCCGTCGAAACCGTGGGCCTGCAGGTGCGCCAGCACCTGCGCGCGGATGTGGTGGGCGTCGGTGCCGACGACGAAGCGCAACTGCAGCGTGGCGCGGGCGGCCGGCGGGATCGCGTTGACCGGCTGGGCCGGGTTGCCGCAGCCGAAGGCCAGCACCTCCAGCGCGTTCCAGCCGAACACCCGCTCGGGCGACGTGAGGCCGGGCTCGCCCCAGTCACGGTCGACCTCGGGGTCGCCCGGGCCGCCGCCCACGGCGATGTCGGCCAACGCAGTGCGCACCGCGGCCGGCAACGGCGGCGGGCGCAGGCCTTGCACGCGGATCACGCCGCGCGCGTCGACCAGGCAGGCGATGGCGTTGGCCAGCACCGTGCCGGGGTTGCGCAACAGGCCGCCCCAGTTGCCTGAATGGTGGCCACCCTGGCGCGCCACCAGCACCAAGTCGAAGTTGGCCACGCCGCGCGAGCCCAGAAACACGGTGGGCCGGTCGGCACGCAGGCGCGGGCCGTCGCTGGCGATCAGCACATCGGCGGCCAGCCGGTCGCGCTGCGCGGTGCAGAACTCGGCCAGCCCGGGCGAGCCGGTTTCTTCGCCCATCTCGACCAGCCACTTGGCGTTGAAGCCCAGCCGGCCGCCGCGCGCGGCCAGCACGGCCGCCAGGGCGGCCAGGTTGATGCTGTGCTGGGCCTTGTTGTCGGCGGTGCCCCGGCCGTACCAGCGATCGACCGTGTCGGTCAGTGTCCACGGATCGCGGCCCTCGGCCCACTGGCCTTCGTGGCCGCGCACCACGTCGCCATGGCCGTAGAACAGCACCGTGGGCAGGCCAGGGTCTTCGAGGCGTTGTGCGGTCAGCAGTGGCGGCGCGCCGGCCACCGGGTTGTCGTGCACCGCGCAGGTAAAACCCAGCGCTGCCAGCGCCGGGGCGATCTGCTGGTCCAGGTAGGCCCGCAGCTCGGGCGCGCGCTCGGCGTTCTGGCTCTCGGTGCGGCAGGCCACGCGCCGGGCCAGCGTGCCGAAGAAGGCGCCGGTGTCGAACTGCGCTTCGGCCTGGGCGACGGCGGCGGCACGGCTCATGATGGCCCGCCTTCAGGCCGATTGGGTGACCAGGCTGAAATGCTCCACCGACGGCGGCGCGGCGAAGAACGGCCCGATGATGGCCCGCCACTGCGCGAACAGCGGCCCCTCGCGGAAGCCCACCGTGTGGTCTTCCAGCGTGGCCCAGACGATCTGCAGGATGTAGCGCTCAGGGCTCTCGATGCCGCGGTTGACACTGAAACCCTGCATGCCCGCGGCTTGGCTCGCCACCGTAACCAGCGCGCGCTGGATCGCCGCTTCAAAGGCCGCGTTCTGGCCAGGCTGGATGCGGATGTCGGCGACTTCGAGAATCATGGGAGCTCCGGTGGGCGGCAGATGACGGGCTGCCGAGTTTAGGTCTGCCGGGGTCCGGCGGGGCCGCTGGGCTACAGTGCCTCGGAGGCCGAGCGCCTGGCCAGCCTGGCCAACCTGCCCGGCCCACCCGCGCACCCACCCGCGCCCCGCCACCCCGCCACCCCCTCCGCCCGCACCACCATGGCCAGCCAGACCGAGTTGTTGATCATCGACGCGCAAAACGATTTTTGCGACCTGCCCGACGCCTGGTGTCCGCCAGACCCGCTGACCGGCCGCCGCCTGGTGCCGGCCTTGCCGGTGCCCGGCGCGCATGCCGACCTGTTGCGCCTGGCCGGCCTGATCGACCAGGCGGCGGCGCGGATCGACGGCATCACCGTCACCCTCGACGCGCACCACCGCCACGACATCGCCCACCCCGGCTACTGGCTGGCGGACAACGGCGCAGCGGTGCCGGCGTTCACGGCCATCACCGCGGCGCAGGTGCGCGCGGGCCGCTTCCGCCCGGCGGTGGCGGGCGAATCAGACCGGACCCTGGCCTACCTGGACGCCCTGGAGGCGGCCGGTCGTTATGCCTTGATGGTCTGGCCGGTGCACTGCCAACTGGGCAGCTGGGGCCAGGGCCTGCACGCGGCGGTGCTGGCCGCCTGCAACGCCTGGGAAGACGCCCGCCATGTGCCGGTGCGCGTGGTCGACAAGGGCAGCTTTCCCTGGTCTGAGCATTACAGCGCGCTGCAGGCCGAGGTGCCGGACGCCACCGACCCGTCGACCCTGCTGAACCGGCCACTGCTGGCCCGGCTCGACCGTGCCGACCGGTTGCTGATCGCCGGCCAGGCCAGCAGCCACTGCGTCAGGGCGACGGTCGAGCATTTGCTCGAACATCTGCCGTCGGGCCGCCCTGAGCGGCTGCTGCTGTTGACCGATTGCATGAGCCCGGTGGCCGGCTTCGAGCCGCAGGCCGCGGCCTTTCTGGCCGCGATGCGGGCGCAGGGCGTGTTGACCCTGACCCAGGCGCAAGCGGTCTCGCTGCTGATGGCGGCGGCGCCATGACCGATGGCTGGATCGACGGCTTTCCAGCGGGCCTGCCGGTGCAGATCACCGGCCCCTCGGCCTGGATCGGCCCCGACTTGGCGCGCGACGGCGCCTGGCTGCAAGTGCTGTCGGCAACTGAACTGGCTGAGCTGGAGGCGGCCGCCACGCCCTGGCTGGCCCGCACCGAGCGCGATGCCGGTGCGCTGAACACGCTGACCCCGTCGGTTTTCCCGCTGCCCACGCTGGGCCCACGGCTGGCCATGTTGCGGGCCGAGTTGCTGCGGGGCCGCGGCTTTGCGGTGCTGCGCGGCCTGCCCATCGCGCGCTGGGGCCGCCGGCTCGGCGCCGTGGCCTTCTACGGCCTGGGCGCCCACCTGGGCCAGCCGCGGCCGCAGAACGCCCAGGGCCACTTGCTGGGCCATGTGCGCGATGTCGGCCTGCGGGTCGACGACCCCAACGTGCGCATCTACCAAACCCATGAGCGGCAGACTTTCCACACCGATTCCTGCGACATCGTGGGCCTGCTGTGCCTGCAGACGGCGCGCTCGGGCGGGCTGTCGGCGCTGGTGTCGTCGGTCACGGTCTACAACCGTTTGCGGGCGCAGCGCCCCGATCTGTGCCGGCTGTTGTTCCAACCGCTGGCCACCGACCGGCGCGGCGAGGTGCCGCCGGGCGCCAAACCGTACTTCGAGATCCCGCCGTTCAACTGGCATCAGGGCGCGTTTGCGGCGATCTACCAGCGTCAGTACCTCAACTCGGCCCAGCGTTTCGCCGACGCGCCGCGCCTGAGCCCGGCGCATGTCGAGGCGCTGGATGCCCTGGACGCGCTGGCCGAAGACCCGGCGCTGCACCTGATGATGGCGCTGGAGCCCGGTGACCTGCAGTTCGTCCAGAACCACCGGCTGCTGCACGACCGCACTGCCTTCGACGACTGGCCCGAGCCGGCCGGTCGCCGCTACCTGCTGCGCCTGTGGCTGGCACCCGACGACGCCCAAGCGCTGCCGCCGGTCTATGCCCAGCGCTACGGCAACGTGGTGCCCGGGCAGCGCGGTGGTGTTGCGCTGCCTGGGGTGGTCGGTGTGATGCCCTTGCCGGACGCTTGACGGTCGGCTGTCGGCTCGTTGCTGACGTTGCCGAATACCCGCTTTTCACTGTTCGGCGCAGCGCGCCAGGCGGTACCCGGCGGCGTCGCTGGCTGGGTCGGTCGGCGCTGCGCACCGACTCCGCTGTGGCCCGTGGCCAGAGGCCCCGGGCCTTCGCCAGGCACAAACAGTCCTCAGGACTGTTTGTGTCCGGGCTCAGTG
>JBBQVF010000118.1:0-13885 GCA_038211805.1 Burkholderiales bacterium | reverse complement strand
GGGGCGGTTTGCCACAGGAACAAAAGACCGTTGGTGCGCGGCAGGCGGTGCCCGGTGGCGGCGCTGTGTGGGGCGGCGAGGAGCGCAGATTCGGGGTCGGCGCGCGCAGCGCGCTTCGTCATCTGATCCGCGGCGGTTGTCAGAGCGCAGCGCCGGCACGGCGCGTAGCGAGTTCTGCCGCGCGACCTCGAATCGATGCACTGAGCCCGGACACAAACAGTCCTGAGGACTGTTTGTGCCTGGCGAAGGCCCGGGGCCTCTGGCCACGGGCCACAGCGGAGTCGGTGCGCAGCGCCGACCGACCCAGCCAGCGACGCCGCCGGGTACCGCCTGGCGCGTCGCGCAGAACAGTCTAAAGCGGGTATTCGGCAACGTCAGCAACGAGCCGTCAGCTGCCCAGCACAACCAGGCGGTTGCAGGCCGAGGGTGCCTCAGCGCGGGGCGGCCAGCAGATCGCGCAGGAAGCGCACCGGGATCGCGTAGCTGATGCCGGACGGCTGGCTCAGCACCGATTCGCGGCTGCCCTTGACCAGCACCATGTTGACAATGCCCAGCACCTGGCCGGTGTCGGCGTCGAACAGTGGCCCGCCGCTGTTGCCGGGGTAAGCGGTGCCGTCGAGCTGGTAGATGTCGAACGGGCCCTGGCGCAGACGCGACACCGCGGCAGCGTCCAGCTGGCGCGCGTTGGGCGGCGGCAATGCGATCGGCGTGATCGACGAGATGGTGGCGCGGTGGGTCACTGGCGAAAAGCCCAGCAGGCCGCCGATCGGAAACCCGGTGAAGGCCACCGCCTGGCCCTCGCGCGCGCCGCCGTCGGCCAGCGTCACCGCAGGCAGCGGCGCACCGGCAATCTGCAGCAGCGCCAGGTCGTGCACCGGGTCGACGGCCAGCACCGTGAGCTGGCGGGTCTCGGGTGCGCGGTCGCCGGTGGCGTTGCGGTTGCCGGCGATCTGCAGCACCAGCCGCTGGCGCAAGGCGGCCTCGTCGGGAATGACATGGGCATTGGTGGCCAGTTGCCGGCCGTCACCGACGATGAAGCCGGTGCCGCGGAAATTGAAGCGCGGGTTGGCCAGCGCGTCGTAGGTGCCCACCGCCACGACCGACGGCTTGAGCGCGGCCACCGCCTCGGGCAGGCCGGCCTGCAGCGGCGGCACGGTGACGGCCAGGCCCAGCACCAGCAGCGCATGGGCGCCCGTCAGACGCGGCGAGGGGCCGGTTCGGCGCGGGGCGGCGGGGCGGTTCGGCTGGGTCGGTTGGGTTGGCAGAGGGTGCATGGGATGTCCGGGAGCGGTGCGCAAGCCGGACTCTAGCCGGCCCACCGCCGGCCCACCACCGGCCCACCACCGGCCCAGCACGCCCCGGCCCCGGCCCCGGCAGCGGCTGTTCAGTCGCCGACCGCGGCGCGGTAGGCATGCCAGGAGGCATGGCCCAGCACCGGCCCGACCACCAGCAGCCCGGCAAACCAGGGCAGCATGGCCAGCACCACGAGAACAGTGATCAGCGCGCCCCAGCACAGCATCACCAGCGGCTGGCCGAGCACCAGCCGCAGGCTGGTGAGGCCGGCGCTGATGGCGTCGGTGGATCGGTCGAGGATCATCGGAATCGAGACCACGCTGACGGCGAAGATCAGCCCGGCGAACAGCCCGCCCACCAGCAGGTAGGCGACGATGAACTGGATGTTCGCGGGGTCGAGCAGGGCCAGCAGCGAGCCTTTGAAGTCGGGCATGCCGTCGAAGCTGACCGCGAAGATGATCAGCGAGGCCCGGCCCCACAGCATCTCCAGCACCAGCAGCACGAAGCCGAAGATCGCCAGCGTGCCGGCGCGCTGGTCCCAGGCCAGCAGCGAATCGCCCAGGTCGGGTGTTTCGCCGCGCTCGAGCCGGCGGCTGGCCTGGTAGAGGCCCAGGCAGAAGAACGGCCCGGTCAGCAGGAAGCCGGCCGACAGCGCCAGCACATAGGCCGGCGCGTGCTCGAACACCGTCATCAGCAGCCAGCCCATGGCCATGAAGCAGGCACCGTAGAACAGGCCGATGCCGGGGCAGCTTCGAAAATCGCGCCAGCCCAGCAGCAACCAACGCAGCGGGTCACCCAGGGCCAGCGGGCGCAGCTGGATCAAGAGGGCCGAGCCTTCGGCCGGGTCGGTGCCCTCGGGCGGGGCTCCGTCGTGCGGCGGCGGGGCTTCGGGCGGCGGGGTGGGCGAGGGCAGTGCGTTCATGGACCACCGAGCGTAGCGCCGGCCGCCGCCGGCGACCATGGGGGCAGTCCCGTGCCCGGTGCGGCACGGCTGGTGTGTCCGACCCGCCTGCCCGCCTGGCGGGCTTGGCGCGGCGCCCAGCGACTGCAGCGGCTTCAGCGGCTTCAGCGGCTGCGGCGAACGCGCAGAATTTCGTCGAGGATCAAGGCCACTGCGCCGGCGGTGATGGCGCTGTCGGCGATGTTGAAGCTGGGGAAGTAGCCGCCCGGAAACATCGGCGCCAGGAACGACCAGTGGAACTGCAGGAAGTCGACCACGTGGCCATGCAGCAGGCGGTCGACCACGTTGCCGATCGCGCCGCCCAGGATCAGGCTGATCGCCAGGCAGAACAGGCGCTCGCCGGGGTGCTTGCGCAGCATCCAGACAATGAACACCGAGGCCACCGCCCCCAACCCGATGAAGAACCAGCGCTGCCAGCCCGAGGCGTCGGCCAGGAACGAAAACGCCGCACCCGCGTTGTGCGCCCGCACCAGGTTGAACCAGGCCGTGACCGTCTGACTGTCGCCCAGCGCGAACCGGTTGATCACCAGCGTCTTGGTCAACTGGTCGGCCACGATGATCAGCAGCGCCAGGCCCAGCCACAACCACAGCGGCGTGGACGAGCCGGCGCCGCGGCCCGACGGGCGGAAGGCAGGGGACTTGGCTGAAGGCATGCGCGGAGCGGCGGCGGGCCGCAGGTCGGGTGGAAGGCCGTCACTGTAGCGCCGGCCCGGAACAGGCGGCGCAGCACCGGTTTTTTCGCACCATCGACCGGCTTGGCGGCGGCGCAAGCTGACGCCCGTGGTGTGCGGCCTCCGGGCAGACACCACGGCGTCCCTGCAGCGTCCCACGTCGCATCCACCTCGCACCCACGTCGTCCCCATGTCGTCCCCAACAGCGGCCCCGCCGGGCCGGGAGCACCGTCCGATGTCCATGTCCGAGTTGTCGTTCACTGTGCGCATCGCCCGCGACGGCGCCGAGCTGCGTGAAGCCTGTGCGCTGCGGGCGCAGGCCTACGGCCACCACCTGCCGGGGCTGGCGCAGGCGCTGGCCGAGCCCGATGCGATCGACCGCTCGCGCGGCAGCGTGGTGCTGGTCTGTCGCGACAAGGCCAGCGGCGCGCTGGTCGGCACCGCGCGCCTGCAGCGCAATGCCGGCGCGCCGCTGCCGATCGAGGCCAGCCTGGCGCTGCCGGCCACGCTGGCCGGCCAGGCACGCGCCGAGATCACCCGGCTGGCCATCCTGGCCGGCGCCGACCCGCTGCTGCGGCCGCTGCTGGTGAAGGCCTGCTACCTGGCCGCGATGGCCAGCCAGACCCGCCTGCTGCTGATCGGTGCGCGCAGCCCGGGCTTGGTGCGCATCTACCGCGGCCTGGGCTTCACCGACCTGCTGGGCGCCGGCCGCCAGGTGCCGCTGGCCCATGCCGGCGGCCTGCCGCACAGCGTGTTGAGCTTCGACGTGGTGGCCGCCGAACGCTGCTGGCGCGAAGGCCGGCACCCGCTCTACGGCTTCATGGTCGAGACCTGGCACCCCGATCTGCAGCTGCTGGCCGAACCCGAGGCCGAGGCCGAGGCCGGGCCGCTGCGGGCTGCCAAGAATGCTTTGCCGCGGCTGCGCCAGACGGCCTGAAGGACCACCGCCCGACGATTCCGCAAAAACCTCGCCAAAACCGCGCGTCAGCCACGAGACAGCCGCGAGACAGCCGCGAGACAGCCGCGAGACCGCCGCGCCACGAGCGGCGCGAGCTCCGGCGCCGTCAGCCGCGGGCGGCCGCGGTCGCGCTGCGCAGGGCCTCGGCCAGCCGTTCGGGGGTGAACGGCTTGCCGACCACCGCGTCCATGCCGACGTCCAGGCAGGCCTGCACGTCGGCCTCGGTGGTGGTGGCGGTCAGCGCCACGATGGGCAGGCGGCGCAGGCCCATCGTGCGTTCCTGGCGCCGGATCTCGGCGCTGGCGGTCAAGCCGTCCATCACCGGCATGCGGCAGTCCATCAGCACCAGGTCGGGCCGGTCGGTCTCGCGCAGCGCGCGGCTCACCGCCTGTTTGCCGTCGCTCACCCGCTCGCAGCGCACCCCCAGGCCGGCGAGAAAAGCGTCCACGATCAGCGCGTTGACATCATCGTCCTCGGCCACCAGCACCAGCCGGGGCAGCGGCTGGCCGGCGCTGGCGCTGGCGGCCGCCGCCGGGGGCGCGGCGGCAGGCGGCAGCGGGGCCTCGAAGCTGAAGGTCGAGCCTTCGCCCGGCGTGCTGCGCACCTGCAGGTCGCCACCCATCGCCAGGGCGATCTCGCGGGCGATCGTCAGGCCCAGGCCGACACCGTCGGCGGCATGGCCGGCGCTGCCATTGCTGGCGGCCTGGTGAAAGGGCTGGAAGATGCGGGCCAGTTCATCGGCGCCGACACCCACGCCGGTGTCGCGCACCACCAGCCGCAGCCGGTCGGGCTGCGCGCCGGGGCCGGCCTCCAGCGTGATGCCGCCCCGGCGGGTGAACTTCACCGCGTTGCCCAACAGGTTGTTCAGCACCTGGCGCAGGCGCGCCGCGTCGCCGTGCACCCAGCAGGGGCGCGGCAGGCCCAGGTGAAAGCTGAACCGCAGGCCCTTGTCGGCCGCCCGCAGCGTGAACAGGTCGGCCATCTGGTCGAGCTGGGCGGCCAGGTCGAAGGCTTCGTCGTGCAACCTGAAGTGGTCGGCTTCGATGCGCGAGACCTCCAGCAGGTCGTTGATCAGCGCCAACAGGTGCGTGCCCGAGCCCTCGATCAGCTCCAGCCGGTGGCTGACCGTGGGGTCGCGGGCCTCCAGGTGCAGCAGCCGCGCCAGCCCCAGCATGCCGTGCAGCGGGGTGCGCAACTCGTGGCTGACCTTGGCCATGAAGCGGTTGCGCTCGGCGCTGCGCTCTTGGGCCAGTTGCAGCGCCGCGTCCTTCTCGGCCACCAGGCGCTCGGCCTGCAGCCGCAGCAGCAGGCCGCTGGCCAGCTGCCGCGAGCCGGCGCGTGCGGTGGCCAGCAGCAGCCCCAGCAAAATCAATTCACCAGCGGCGGTGAACAGGGCGATCTCGTCAGCGCGCAGCGCCAGCCCCGCGGCCACCGGCAGCAGGATGGGCACGGTGTAGGCGGCGGTGGCGGCCAGCCGCACCTGCAGGCCGAAGGTGGCCACGCAGGCGATGGCGTCGAGCGAGGCCACGGCCAGTGCCGCCACCTGCACCGGCTGGTCCATCAGCGCAAAACCGGCAACGCCCCAGACCAGGCCGTCGACCGCCAGCAGCGCCAGCATCGCCTTTTGCCAGCGCGGCGCCAGCGGCCCGTCGGGGCTGCGCGCAGCGTGGCGCTCGTAGGCCTGGGCCAGCGCGATGCGCGCCGCCGCCACCGCCAGCTTGACCACCAGCCAGGCCAGCACCGGCCATGCCGGCACGATCGCCTGCAGGTGCAGTGCCAGCAGCACGGCGAAACCCGAGGCCGCAAAAGTGCCGATGCGGGTGTGCAGCAGCACCATGCGCATCTGCTCATGGGCCACGTGCGCGCGCAGCGCGGGGGTCAGGGGCAGGCCGATGTCCTGCGCTGCGCGGTCGAGGGCCGACAGGCCCGGCCAAGAAGAACGGTGGATCAACGCGGCTCCCTGCGGCTGTGGCGGGGGGCGGGCTGTCGCGGCGGGGCTGAACTGGTGGTGCGCCCGCTTGCCGGTGCCGGCCTCTCCGTGCGGCGCAGTATGCGGCTGATCGGCATCACGCCGGTGCCTGCAGGGTCAGTCCGACGCAGGAGATACGGCTGGTTGCAAAGCCGTCGCGGCGCGCTGTTGCAGTGCCGCAGCGGGCTGCACTGCGCGCTGGACCGTCAGGCCCTGGCCGCGGCAGGCCGACGGGGCCGGTGGCATCATCGCCCGCCAGGGGGCACCGGTCGGTGCCCGCCCCGCCAACGCCTGACCACGCCTGACCGCGCTCGCCCGCCATGGATGCCACCACCAATGCCCTGTTGATCGACGGCGCCCTGCCGCTGACGCTGCCTGATTTCGAACGCATCCGTGCCGAGCATTTCCGCCCGGCGATGGAGCGCGCGATGGCCCTGCACCGCGCCGAGGTGGCCGCCCTGGTGGCGCAGACCGCGGCGCCGGATGTCGACAACACCGCTGCCGCGTTCGACCGCAGCGGCGCGTTGCTGCACCGCATCGAATCGGTGTTCCACAACCTGTCGGCCTCGACCACCACGCCGGCCCTGCAGGCGGTGCAGCGCGAGATGGCCGCGCCGCTGGCCGCCCACTGGAGCGCGGTGCAGCAGGACGCCGGGCTGTTTGCCCGCTTCGACGCGGTGCTGGCCGGCCGGCTGGCCGCCGGGCTGACGCCCGAGCAGCAGCGCCTGGTCGAGCGCCAGCACCGCGACCTGGTGCGTGCCGGCGCCCAGCTGCCGCCGGCCGAGCGTGCCGAGTTCGCCGCGCTGGGGGGCCAGCTGGCCGAGCTGTCGACCCGCTTCGCACAGAACGTGCTGCACGACGAGGCCGCCTACACCCTGGCCCTGCCCGACGAAGCGGCGATGGCCGGGCTGCCCGATTTCGTGCGCGCCGCCGCCCTCCAGGCCGCGGCCGAGCGCGGGTTGGACCAGCCGGTGATCACGCTGAGCCGGTCGTTGATCGTGCCCTTTCTCAGCTTCTCGACCCGGCGCGACCTGCGCGAGGCGGCCTGGCGGGCCTGGGTCGGCCGCGGTGAGCAGCCTGGCGCGCATGACAACCGGCCGCTGGCGCGGCAAATCCTGGCGCTGCGCCAGCGCCAGGCCGTGCTGATGGGCGCGGCCAACTACGCCGACCTGAAACTGGCCGA
The DNA here is from genome assembly GCA_038211805.1 of Burkholderiales bacterium. Lineage (GTDB taxonomy): Bacteria > Pseudomonadota > Gammaproteobacteria > Burkholderiales > Burkholderiaceae_C > Pseudaquabacterium. Next base: position 6,850 of record JBBQVF010000118.1, on the reverse strand, counting down.
CACCATGGCCCAGACCCGCGAGCGGGTGTGGGCGTTGCTGGACGCGGTGTGGCAACGTGCCTTGCCCGCATTGGCGCAGGAGCGCGCGCTGCTGCGCCAGGCGATGGCCGCAGCCGGTGAGCCCGCGGCATCGGGCGAAGGCACCGACCTGCAGCCCTGGGACTGGCGCTACTGGGCCGAGCAGGTGCGGCAAGCCCATTTCGCGCTGGACGAAGCGGTGCTCAAGCCTTACTTCGCGCTGCCCAACATGGTGGCCGCGGCCTTCGACTGCGCGCAGCGCCTGTTCGGCCTGCAGTTCGAGCGGCGGCCCGACCTGGCGGCCTACCACCCCGATGTCGACGTCTACCAGGTCAGTGACGCCCAGGGCGCGGCGATCGGCCTGTTCCTGCACGACAACTTCGCGCGGCCGGGCAAACGCAGCGGCGCCTGGATGAGCGTGCTGCAACTGCAGCACCGCAACGCGGCCGACGGCGGCGCGTCACTGCCGGTGGTGCTCAACAACAACAACTTCGCCAAGGCCGCGCCGGGCGCGCCCACGCTGCTGTCGCCCGACGACGTGCGCACCCTGTTTCACGAGTTCGGCCACGGCCTGCACGGTCTGTTGAGCGACGTCGGCTACGCGCGCCTGTCGGGCACCCGGGTGTTGCGCGACTTCGTCGAGCTGCCGTCGCAGCTGTTCGAGCATTGGGGCGCCGAGCGCGAGGTGCTGGCCCGCCATGCCCGCCACTGGCAGACCGGCGAGGCCATTGCGCCCGCGCTGCTCGACCGGCTGGACGCCGCGCGCCGCTTCGGCCAGGGCTACGAGACGGTGCGCTACACGGCCAGCGCGATCGTCGACCTGGCCGCCCACGAGAGCACGGTGCCGATCGACGACGTCGTCGCCTTCGAGCAGCAGGTGATGGCCGCGCGCGGCCTGCCTGCCGATGCCGGGCTGAACCACCGGCTGCCGCACTTCCAGCACCTGTTCTCGGGCGACAGCTACGCCGCCGGCTACTACGTCTACCTGTGGGCCGAGGTGCTGGAAGCCGACGCCTGGGGCGCTTTCACCGAAGCCGGCAGCGCCTTCGACCCCAGCGTGGCGGCGCGCCTGAAAGCCTGCATCTACAGCCGTGGCGACAGCGTGGAGCCCGGCGCCGCCTACCGCGCCTTCCGCGGCCGCGATGCGCAGATCGAGCCGATGCTGCGCGGCCGCGGGCTGATCGACTGACGAGCGCCGAATGACCGACGCCCTCCAACCCTTCCGCATCGCCGTCGACGAGGCCGTGCTGGTCGACCTGCGCAACCGGCTGCGCCACACCCGCTGGCCCGAGGCCGAGCTGGTCGACGACGGGCGCCAGGGCGTGCCGCGCGCCTGGCTGCAAGACCTTTGCCGCTACTGGGCCGGCGGCTACGACTGGCGCGCCCGCGAAGCGCAACTCAACCGCTTTGCGCAGTTCACCACCGCGATCGACGGCCTGGACATCCACTTCATCCACCAGCGCTCGCCGCATGCCGGCGCGATGCCGCTGCTGCTGACCCACGGTTGGCCGGGTTCGGTGGTCGAATTCCAGCAGGTGATCGCGCCGCTGACCGACCCCACGGCGCATGGCGGCAATGCGGCCGACGCCTTCCACGTGATCTGTCCGTCGCTGCCCGGCTTTGGTTTCTCGGCCAAGCCCACCACCACCGGCTGGGGCGTCGACCGCATCGCCGCGGCCTGGGCCACGCTGATGGACCGGCTGGGTTACGCCCGCTACAGCGCCCAGGGCGGCGATTGGGGCTCGGCGGTGACCAGCGCGCTCGGTGCGCAGGACCCGGCACATTGCGCAGGCATCCACATCACGCTGGCGATGGGCAGCCGGCCCCCGGGCGACGATGCACCGGGCCAGGTGCCGGAGCCCGACGAATTGCAGGCGCTGCAGCGTGCCAAGTTCTACCGCGACTGGGATTCGGGCTATGCCCGGCAGCAGGCCACCCGGCCGCAGACGCTGGGCTACGGCCTGACCGATTCACCCGCCGGCCAGGCGGCCTGGATCCTGGAGAAGTTCTGGGCCTGGACCGACCACGACGGCGATCCGGCAGACCTGCTGGGCCGCGACGCGCTGCTCGACAACCTGATGCTGTACTGGGTGACCGCCAGCGCCGCCTCGTCGGCCCGGCTGTATTGGGAGAGCTTCGGCGGCGGGCGCCGGGCGGCGCGGCCGGTGACCATCCCGACCGGCGTGGCGGTGTACCCGAAGGAGATCGTGCCGCCGGTGCGGCGCTGGATGGCCGCCAGCCACACCGACATCCGCCACTGGCGGGTGATGCCCCGGGGCGGGCACTTCGCCGCCTTCGAGCAGCCCGCGCTGTTCGTCGACGACTTGCGGGCCTATTTCAAGCTGCTGCGCTGAGCGGCCCCGGCCGCACCGGCCCCGCCGACGGCCTGTCGTCGAGCGAGCAACTCGACCACGGCGCCGGTCATCGACCGCAGGTGCTCGAGTTGTTCAGCGGACAGCCGGCGGGGCTGGACGTCATAGGCGCAGAGTGTGCCGACGGTCTGGCCGCTGACCACCAGCCTCGCCGCTGCATAGAACCGGATGAACGGCCTGCCGACCACTTTCGGATTCGCCATGAACCGCTCATCGACCAGCGTGTCTTCGGCCACGATCAGCGACTCGTCGGTATGGAAGAAGGCTTCGCAGAACGATGTCACCGTGGGCGACGTCGTTTGCTGAACGCCGGAACAGGCCTTGAACCAGTCGCGCTCGGCATCCAGGAAATTGACCATCGTGAACGGCACGGCCAGCGTCGTGGCGAGCAGCCGCGTGATGTCTTCGTAGGCACGTTCCGGCCCTGAATCCAGTATCAGCAACTGGCGCAAGGCCTCCAGCCTGGAGGGGTCAAGTCGCATCTCACACCTGTCTGGTCATCGATCTGTCGGCACGCAAGCGGGGCGGCCACCCGCAAGGTCAGAACCCGGCAGGCACATCGCCATCGCACCCTGTCCGGTTCGGTCGGCAACTCGCCGTGCGCCGACAACAGGCTCGCAGTATGTTCGCACAGACCCCGGACGGCGGGCGTTCCAGCGCGGCCTGGACCGCGGGCTGGCACAGCGGGCGCGCCTGAGTGGCCATCCGTTGCAGCGGCTTTCCCGGGGGGGCTGAAAGCCGGCGCCTGGGCCCGCTGTCGGCGATGGGGTCTTCGGCCCTGGTCCGGCAAGACCGAGAAGATGACGGCCAATGCCGCTGTCGTCGATCGCGGCAAGGCCGACCGGCCCCCGGGCAGTCGCCAGGCTCACTGGTGTACCTGCGTGCTGCGCACTGCGGTGTATGAGCCCTTCGGGCGGCCGTGCGGGCTCATGCGCCCGGATGCCCGAACAGCCCGTCGATGGCGCGCAGGAAGGCCTGCAGGTCCAGCGGCTTGGTCCAGTAGTCGTCGAAGCCGTTGGCCAGGGCGTGGCGGATGTCCTCGGGCATGGCGTTGGCGCTCAGCGCGATGCAGCGGATGGCGGCGGTGGCCGGGTCGGCGCGCAGGCGGCGCAGCACCTCGTGGCCGTCCATGTCGGGCAACTGCATGTCCAGCAGGATCAGCACCGGCTGCTGCTCGCGGGCCACGGCCAAGCCGCTGGCGCCGTCGACCGCCGACAGGAACTGCAGGTCGGCGCGCTGGCGCATCAGCTCGCTGACGATCAGCAGGTTGACCTCGTTGTCCTCGATGTAGAGCAACCGGCTGCCGGGTGGCAGCTGCGGCGGCGGCAGCGGATCGCCCAGCGCGAAAGCCGGCTGCAGCGGCAGCGGCGGCTGCGCGCGCTGCAGGCTCAATTCGAAACAGCTGCCCGCGCCGGGCCGGCTGGTCACCGCCACCGTGCCGCCCATGTGCTGCACCGAGGCCTGCACGATCGCCAGGCCGATGCCGGTGCCGGCGATTCCTTCATGGTCGGCGCCCAGGCGGTTGAAGGGCTCGAACAGGTGGCGCAGCTGGTCTTCGCTGAGGCCGCGGCCGGTGTCCTGCACCCGCAGCAGCAGCCAGCCGTCCTGGGTCTCGGTGGCCACCGTCACGCTGCCGCCGCGCTGGTTGTACTTGATGGCATTGCTCAGCAGGTTCAGCAGCACCTGGCGCAGCCGCACCGGGTCAGCCAGGGCCCAGCCGTCCAGCGTGCCCAGTTGCAGCGTGACGCCGTGCTGCTGGGCCAGCAGCTCGACCAGCGGCAGTGTGGTCTGCGCCAGCGGCGCCAGCGCCACCGGCTGCAGCGACAGCGGCAGTTCGCCCGATTCCAGGCTGGACAGTTCGAGCACGTCGTCGATCAGCGCCAGCAGGTGCTCGCCCGAGGCCTGCACATGCTCGACCCGGCGTCGCCAGGTGGCCGGGTCGGGGGGCTGGCCGGGCCCGGTTTCGGCCAGCAGCAGCTGCGAGAAGCCCAGCACCGCGTTCAGCGGCGTGCGCAGCTCGTGGCTGATGCGGGCCAGGAAGCGCGACTTGGCCTGGCTCTCGCGCTGCGCCAGCAGCCGCTCTTCGCGGCTGGCGGCGGCCTGGCGCACGTCGGTCACGTCCCAGTTGATGCCGATGCGGCGCACGGTGCGCCCGCTCTCGTCGCGCACCGGCGTCGAGCGCGATGCCAGCCAGCGCACCGTGCCGTCGGGCCAGATGACGCGGAACTCGTAGTTCGCTGCCCGGTCACCGGCCACTGCGGCCTGCTGGTGTCGCAGCTGTCCGCCGCGGTCGGCCGGGTGCAGCCAATCGATCATCTCGGTCACCGCCACCGGGGTGCTGCGTGGCTCGCGCCCGCGCAGGCGGAACATCTGCTCGTCCCACCAGCCTTGCTGCGCATCGGCGTCGGACTCCCAGGTGCCGATGCCGGCCCCGCGCGCCGCCAGCGCGGCGCGCTCATGGGCCTGGCGCAGCCGCTCTTCGGTGGCATGACGCTCGGTCACATCGAGCATCACGCCGTGCAGGGTGCGCTGGCCGGCCTCGCCGCTGATCGACGACCGGGTGGCCAGCCGGCGCACCTGGCCGTCAGGGCAGACCACCCGAAAGTCCATGTCGAGCAGGCCCGCGCGCCGCTGCTGCAGCAGCGTCAGGCTGTCGTTGACGCTGTCGCGGTCGTCGGGGTGCACCTGGCGCAGCACGTAGTCGGTCAGCGAGGGCGGCGGGTGGTCGGGCGCCATGCCGTGCAGGGCGCGCATCTGCTCGTCCCAGTGCGAGACCGGTGGCTCGCTCAGCTGCACGTTCCACACCCCCACGCCAGCCGCCGAGGTGGCCATCTCCAGCCGTTGGGCCAGCGCCAGCGCACGCTGCTGCTGGTCGAAGCGATCGCTCAGGTCGAGCGCCACGCCGACATGGCCGACCAGTTCGCCCTGGGCGTTGCGGCGCGGCACGCGGCGCGTCAGCAGGTAGCGCCACTGGCCGTCGGCATGGCGCCAGCGTGCGCCGAGGTCGATCGAGCCCTCGGCCTGCGCGGGGGCGCGGGTCGGCCGGACCAGGGCTTCATGCCGGAACTGGCGGCGCAGCGTCGGCAGGTCATCGGGGTGCAGCAGCGTGGCCAGGTCGACGGTGCGCCGGCCCTGGGGCTGCGGTGGCAGGCCCAGCAGCGACCAGCCGAGGTCGTTGCTGTGCACCTGGCCGCTGGCCTGGTCGTGCTGCCAGATGGCCACGCCGGCCAGCGTGACGGCCAGGTCGAGCTGCGCGGTGGTGTCGTCGAAGGTCTGCGCCAGCAGCACCGCCTCGGTGTCGTCCATCAGGATGCCCCAGACCCGGGCCGGCTGCCCGTCGTCACCCGGCCGCACCTCCCAGATCGACCGCACCGGCCGGAAAAGGCCGTCGGCGCCGCCCAGACGGTAGCGGTCGGCGTGGCGCCCCGGTTGCGTCAGCGAGGCCTTGTAGGTGCTGACCACCGAGGCGCGATCGTCGGCATGCACCGACTGCATCAGGGCCTGGAAACCCAGGGTCTCGTCTTGCGGCGCCTGGCCGAAGTACTGCCAGACCTCGGCGTCCCAGTGGCTGCCGCCGGTGCGCAAGTCGTGTCGCCAGACGCCGAAGCGGCCCAGCGACTGCGCCATCGCCAGCAGGTCGGCAGCGGTCGGTGGCGCGCCGGCCGGGTGCTCGGCCGTGGCTGCATTGGCGGGCGCGGTGGCGGGCGCAGTGCCGGGCGCAGTGGCGGGCGCATCGGCGGGCGTGTCGGCCGGCAGCGCCAGCTGCAGGCTCAGGATGCGCAGCGCACCAGACCGTCGCTGGCCCAGCCAGCCCCGCAGCGGCTGTCCGTCGGCGCGGCGGCCAACCAGCGGCTGCGGCGCGAACGGCGCGTCGCTGGTCAGCCGGGACGCCAGTGCCTGCCCCAGCGCGGCGTCGGCCGCGGCGGATGGGGCGGGTGGGGCGGGTGGGGCGGATGCGCCGGATGCGCCTGCCTGTGCAGCGCTCGGTGGCAGCAACCCCAGCCACTCGGCCACCGGCCGGCCGGGCATCGCCGTGCCGGTCGCCCCGGGCGCCCCGGTCGCCGCCATGAAGGCGGCATTGGCGCCCAGCAGCCGGCCGCTGGCGTCGGCCCACGCCACCGGAATGTCCAGCAGGTGGTAGGCGGCCACTGCCGACACCTCAGGGGCGAGGGCCGGCGGTGCGGGGTCGGGGCGCAACAGCGTCATGCGGGTCGGGATGAGGTGAACGGGACCGCATCAGCATGGGCGGCGGCAAAGTCTAACGGCCCCGCGCCAATGGCCTGGCAATGGCCGGGCAGGGCGCAGCGGCACAATCCGCGGCATGCCGCTGCCACCGCCCCTCACCGCCCTGCATGACCTCGACGTCCAACTCTCCGGCAGCGGTTATGCCGTGCTCGACACCGCCTCGCTGGCCCGGCTGGCCGGCGTGGCAGCGGCCGACCTGGCGGCGTGGGCGCCGC